>JBQTGV010000103.1:0-33631 GCA_052390515.1 Candidatus Eiseniibacteriota bacterium | reverse complement strand
GGAAGCTCTTTCCGTGGCGCGGGCCGGCGCGCCGGACCACGTGCCCTGGCTGCTCGGCCGCCTCGCCGAGGCGGCCCGCGCGCGAGGTGATCGGGGCACGGCGCTCCGGCTCGTGCTGGAGGCGATCGACGCGCTGGAGTCCCGGCGCCTCGGACTCGCCGACGCGCGGGAGCGGCTCACCGTGGGCGAGGAGGGGCAGATGATCTACCGGCAGGCCGTCGAGCTCCTGCTCGAGAACGCCGGCGGGGAGGAGGGCGACGCCACGCGGCGGTCGTTCGAGATCTTCGAGCGGGCGAAGGCGAGATCGCTCGCGGAGAGTCTGGCGGCGCTCGATCCGGCCCTCATGCAGCCGGATGCGGCCGCGGGGCGTCGCCTGCAGCGCCTGGAATCGGAGGCGGACTCGCTGCGCGCGGAGGAGCGCGCCGGATACGCTTCGGCGGCGCGGCTGCGGGACATCCGGGAGAGGATCGCCGTCCTCGAGCTGGAGGCCGATCACCTCGCCGGGGAGGCGCGGCAGCGCGGCGCCGACTCGCGGGACTCCCCGCTCGCGAGGGTACGGACGGTGGAGGAGGTCCAAGCGCTCCTGGATGACGGGACGGTGCTCGTCGCCTTCGCCGTCACGCCGAGACGCGTCCACGCGTTCGTAGTGACGCGCCACGGGCTCCGCGCGCTGCTCCTCGCACCGACGCCGGTGGAGCTTGCCGCCTCCGTCCTGAATCTCGGAATCGCGCTCTCCGCTCGATCGGCCGGCTGGGAGGAGGAGAGTCGCCGCCTCGGAGAGAGCCTCGCGGATCCGATCCGCGAAGCGGCGGGAGCGGGCGTGCGGCGCTGGATCGTCGTTCCCGACGGCGTCCTGTCGCCGTTCCCCCTGGACGTCCTGCTGACGTCGTCGGGCGCCGCGCGGTGCTTCCTGGTGGAGGAGATCGCCGTCTCCTACGTCTCCTCGGCGAGCGTGCTGGCCGAGCTGTCAGAGCGGAGCGCGACGCCGCACGCCCGGGTGCTCGCGCTGGCGGCGAGCGAGCCGGAGCGACACCCGACGGGCCCGCTGCGGGAGGTCTACGAGGATCAGGGCCTCGAGCTGCGCGAGCTGCCCGCGACCCGCAGCGAGGCCGTCGAGCTCGTACGGCGGGCGGGTCGCGGCCGAGGCGTCGTCGTCGCCACGGAGGGGCAGCTCGGCGCGCAGCCCCTCGACCGGTTCGGCGTGCTGCACTTCGCCGCGCACGCGCTCTCCAGCCACGAAGCGCCGGAGCGGTCCGCCCTCGTTCTCGCGACGGAGCCCGGCGGGAAAGGCGACGGCTTCCTGCAGTCGCGGGAGATCGCCCGCCTCCCGCTCCAGGCGGAGCTCGTGGTCCTCGCGTCCTGCCAGTCCGCGCGCGGCCGCCCGCTTCTGGGCGAAGGTGAGCTGAGCCTGGCCCGCGCCTTCTTCGTGGCAGGAGCGCGCTCCGTCGTCGCGACCTGGGGCGACGTCGAGGATCGGAGCACCGCGCGATTGATGTCCGCGTTCTACCGGCGCCTCTCCGCCGGCGACTCGAAGGTGGACGCCCTGCGTGGGGCGAAGCTCGAGCTGCTCGCCGCGGAAGGGCGGGGGTCACCCTGGGTCTGGGCGCCCTACGTCCTCCTGGGCGAGCCGCTCGGGCGAGTGCCGCTGGCGCCGCCGTCGGCCGGGCGCACCTGGAGGCTCATCCTCGGCGCCGGCGCCGTCGTGGCGCTCGTCGTGATTCTCTTCCGGGGATCGCGCGGGCGGTTGTGATTCCGACCCCGCTTCGATCGTCTCCCCTTTCGCCATCACTACCGACAACGACGGCGGAAGGAGTACGACCGTGCGAAACGGAAACCGATCGAGTCGGCACGTCGCCGGGCTCGTGGCAGCAGCTCTCATCGCAGCAGCTCTCATCGGGCCAGTCCCGGTCTCGCGGGCGGCGGCGCCGTTCACGACGGTGGTCCTGACTGGCGATCCCGTCCCCGGGACGCCCCCCGGCACGAACTTCTCGGGGCTGGGCGGATTCCAGGCGCTGGTCGAGCTCAATGATGCCGGGCTCACGGTGATCTCCGCGCAACTCGAGGGGCCCGCCGTCACGGTGGGCCTGAACGACCACGCCATCCTGGCCGGAACCACGTCCGGCCTGAGCGGCGTGGTCGCCCGGGCGGGAGATCCTACCCTCGGGGCAGAGGGCGTTCCGGGTGGTCCGTGGAAGTACGAGTGCGCGCCGAACCGCCCCCTGGTGAACGAGAGCGGAACGGTGGCCGCGCACTGGAGCATGTCCGACAACATCGGGCTGCGCCGGTTTGGGATCTTCACGGGCTCGCCCTTCGGCTTGGCGCGGCTGTGCGGAGAGCCCGCTCCGGGGATTCCGTCGGCGCTCCTGAACATCCAGAACCCGATCACCTTGGGGAACTCGGGAGCGGTGGCGTTCTTCGGAACCCTGACCGGAGCCGGGATCACCCTCTTCAACGACCACGGGCTCTGGGCGGGCCTGCCCGGGGCGATTGCGCTGGTCGCGCGCCAGGGAGACCAGGCGCCGGGCCTGCCCGCGGGAGTCGTGATCTCCACGTCGCTCGCGACTCCGTTTCTGAGCTACGCCAGGATCAACGGCGCCGGGCAGGTGGCGTTCATCGGTTTCGTCAGCGGCCCGGGCGTCGTTCCGGGCGTGAACGACCAATGCGTGTGGTTCGGTGCGCCCGGATCGGTTGCGCTCGTGGCGCGGAGCGGGAGCCCGGCACCCGGGGTCGGGGGTGGCGTCGTGTTCCAGGGTTTCGTGAGCGAACCGAAGATCAACGACGCCGGAGACGTCGTCTTTGGCGGCGTCCTCACGGGACCGGGCATCACGTCGGCGAACGACGAGGGAATCTGGTTCGGCACTCCGGGCAGCCTCTCGCTCGTGGCCCGGGACGGAGATCCGGCGCCCGGCGTGCCGGGCGAGGTCTTCACGAGCCTCATCCAGCTGCAGCACACGCTCCTCAACGGCGCCGGCGAGATCGCGTTCGGAGGCGAAACCGACGTGACCGGCCGAGGCATCTGGGTCGGCCCGCCGGGATCCTTCGATCTCGTCCTGCTCCAGGGCATGCCGGCCCCCGGTCTTCCCGGTTTCGAGTTCCAAGGGGACGCCCCCGCGTTCGTCCTCTCGCCGAGCGGACAGGTCGCGTTCGCGACGACGGCGACGCAGGGGGACACGTTGTTCACACAGGGCCTCTGGGCCTCGGACGGCAGCGGCGCGCTCGTCTCGGTGTGTCTCGCCGGCGAGACGATCGAGGTGCGCCCCGGTGACTTCCGCACGGTGCTGTTTCCTCCCAGTTTTCCGGTCGCGTCCGCGGGGGAGGACGGAATGGCGCACAGCTTCAACGCGTCCGGCAGCCTCGCGGGCGTGGTCGCTTTCGACAACAACTTGACGGGCGGCGTCCTCGTCTTCCATCTCGGACCCGGCGTGGTCGGTGCGCCGCACGCGGCGAACCGTGCCGATCCTCCGGCCGTCCTCGCGGCGCCGAATCCGTTCCTGGGATCCACGCGGATCCGCTTCGAGAGCGGCGGCGCGCCGGACGAGAGAATCTCCATCTACGACGTCGCCGGCCGGCGGATCCGCACGCTCCGGCCGCGCGCTGGCGCAGGGGAAGCGACCTGGGACGGCATGGACCGATCGGGAAGACGAGCGCCCGCGGGCGTCTACTGGGTGAGGCTCGAGGGCGGCACGCTCGCGGGCTCGGGGCGGATCGTACTCCTGCGGTAGCCGCGTCGGTCACCCGGGGGGTGGCGGCACGAACGCGTAGAGGAGTTGATCGATCACCCGGCCGTCCTTGATGGCGCTTCGCCTCATGCGGCCTTCGCACACGTAGCCGGCCTCAGCGAGGCGTTCGAAACGAGGCCGTCACCACCGCCGTCGCAGGCCGGCGCTCGCGCCCAGCGCACCGATCCCGTCGTCCCGCGTGAATCCGTAGATCGCGATCTCCAGCTCGTCCGCCCGGGCGCGGCCGCCGTGCGGAACGGTCAGCGCCACTCCGGCGGAATGCGCGGCGAAGGACCCCAGGTCGGAATCCTGCGTGTGGTAGCGGCCGAGCGCCTCTCCCTCCGACCGGAAGTGCTCGGTCCGCTCCTGGCGCGACAGGCGCCACCAGCCTCGGGCGCGTCCGAGGGCGGGCAGCGGGCAGCTGAAGCTCGGCTCGACCGCGAAGTGGCGCACCTCCCAGCTGTCGACGTACCAGCTCGCATCCAGTCCGGCGGCCGCGTTCGCGCCGAGCGACCAGCGCATGCGGCCGTTCACCTGTCCGCGGTGCCGCCGGCGGGGGAGGCTCTCGTCGGTGATCGCCACCGGGACACCCGCGCTCGTCTGCACGACGTAGTTGTACGAGTCGCCGAGGTAGCCGTCCTGGCGGACGTACTGCGCGCCGACCTGTGCCACGAGCGTCGGCGAGACGTTCTGCCGCCAGGAGAGGGAGAGCGCGTTCGTTCCCGCGAGCTCGGTCCCCGCCTCGGTGCCGGAGAACGTCTCCAGATCCAGGAACGCGAAGCGCACGCTGAGCGCGGCGGTGAGCGTGGCGTCGCCGCCCGCGACCTCGCGGTCGACGGCGAGGTCGACGCCTTCGGACACGTAGCCCTTCTGATGGTGGTAGGCGACGGCCGGGCGCAGGGTCCAGACCTCGCCCCGACGTGCCGAGAGTCCGGCGGAGACGTCCAGCGCGAGGAGCTTCGGCGAGGCGCCGCTGATGGCGTCGACTCCCGGGATGTCCGCGGCGCTCTCGTTCGCGAGAAACGAGGTCGCGACGCTGGCCTGGATTTCCGTGTTGCCGTCTAGGGCGAAGTCCGCGGCCACGCGGGCGCCAGCGTAGCGCAGTCCTTCCGCCCGGAGTCGCTGGCCGCCGTCGTCGTCCTGGGTGAAGCCGAAGAGGTCGAGCGTGGCCTCGAGCGGATGCAACGCGGGAGCTGTCCGCGCCGACAGGACGAGCAGGACCGCCGCCGCCGCGCCCGCCCGCAGCTTCACTGGCAGCCGCACCCCCCCGGAGACGCCTCGCCGTAGCCCCCCAGCGACGCTTCGCGCGCAGCCTCGATCTTGAGTCGAAGGTGGCGGAGACCACTGTCCGAGTCGAGCGCCATGGCCTCCGCGACGAGGCGGTCGCGGTCGGCACCGGCCGTCGTGGCGCACCCGGATGCGAGCAGCGCGACGAAGGCGGCACCGACCAGGGATCGAAGCAGGCGGCCGCCGGCCGTCACACCGTGGCCACCTTCACGCAGTGGATCGGAGGCAGCGCGTCGAAGATGCAGTCCCACTCATCGCCGCCGTCCCGTCCGATCCAGAGCTGCCCCGTGGTCGTCCCGAAGTACAGCGCCGGCGATCCGAGCTCGTCGATGTCCATCGCGTCGCGCTGGACGGTGAAGAAGCTCTCCCGCTTCGGCAACCCCTTGGAGAGCCGCTTCCACGAGCCGCCGCCGTTCTCGCTGCGCCACACCGCGGGAGCGCCTCCCGGACAGGTGCGCGTCGTCGGCTCGAGCGGCATCACGTAGACGGTGTCCGCGTCGTGCGGGTGCACGAGGATGGGGAACCCGAAATCGGAAGGCAGCCCCTTGGCGATCGATCGCCAGGTGAGACCGTGATCGTCGCTGCGCAGCACTCCGATGTCGGGACGCGGTCCCCCCGGCCCGTCCCACTCCGCCCACCCGCCGTGGTTCTGCATGTAGAGCCTGCCGGGCGCGTCCTTGTGACCCACGATCTTGTGAACGCACTGGCCGAACTCGGGGTAGGGATCCGGCGCGAATCCGGCGCCGACACCCTGGTTGGCGGCACGGAACGTCTCGCCGCCGTCCTCGCTGAGATAATGCCCGCCGGTCGAGATGCCGAGGTGCACCCGATTCCCGTCGCGGAGGATGGTGTGCATGCAGAGCCCGCCGTTTCCCGGCTGCCACTTGCGGGCGTGGTCGTGGTTGCTGATGCCGGAGACCATCTCCCAGGAGTCGCCGCCGTCACGGCTGCGGAAGAGCGAGGCCGGCTCGACGCCGCAAAGCAGCTCCTTCTTGTCCGCGCCCGCCTCGAGCGACCAGATGTTGGCGAGCGCTCGTCCATCGTCCTTGGGGAACGCGGGAGCGGCCTTCGTCTCCTTGAACTTCTTCCCGAGGTCGTTCGAGCGCAGGATCTTCATCCCGAAGAACGCGTTGCAGCTCGAGGCGTAGAGCCGCGGCGTCCCGCGCGTGTCGATCAGCGCCGAGTAGACGGCCACGCCGGATCCGAACGGACCGCGTAGCTCGAACTTGCGCCGGTTCTTCGACGCCTCGCCCACGAAAAGGCCCTTCTTCGTTCCGATACACAGGATGACGCGCGCCGGCATGCTCAGCCTCCTGAAATGGCGGGTAGTATGAAGATGAGGTCGCCCGGTTCCAGCACCGTGTCCAGCCCCTCGCGGTCACGCACGTGAGAGCTGTTCACGAACAGATTGACGTGGCGTCGCACCGCGCCGGTCTCGTCGCAGACGTTGCCGTACAGCGCCGGGTGGCTGCGCTCGAGCTGCTCGAGGAGCGCGCGCACGGTGGGCGCCGACGTGGAGATGTTGGACGAGCCTTCGCAGTAGTCCCGCAGGACTGCCGGGACGTGGATGGTGACGGTCACGGCGTGATCGAGGGATGTCTGGGTTGGAGTCGCATGGGTTCCTTGCCGCTTTCCGACATTGTACACTCGCCTTCGCGAATCGTGTTACCGCCCCGGCCTGCCGCGTTGTGCGGGACGGTCGATCCGGCGAGCGCCTCCGCCGCTCGGCCGGCCGGATGGGGCTCGCGCCGCGGCAAGCCGGCCGTTTGACGCTCGCGCCCCCGCGACGAATAATCGCCCCGTGCCCGCATCCGTCCCCCCGCCCACGCGCCGCACCCCGGCCTTCGCCCTGGCCGCCGCCTGCCTGCTGCTGCCGGCCCCGGGCGCCCTGGCCACGACCTGCAGCTGGACCCTGATCACCGATCCCGCGGTGATGACCCTCGGCTCGACGATCGGAGTGGCCTGGACCGACTTCGACGGGGACGGGGACCTGGACTTGCACTTCCTGAAGGCACCCGCGGCGGTGAGCCCGGGAAGCCGCCTGGTACGCAACGACGGGGATTCGTTCACGTTCCTCGCGGCGAGCGCGCTGTCCACTCCCACCGACGACATCGCGCCGACGTGGGGCGACTACGACCACGACGGCGACCTCGACTGCTACACGACCGGCAACCTGGGCAATCACCTGTTCCGGAACAACGGGAACGGCGCGTTCTCCGACATCTCCACCCCGGCGATGGCCGTGGCGACCCGAGGTGCGTGCAACTGGGTGGACTACGACAACGACGGCGACCTCGACCTGTATGTCGGTGGCACCGGCGTCTCCCCCAGCGCGCTCTGGCGCAACAACGCGGGAACGTTCACCAACATCGCCGTCCTGCCGCTCGCCGACACGCGCTCGGTCGTCTCCGCCGCGTGGGGGGACTACGACAACGACCGCGATCAGGACGTCTTCATCTCGTCGAACACCGCGCCGAAACAGCTTCTGCGCAACGACGGCGGAGTCTTCCGCGACGTCACCACACCGCCGCTGGACGATCGCGGCCTGGGTCACGGGAGCGCCTGGGCCGACTACGACAATGACGGCTGGCTCGATCTGTACCTGGTCAACTTCGGGGGATCGAACCGGCTCTTCCACAACGAGGGTAACGGGAGCTTCTCGGACGTCTCCGCGCCGCCCCTCAACCAGCCCGGGCTCCACGGCGCGTGCGCCTGGGCCGACTACGACAACGACGGCTGGCAGGATCTGTACTTCGACGAGGCCTTCGCCGCGAACACGCTAGCGCACAACGACCTGTCCTACGGCGAGTTCCACTTCACCGACGTGGCGACCGGCCCCCTCCTGCACTTCCCGCTGGGGGGCGGCGTGGCCTGGGGCGACTACGACGGCGACGGCGATCTGGACCTGGTGATCGCCACGCTGCAGGCGGACCAGCCGAACTGGCTCGTCCGCAACGACTGCCTGCTGGCCAGCAACTGGCTGCAGGTGGACCTGCAGGGCGTCGTGTCGAACCGCTCCGGCATCGGAGCAAGGGTTCGCGCCGTGGAGGACAAGTTCGTGCAGCACCGCGAGGTGACGAGCTCGTCCGGGCTCTACTCGCAGGGCTCCCTGACGGTACAGCTCGGCTTCGGCCTGGCTTCGCGGAGCGTGCTCGACACGCTGGAGGTGCGTTGGCCCTCGGGGATCGTGCAGACGATCATCGGCGTCGCCATGAACCAGCGGATCCTGGTCGTGGAGGACTCGACGACGACCGGGCTCGTCGTCTCGGGGTTCCGCGGCGTCGGCCGGGCCGGGTTCGTCGACCTCGAGTGGTGGAGCTCCGGGGATGGGCTCTCCGAAGGTGTCTGGGTCCTTCGGGCGCCTTCGCGGGGCGGGCCGTGGCACCGGCTGCACGACGAGCCGCTCGCCGGCAGGGCGAATCCCGCCCGGTTCGTGGATCGGGACGTGGAGCCGCAGGCGGTGTACTTCTACTCCCTCGAGGCGGTAGACGCGGGAGGGGCGGTTCTCGTCGACCCGATCCTGGTGCGAACGCCGTTCTGGGTCGTGGCAGCCCTGGCGCTCGAGGCGGGGCGTCCGAATCCCTTCCGGCGCTCGACGGAGATCGGCTTCTGGATGGGCGAGGCCGGCGCGGCGCGTCTCACCGTGCACGACGTGAGCGGACGGCACTTGGCCACCGTGGTGAACGGCACCTACCCCGCCGGCCGCCAGACGATCGCCTGGGATGGACGGGACGAGGACGGGCGGCCGCTCCCCGCAGGCGTCTACTTCTACCGGCTGGACGCCGCCGGTCGCACGGAGACGCGCAAGATCGTCCGGCTGGACCGCTGATCGTCAGACGACCGAGTCGATCTTCGCCGCGAGGATGAAGTCGCTCTCGGTCAAGCCGTCGATCTTGTGCGTCCAGATCTCCACCCCGACGCGTCCCCACCCGAGGTGCAGATCGGGATGGTGTCCCTGCTCCTCGGCGAGCTGCCCGATCCGGTTCACCGCGGCGAGGGCTTGCAGGAAGTCCGGGAACTCGTACTGGTTCGCCAGGTGATGGTGCCTCACGATCTGCCACGTCCCCCCGAGCTCCCGGAGGAGCTCCGCGGCCTGCTCGGGTCGGAGCGGCGGGATTCCGCCCTCGCAGGGGATGCACGTCCTTTGCGCGAGTTCGCTGGTCATGGATCACCTCCCTGGATCCCGGCAGGATACACGATCGAGTGTCCCGCCGTACGACGGTGGTTGATTCCCCACCCCGAGGCCGATTAGATTGACGACCATTGCACGTATTCGCTCGCTCCATCCTGAGAGGCGTCATGAATCCCCTCGCCCCCTCTCTCGCACCTCCTTCCGCTCTCGTCATCACCGAAGTGAAGATCGCGCTCGTGGACGACGGAGCGCTGCGCGCGTTCGCGACGATCACGTTCAACGAGTGCTTCGTTGTTCGCAGCCTGAAGGTGATCGACGGGAACAAGGGTACGTTCGTGGCGATGCCGTCGCGGCCGCGCCGAGATGGAACGCACCAGGACATCGCGCACCCGGTCACGAAAGAATTCCGCGCCTACATGGAGGCCACCGTGCTGGCGGAGTACGAAGCCGCGCTCCGCGAGGCGGGCTACGTGGAGTCGAGCGACTCCGACGGCGGCGAGTAGTAGAACGACAGTCCGCGCACGTTCTCGTCCACTTCCAGCCGGTGATCCATCGGCGGGAAGGCGCGCTGCCGGCAGTCGGTCCGCTCGCAGAGCCGGCAGCTGACCCCGATCGGTACCGCTGCGCTGTCCAGCGCAACGCCGTCGGCGTAGACCAGCTCCTTCGCGAACTTCGCCTCGCAGCCGAGCTCGATGGCGTAGCGGGCCTGGCGCACCTGGTGGCCGCCGCCGGCCTTGCGGATCGTCCGCGCGATCGAGAAGTAGCGCTTGCCGTCGGGCATCTCCGAGAGCTGCGTGCGGATCAGGCCGGGCGTCAGGAACGCGGAGTGCACGTTCCAGAGCGAGCAGCCGCCGCTGTAGCGCGCGAAACGCATTCCCGAGCCGCTGTAGCGTTTGGAGATGTTTCCGGCGATGTCCACGCGCACCAGATGAAACGGCACGCCGGCGTTGCCGGGGGCGTTCAGCGTGGTGAGCCGATGGCAGACCTGCTCGAAGCTGACGCGGAAGCGGTGCTCGAGCAGCTCCACGTCGTAGCGAACGGCCTTCGCTCTCTCCAGGAATCGGTCGTAGGGCATGAGCACGGCGCCGGCGAAGTAGCTGGCCAGCGCGATGCGGCAGAGCCGTCGCGAGTCCCCGGAGCGCAGCTCCGCCTCCTCGATGAGCCGGTCCAGGGCGGGCTGTAGCTCGAACAGCGCGATCTGGTGCGCCAGCTGGAACGCGACGCTGTACGACGGCAGCGCCTCGGAGAGCACGAGCTTGCGCTCGCGGGGGGAGAAGCGGCGAACGGCCCCGGCCAGCGCTTCGCTCGTGGCGATCTCGACCCCGATCCGGTGGACCCCGAGGAGGTGCCGGCCCAGGCACCCGCGAATGTCGGTCGGGACGATGTCGGCCGTCTTCCACAGTTCCGCGGCGGCGGTCTCCAGCTCCGCGAAGTGGTTGTCGTGCAGCTGGAGGAAGTCCGACACCTCCTCGGTCGGCTGGCGATGCGTCTCGGCGCCGTAGACGACCTCGCCGTCGGAGAGGCGCGCAGCCAGGCTCTGCGCATCGTCGCGCGCGCGGCGGTAGGCGCGGTACAGCTCGAGCACGGCACGGGCCGCCACGGGGGAAGAGCCCAGGAGGTCGCGGAGGTCGGTGTCCCGCAGCCGGTGGGCGGCGAAGATGGGGTCGCTGAAGGCCTCCTGCAGATCGGCGACCAGCCGCGCTTCGTCGTCCTCGGAGAACGTACGCAGGTCGAGCTGGAAGATCTCCGCGAGCCGCAGCAGGAGCGGCACGGTCAACGCCCGCTGGTTCCGCTCGATGAGGTTCAGGTAGCTCGGGGAGATGGACAGCCGCCCGGCGAGCTGCACCTGGGTCATCCCGGCTTCCTTCCGCAGCCGGCGGATCTTGTTGCCGAGGTATGCGTTGTTCGCCACGCGCTCGCACCCTCCCTGCGCCCGCGAAACAGCACAACTTTACACCGTGTGAAGGATCGACATCCACGTCGCAACACATTAGCGGTTGTGTCTCGAACCTTCGATTTCCTAAGATCTTAGGCAGTCGGGCACCCGCGGGGGGTGCCTTGTCAAAGATCCACAACTTGCCTTCGCGCCGAGAGAGCCTCATGACCGACATCGCAGTCCACGTCCGGCGGGACCTCCGCCGGGAACCCGACGGCATCGAGATCCTTGGACCCTTGACGGACGCGTACGCCGAGATCCTCACGCCCGGCGCGCTCGATTTCGTGGCCGCGCTGCAGCGTTCGTTCCGAGACACGAGAGCCGAGCTGCTGGAGCGAAGGCAGGAGGTGCAGAAGCTCCTGGACCTCGGCGCCCGCCCGGACTTCCTCCCGGAGACGCGCACGATCCGCGAGTCCAAGTGGAAGGTCGCGCCGGTGCCCGCCGATCTCGTCGACCGCCGCGTGGAGATCACCGGGCCGGTCGACCGCAAGATGATCATCAACGCGCTGAACTCCGGCGCGAACGTCTTCATGGCCGACTTCGAGGACTCGAACTCGCCGGTGTGGGCGAACGTCGTCGAGGGGCAGATCCACCTCCGCGATGCAGTCCGCGGCGACATCGAGTACGTGCACCGCGAGACGGGAAAGGTGTACCGCCTGAACGCGAAGACTGCGACGCTGGTGGTTCGCCCCCGCGGATGGCATCTGGACGAGAAGCACGTGCTGATCGACGGCGAGCCGGTCTCCGCGTCCCTCTTCGACTTCGCTCTGTTCCTGTATCACAACGCCGAGGCGCTTCTGGCGAAGGGTACCGGACCGTACTTCTACCTGCCCAAGCTGGAGAATCACCTCGAGGCCCGGCTGTGGAACGACGTGTTCGTCGCCGCGCAGGCCGCGCTGGATCTTCGCGTCGGTACGATCAAGGCGACCGTGCTCATCGAGACGATCCTGGCGGCTTTCGAGATGGACGAGATCCTCTGGGAGCTGCGTGATCACGTCACCGGGTTGAACTGCGGGCGCTGGGATTACATCTTCAGCTTCATCAAGAAGTTCCGGAGCCATGCGGAGTTCGTGCTACCCGAGCGCGGGCTCGTCACCATGCAGAAGCACTTCCTGCGATCCTACAGCCAGCTCCTGATCCGGACCTGCCACCGCCGCGGCGCGCACGCCATGGGCGGCATGGCCGCGCAGATCCCGATCAAGGACGATCCGCAGGCCAGCGAGCTGGCTCTGGCCAAGGTGCGCGAGGACAAGCGCCGCGAAGCGGACGACGGGCACGACGGAACGTGGGTGGCGCACCCCGGGCTGGTAGGCACGGCGCGGGAGATGTTCGATCCCATCCTGGAGGGCCCGCACCAGCTCGACAACCTCCGCGAAGACGTGTGGATCACGGCGAGCGATCTGCTCGAGGTGCCCGAGGGCCCGGTCACCGAGAAGGGCCTTCGCCACAACGTCAACGTCGGCGTGCAGTACCTCGCGGCGTGGCTCGCCGGCAACGGTTGTGTGCCGCTCTACAATCTGATGGAGGACGCGGCCACGGCGGAGATCTCTCGCGCGCAGATCTGGCAGTGGATCCGCCACGGCGCGCGCCTCTCCGACGGCAGGACGATCGACCTGCCGCTCGTGCGCCGGATCCTCGACGAGGAGATGGACCGCATCCGATCGGCGGTCGGCGAGAAGCGCTTCGCCGAGGGATGCTACCGCACCGCAGCCGAGATCACCGAAGAGCTGGTCAGCTCGGACGAGCTGGAAGACTTCCTCACGCTCATCGCGTACGAACACCTTTGACCGTTCGGAGGACAGCTGGCATGCAAAGCAACGGGAATCACGCCCCTGACGGTATCTCGCCGGCGAACGGAATGCCGGACCTCATGGGAAGCGACGAACGGTGGGCGGGCATCCGCCGCGACTTCACGTTCGAGGATGTCGAGAAGCTCCGCGGGACGGTGCGCGTGCGGCACACGCTGGCGGAGATGGGCGCGGAGCGGTTGTGGCGGCTGCTCCACGAGGAGGACTACGTCCACGCGCTCGGCGCGCTCACCGGCAACCAAGCGGTGCAGCAGGTGAGAGCCGGTCTGAAGGCCATCTATCTCTCCGGATGGCAAGTGGCCGCCGACGCGAACCTCGCCGGGCACATGTATCCGGATCAGAGCCTGTACCCTTCGAACAGCGTTCCGCAGGTCGTGAAGCGCATCAACCAGGCGCTGCAGCGCGCGGATCAGATCGATCACATGGAGGGTCGGAGCGGCACGCACTGGTTCGCGCCCATCGGGGCCGACGCGGAGGCCGGATTCGGCGGGCCGCTGAACGCGTTCGAGCTGATGAAGGCGATGATCGAGGCGGGAGCGGCCGGCGTGCACTTCGAGGACCAGCTCGCCTCGGAGAAGAAGTGCGGGCACCTCGGTGGCAAGGTGCTGGTGCCGACCTGCACGTTCATTCGCACGCTGAGCGCGGCGCGGCTCGCCGCGGACGTGCTGGGAGTGCCCACGGTGCTCGTCGCGCGGACCGACGCGGAAGCGGCCACGCTGATCACCAGCGACCTGGACGAGCGCGACCACCGCTTCTTGACCGGACGCCGGACGCCCGAGGGCTTCTACGAGGTGGGCAACGGCCTCGAAGCGTCGATCGCGCGGGCGCTGGCCTACGCGCCCTACGCCGACGTGCTGTGGTGCGAGACGTCCACGCCGGACCTCGGCGAGGCCAGGGAGTTCGCGGAGGCCGTGCATGCCGAGTTCCCGGGCAAGCTCCTGGCTTACAACTGCTCCCCGTCCTTCAACTGGCGCGCGAACCTCGACGACGTGACCATCTCCCGGTTCCAGCGGGAGCTGGGTGCCATGGGCTACAAGTTCCAGTTCGTGACGCTCGCGGGATTCCATGCGCTGAACCACAGCATGTTCCACCTGGCGCACGACTACGCCATCCGCGGCATGTCCGCGTACGCGGAGCTGCAGCAGGCGGAGTTCGACGACGAAGTGAACGGCTACACGGCGACGAAACACCAGCGCGAGGTCGGCACCGGATACTTCGACGCGGTGGCGAAGGCCGTGTCCGGCGGCACGTGCTCCACGACGGCCATGACCGGATCGACCGAGGAAGCTCAGTTCTGAGGAGCTTCGCGTAGCAGGCCATCCAGCGCGGCGTCGAGCCGCGCGTGGCGGAACATGAAGCCCCGCCCGGTCAGCCGGGCGGGGCTCGCTCGTTGGCTCGCGAGCAGCATCTCCTTCGCCATTCCGCCGGGCAGGACCGAGAGCAGGAACGCGGGCACGGGGAAGGGTGTCGGCCGCCCGAGCGCACGACCGAGCGCCGCTGTGAAATCCGCGTTCGTGACCGGCTGCGGCGCGACGACGTTCAGCGGACCAGCGAGGTCCTTCGCCTCGAGAGCGAAGAGCGCGGCCCGCACGGCGTCGTCCCGGGTCACCCAGCTCATCCACTGGCGCCCGCCACCGATGCGGCCGCCGAGCCCGAGGCGGAAGGGCGGCAGCATCTTCGCCAGCGCTCCGCCCTCGCGCGCCAGAACGATACCGAAGCGGAGGTGGGCCACGCGCAGGCCGGCCGAGCGCGCCGGGTCGGCCGCGGCCTCCCACTCGCGGCACAGGTCGCCGAGCCAGCCCGTGCCGGGCGTGCTGTCCTCGTCGAGCGCTTCCTCGCCGCGACTCCCGTACCAGCCGACCCCGGACGCGCAGAGCAGCGTGCGCGGCCCGTCCTCGGCGCGCGCCAGCGCCTCGGCGAGCCGGCGGGTGCCCTCCACCCGGCTTCGCCGGATCTCGTGCTGCGCGGCCGGCGTCCACAGACACGCCAGGTTCTTCCCCGCGAGGTGTACCACCGCGTCCCACCCGGAGAGTGCAGCCGGGTCGACGCCGGCCCGCGGATCCCAGGCCACGCCTTCGCCGGTCGAAGCTCCGGCCCCTCCGCGGAGGAGACGGCCGACCTCGTGGCCGCCGCGCGCGAGCTCCCGCGCGAGGGCGGCGCCGACCAGCCCGGAGGATCCGGAAACGAGAACGCGCATGCGGGTTTCCTTTCGGCTCGTCGAGCGGGTGGCGGAGAGATTACGCTCGCCGTCCCCGAAGGAGAAGCGGAGGTCAGCGGCGCATGGTCTGCCCGAAGTGCCGGGCGCAGGCTTCCGACAACGACCGGTTCTGTCCGTCCTGCGGAACCCCCCTGTCGGCCGACGCGACCCTCCCGAGCCGGAGGCTGCCGCCGCCATCGCCCTCCGTGTCCTCCCTGTCCTCCACGTCCACCGGGGCCTACGCGCGGTTCCCCGCCGGCACGATGATCGCCGGCCGCTACCGGATCGTGGGTCTGCTCGGCAGCGGGGGAATGGGCGAGGTCTACCGCGCGGACGACCTCACGCTGGGGCAGTCGGTCGCGCTCAAGTTTCTCGCCGAGGCGCTCGCCGAGAACGAGGAGCGCCGCGAGCTGTTCGTCTCCGAGGCGCGGACCGCGCGCGAGGTCGCCCACCCCAACGTCTGCCGTGTCTACGACATCGGCGAGACCGAGGGGCAGACCTTCCTCTCCATGGAGTACGTCGACGGCGAGGATCTGTCCTCCCTGCTGCGACGCATCGGCCGGCTGCCCGGCGAGAAGGCGGTGGAGATCGCGCGGCAGCTCTGCGCAGGTCTCGCCGCGTTGCACGACCGCGGCCTTCTCCACCGCGACCTCAAGCCGTCCAACGTGATGATCGACGGCCGCGGCCGCGTCCGCATCACCGACTTCGGGCTGGCCGTCCCGGTCCAGGCCGAGGCCGGCAAGCAGCGCGTCGGTACGCCCGCGTACATGGCGCCGGAGCAGCTCGACGGGCGCGGGGTGGACGCGCGCAGCGACATCTACTCGCTCGGCCTGGTGCTCTACGAGATCTTCACGGGACGGCGCGCGTTCGAGGCCGGGACCATGGCCGAGCTGGCCCGGCTGCAACGCGAAGGAACGCCGACGAGCCCCTCGTCGATCGTCACCGACCTCGATCCCGCGGTGGAGCGGATCCTCGCGCGATGCCTGGAGAAGGACCCGGCAGACCGGCCGCCGTCGGTCATCGCGGTGGCGGCGGCACTTCCCGGCGGGGATCCGATCGCGGCCGCGCTCGCCGCGGGCGAGATCCCGTCGCTCGAGATGGTGGCGCAGGCCGGCAAGCGCGGCGGGGTCAGCCCCGCGGCGGGAGCGGCGTGCGTGGCGGCGGTGATCGCCGGCATCGTGCTCTACGCGACGGCGAACGTGCGCTCCAAGATCTACCACTACGACCCGCCGCCGAAGCCGCCCGCCGTGCTGGAGGATCGGGCGCGGGAGATGCTCGGTTCGCTGGGCTGGAGCGAAGCGCCGGGCGACCGCGCCTTCGGCTTCGCTCCCGACGGCGAGGTGATCGAGCACGTCGAGAACGACAGCACGAACGCGGATCGCTGGAGCTTGCTGGGAACGCGCCGGCCCGGTGCCATTCGCTTCTGGTATCGGCAAAGTCCCGAGGCCATGGTCGCGCTCGAGACCCGCGGCGCCGTCGCGCCGGGCGATCCTCCTCGCACCGTGCCCGGCATGCTCGAGCTGTGGCTGGACGGCACCGGTCGACTGCTCGCGCTGGACGCCGTCCCGGAGCGGACCGAATCGGCGGGCGACAGCACCGTCCTTGCGGACTGGCCGGCACTCTTCGCCGCCGCCGACCTCGACTTCGCCGCGTTCCGCGAGGCGGCGCCGGAGTGGGTGCCGGAGGCCTTCGCCGATACCCGCGCCGCCTGGATCGGCACCTTCCGTGGCGAAACGGAACCGGAGATCCGCGTCGAGGCCGCGGCGTACCAGGGGCGTCCGGTCTTCTTCCGCGTGATCGGCCCGTGGACGGAGGATCCCTCCGAGAAACAGGACATCGACCTCACCGACCAGGCCTTCGTGATCGCCATTCTCCTGCTGATCCTGGCGGTGCTCTTCGGTGGAGTCTTCCTGGCTATCCGCAACGTCCGCCTCGGCCGGGGGGACCAGGCCGGAGCGCGCAGGATCAGCCTGCTGCTCTTCCTGTTGATGTGCGTGCTCGGAGAGCTGGGCGCTCATCACTCGGGCAGCCTGAACGACCACATCAACAAGTTCTTCGAGCGGATCGCGGCTTCGCTCTTCGTGGGCGCCCTGATGTGGCTCTTCTATCTGGCGCTGGAGCCGTACGCGCGTCGCACGTGGCCGGAGCAGATGGTGTCGTGGAGCCGGCTGATCACCGGCCGCTGGCGCGATCCTCTGGTCGGCCGCGATGTCCTGGCCGGCGGAGTCTTCTTCCTGTTCAACGTCGCCGTCGACGCGGCGATGCTCGCGGTGCGGGCGGCGAGGGGAACGCCGCCCACGCCGGAGGGGATCCAGTGGTTCGTGCTGGGCGCTCTCGGCCCGACCGTCGGATGGGTCTTCGGGTGGTTCGTCAACGCCGTGTTCTACGCGCTGTTCATCCTGCTATTCCTGATCTTCCTGCGGATCCTGCTGCGCAACCACGTCGTCGCCATGGTGGCCTACGCGGCGATCGTCGCCGCGTTCACGTACTTCGGCTCCTCCGGCGACGCGAAGATCATCGGCGCGGTCCACGGCGTGGTGGTCGGCGTGGCCTGGGCGTTCGTGCTGTTCCGCCTGGGACTCGTCACGTTCATCGTGGGGATGTTCTTCCAGCTCTTGATGACCAATTACCCGATCACTCTGGACCGCGCGGCCTGGTGGTCGGGTGCGTCGTATCTCGTCATCGCCGTCATCCTGGCGGTGACCGCCTACGGGCTGCGAACGGCGCTGTCGGGGAGGGCCACGGCCGGAGGACGGCTCTAGCGCTCGCGCGTCACCACCAGCAGCGTCACGTCGTCGAGCTGCGTCTGCGCTCCGAGAAAGCTCTCCACGTCCGAGAAGATCGCCTCGAGCACCTCGTCGGCGCTCTTGCCGGCACACTCGCGGAGGCACCGGGCCAGCCGACCCTCGCCGTACAGTTCGCTGCCGCGCTCCGCCTCGCTGATGCCGTCCGAGTAGATGATCAGGCTCGATCCCGGCGGGAAGTCGACCGAACCGCTCGCGAACTTCTCGACCGGCAGGTCGACCAGCCCCACGGGCATCCCGGTCGCGTCGAGCTCGGTGATCGTGCCGTCCAACGACACGAGCAGGGCCGGCGGGTGGCCGGAGTTCACATAGACGAGGCGGTGCGTCTGCGGATCCAGCTCGGCCAGGAACAACGTCACGTAGTGCTCCGGCTGCGTCGTCTGCAGCAGGTGCCGGTCGAGGCGGGCGACAGTGTCGTGCGGTCCGACGCCCTCCTCGCGGAGCACGCGGATGGCCCCGAGCACGTCGGACATCAACAGGGCCGCCCCGATGCCCTTGCCGCTGACGTCACCGAGGACGATCTGGCACCCGCCGGACGCCGTGGCGCCCGCGTCGTACAGGTCTCCGCCGACGTCCTCGCAGGTGTCCTGCCGCCCGCGCAGGTGGTACCCGGGCACGTCGGGCAGCCGCGACGGCAAGAGCCTCCGCTGGATCGCGGCCGCGGTCTCCAGATCCCGCTGCAACCGTTCCTTCTCCTGACGGATGAGCACGAGCCGCGCGTTCGCGATCTTCGCGCCGAGCATCTGCCCGAGGAGCGTGAGCACGCGGAGGTCGCGCTCGGAGTAGCTCGTCACTGGATCCACGGTGTCGACGTAGAGGATGCCCATGATGTCCTCGTCGTGCACGAGGGGCGCGGCCATGGCCGAGTGCAGATCCTGAGCGACGATCGACTGCTGGTTCTTGAAGCGGTCGTCCGCCTGCGCGTCCCCGGTGAGGAGCGAGGCGCCGTCGTTCAGGACCATTCGGACCATGGTGCGGCTCAGCATCAACGGGGACAGCGCTCTCGTTCCCTTTTCTCTCGCGGCCCGTTGCACGGGCTGGCCTTCGCCCTCCTTCTCCAGGATCAGGATGCGCGTCGCCGGGATGACTCGCTCCACGAGCTCCACGATTTGCTCGAACGTCTCCTGCGGATCGCCGGGGTCGACGAGAAGCTGTCCCGCCTCGATGACGAGGCCGAGCAGGCGCGAGTCCTGCGCGGCCAGCTCGAGTGCGCTCTGCCCCGTGTCCTCGCGGGACAGATGGATGCTCTCGGAGATGCGGCCGTCCTCGCTCCACGTGGGAACGGAGGAGTCCTCGCGGTCGGCCAGCCGCAGCACGACGCTGCCGAACTCGATCAGGTCGCCCGGTTGGGCCTCTCGCGGTTGTCCCGGCTCGACGGCGATGCCGTTGACCCGCGTGCCGTTCAGGCTGTTGAGATCGACGATGCGGACGCCGCCGTCCGCCACGCGGATCTCGGCGTGCGCACGGGAGACGGTCTGGCTGGGAAGCGGCAGCCCATTCGTGGCGCTTCGCCCGACCGTGCAGATGCCCGGCTCGAGGCGATGCCGGATCGTGTCGCCGTGGTGTTCGCCGGTCAGCCAGAAGATCAAGTCCTCACCTCAGGCTTCCTCGTCCTGGTGCGGCACGCGGAGCTTCTGCACGTCAGGCTTCCTTGTCCTCGTACTGCACGCGGAGCTTCTGCACCACCGCGGGATCGGCGAGCGTCGTCGTGTCTCCGAGCGCGCGTCCCTCGGCGATGTCCCGGAGCAGGCGACGCATGATCTTCCCGCTGCGCGTCTTGGGCAGCTCCGCGGTGAAGAAGATCTCGTCCGGCTTGGCGATCGGCCCGATCTTCATGGAGACGTGGTCGCGCAATGTCTCGCGCGCGTCGTGGCCGCCGTTGAACCCCTGCCGGAGCGTCACGAACGCGGCGATGCCCTGCCCCTTGATCTCGTGGGGCACACCGACTACGGCGGCTTCGGCCACGCTCTTGTGGTCGACGAGGGCGGACTCGACTTCCATCGTGCTGATGTTGTGGCCGGAGACGAGCATGACGTCGTCCACGCGGCCGAGCAGCCAGTAGTATCCTTCTTCGTCGCGCTTGCAGCCGTCGCCGGGGAAGTACATTCCGGGGAAGCGCGACCAGTACACCTCGCGGTAGCGCTCCGGATCGCCCCAGATGCCGCGCAGCATGGATGGCCACGGGCGCTTCAGCACGAGGAAGCCGCCCTCGCCGAGGGGGACGCTCTTGCCGTCGCCGTCCACCACGTCGGCCTCGACGCCGGGAAGCGGGACCGTGGCGGAACCGGGCTTCGTGGTGGTGAGGCCTGGAAGCGGCGAGATCATGATCGCGCCGGTCTCGGTCTGCCACCAGGTGTCCACGACGGGACAGCGCTCCTTGCCGATGACCTGGTGGTACCAGATCCACGCTTCGGGGTTGATCGGCTCGCCCACCGTGCCGAGGAGCCGCAGCCGCGAGAGATCGTGCTTGTCGGGATGCTCGCGTCCCCAGCGCATGAATGTGCGGATGGCGGTCGGCGCGGTGTAGAAGATGGTGACGCCGTACTTCGCACAGAGGTCCCAGAAGCGGTCCCGCTCCGGCCAGTCGGGCGAGCCTTCGTACATCACCTGCGTCGCGCCGTTGGCCATCGGCCCGTACACCACGTAGCTGTGGCCTGTCACCCAGCCGATGTCGGCCGTGCACCAGTACACGTCCTCGTCCTTCAGATCGAAGACCCAGCGGTGCGTCATCGCCGTGGCCACGAGGTAGCCGGCGGTCGTGTGCGCGATCCCCTTGGGCTTACCCGTGGTGCCGCTGGTGTAGAGGATGTAGAGCAGGTCCTCCGAATCCATGACCTCCGGCTCGCAGGTGCGCGGCGTGCCTTCCACGAGGTCGTGCCACCAGTGATCCCGGCCGGGCTTCAGTTGGGCGCCGGACTCGTGGCCGACGCGCTGGACGACCACCACGCTCTCGACGCTCTCGCAGCCGTCGAGCGCCTCGTCGACGGCCTTCTTGAGCGGGAGCACCCGGCCGCGGCGCCATCCCCCGTCGGCGGTCACGACCACCTTGGACTGGGAGTCGTTGATGCGTTCGCGGATGGCGTCGGGGCTGAACCCGGCGAAGATCACCGAGTGGGCCGCGCCGATGCGAGCGCAGGCCAGCATGGCGATGGGCAGCTCCGGCACCATCCCGAGGTAGATCGTGACGCGGTCTCCCTTGCCGACGCCCAGCTTCTTCAGGCCGTTGGCGAAGCGGCAGGTCTCCCGGTGGAGGTCGGCGTAGGTGAGCACCCGCTCCTCGCCGGGCTCGCCCTCCCAGAAGATCGCGGCCTTGTTTCGGCGGGCCGAACGGAGGTGGCGGTCCAGGCAGTTGACGGTGATGTTCAGTTGGCCGCCCACGAACCACTTGGCGTCGGGGCAGTTCCACTCGAGGACCCGGTCCCACTTGCGGAACCAGTCGAACTGCTCGGCGTGCGCCGCCCAGAATCGCTCGAGATCCTCGCCCTGTTCGTAGATCGACGCGCTCGAGACGTTCGCCGCTTTCCGGAAAGCCTCCGTCGGCGGGAACGTGCGGTCCTCCCGGAGCAGGTTCGCGATCGTCTGTTCGGGCATCGTTTCCTCCGGGAGAGCGGGGGGCTCGGGCGAGGGCGGGAGTTTAGCCGCCGCGGCAGGGAGCCTCAAGCCGCCGTAGGCAGTACCGGCGAGAGACTTGCCGCTGAGCCCGACGGCAGAAAAAAGGGGAGGGTGCGCGCATGCACCCTCCCCCGGACTTCCGTGTCGAGCTGGATCAGTTCGTGGAGGTGGCTTCCTCGGTCTTGGAAGCCTCCTCCCCGGCCTCGGCGGGCACGGCCTGAGGCTGCGCCGGGAAACCGGCCGCGGTGATCGCCTTCGCCACCGCATCCGAGTCGACCTTCTGACCTTCGGCGAGCGTGAGGACCGCCGTCGCCTTGGCCACGTCGACCTCGCAGTTCGTCACCTGGGTGAACTCGAGAGCCTTGACCGCCGACTGCACCTTGGAGGCGCAACCGCCGCAGGTCATTCCGGACACCGCGAACACGACCTGGTTCGCCGCCGGCGCCGCGACCGACTTCGCATCGGCGCTCTTCGCAACGCCGGAACACGCCGCACCCGCGCCGGCCGCGGTCGCCGTGGCGCCCTTGGCCGTGCAATGACCGGCGCCCGCGCTCGCCGCATCGGCACCCTTCGCCGCGCAGGCACCCGCGCCCGCGCTCACCGTGGCGCCCTTCGCCGCGCAGTGACCGGCGCTCGCGCTCACCGTGGCACCCTTGGCCGCGCAGGCACCTGCGCCAGCGCTCATCGCCGTGGCATCCTTCGCCGCACAGGCACCCGCGCCCGCGCTGGCCGCAGTGGCGCTCGCCGCCGAGGCGCCCTTCGCCGCGCAGCAACCCGCGCCGGCGTTCGCAACCTTCGTGGTGCTGCGCGCCTGCGCGACGGCCGCTTCCGCGACGGAGGCGTCGGTGGTGACACGAGTCAAGTGCACCGTGCGGTGCTCGGGATCGAGGTTCCCGACGGCGTAGACCGTCTGGTCACCGTGGCTGGACGCCGTCAGGGCGACTCCAGGCTCCACAGTCAGCTTCTCGCAGGTGAAGCTCTCGATCGAGAGAGCCTTCCCGCAGCAATCCAGGGCGCTGGTCACGACGAAGCGACCTTCGCCGTCGAACTTGCCGTTGATGAACGCGGACTCGATGGTACAGGCGACCGCCGGCACGGCGGCCGCGGCGATCAGCAGGACGGGCAGAGCGACCCGCAGCGGACGAAGGAAGCGCATCGGACAGGATCTCCTGGTGAGGGTGAATCGCCACCGGACTGTACGGTCGGGCCGGCCGACCGGTGACCAGAACTCGACGTTGTAACCACCGTTGCCTTGACTTGGTTCGGCCGGACCTTTAGGTTGCTTGATAGCAAAGAGTTACGGCGATCGTGGCGCAACTCTCTCCGGGACGCGCCGGCTCCGAGCCTCCCGAACCGAGTTTCGCCCCGTTCGCCTCGCAGCGCAAGCCCCGCCCTGCCGCCGCCCGGGCGAAACCGGCTTCCTCGGCCGCGCGGCGTGCAGGTATCCTCGACCACTGTCGCGGCCACCGGTCACGGAGGGCGGATGTCCGAGCATCCCTTGAAGAGGGGCGAAAGGCCGCCGGAGGCGCCTCCGGAGAGGCCCGGGCGCGTGCTCTGTCGACTGCATGTGAACGACCAGGTCCGGGATGTGGCGGTTCGTCCGTACGACGTCCTGCTCGACACCATCCGCGACGACCTCGGCCTCACCGGGACGACCCGCGGTTGCGACATGGGCACCTGCGGCTGCTGCACCGTGCATGTGGACGGGGTGCCGACCCTCTCGTGTCTCACCCTCACGCTCCTCGCCGAGGGGAAGCGGATCCGGACGATCGAGGACGTCGCGCCGCTCGGTACGGACCTGCACCCTGTGCAGCGCGCGTTCCACCAGAAGGGCGGCTCGCAGTGCGGGTATTGCACTCCCGGCTTCATCATGACCTCGGTCGCGCTCGTGGAGGGGAATCCCGATCCCACAGACCGCGAGATTCGCCGGGCCATCTCGGGGAACATGTGCCGCTGCACCGGCTATTTGAAGATCATCGAGGCGGTGAAGGTCGCGGCGGCGGAGATGCGGGGCGAAGCGGCCTCGACGAACGGCGGCCGGATCGCCGAACCGATCGGTCCGCCCGATCGGCCGCCCACTCCCGACGGGAAGACGCGATGAGCCGGGAGCCCGCCGCCTCGCAGCGCTCGCCGCACGGCGTGGGCGCGCGCGTCCCGCTCATCGACGGCGCCTCCAAGGTCAACGGCACCGCCGTCTACACCGACGACATCCGTCTGCCCGGGATGCTCACCGGCAAGATCCTGCGCTCGCCGCTGCCGCACGCGCGCATCGTGTCCATCGACAGCCGCGCCGCGGAGGCGCTGCCGGGCGTGCGCGCCGTCGTCACCGGGGATTCGCGCCTCGCGCAGTTCGGAGTGCTGCCCATCTCCAAGGACGAGGTCGCGCTGGCGGTCGGCAAGGTGATCTACATCGGGGACTGCGTGGCCGGTGTCGCAGCGGACGACGAGGAGTCGGCGAATGCCGCGTGCGAAGCGATTCGCGTGGAGTACGAGGAGCTGCCCGCGTTCCTCAAGGCGGAGGATGCGCTGAAGCAGGTGCCGAAGGAACTCAAGCTGCACCCCGAGACGAGGCACGCCACGAATCTGCAGAAGGAAGTGCGCCAGGAGTTCGGCGACGCGGAGGGCGCGCTCGCACGGTCGGCGCACGTCGCCACCGGGGAGTTCCGCTTCGTCGGGGTGACCCACGCGTTCACCGAGCCGCACTGCGTGATCGCGCACTGGGAGCCGACCGGACGCCTGACGGTGTGGTCGGCCACGCAGGTACCGCACTACCTGCACCGGGACCTCGCTCTCGTGCTCGGAATGCCCATGCACCGCGTGCGCGTGATCCGCCCCATGGTCGGCGGCGCGTTCGGCGGCAAGTCGGATCCGTTCCCGCACGAGATGATCGCCGCGCTGCTCTCCCGGAAGACCGGCCGGCCGGTGCGCATCCGCTTCGATCGCGAAGAGGTCTTCCTCACCAACCACGGCCGCCACCCGACGAAGACCAAGATCACGGTCGGCGCCGACGCGGAGGGGCGGATCACCGCGCTCGATCTCGACGCCCTGATCGACGGCGGGGCCTGGGGCAGCTTCGGCGTCGTCACCACGTACTACAACGGCGTGCTCTCCGTCGGCCCGTATCGCCTCGAGAACTTCCGCTACCGTGGCCGCCGCGTGTACACCAACAAGCCGCCGTGCGGCGCGATGCGCGGCCATGGTGCCGTGAACTCGCGCTTCGCGTACGAAGTGCTCATCGACGAGCTGGCCCAGAAGACCGGCGTCGATGCGGCGGAGTTTCGCCTGAAGAACCTGCTGCCCTCGAACACCACCACGCTGAACGGATTCCGCATCACTTCCAACGGGACCGAGGAGTGCATCCGCAAGGTGGTCGAGGCTTCCGGGTGGAAGGCGAAGCGCGGTCGGCTGCCCTACGGAGAGGGCATCGGACTGGCCTGCGGCTTCTACATCTCCGGGTCGGCGCTGCGCATCAACTGGAACCGGGTGCCGCAATCCACCGTGCACCTGAAGATCGACATGGACGGCGGGATCACGGTGCACTGCATGGCGGCGGAGATCGGGCAGGGCTCGGACACGATGCTCGCCCAGTGCGTGGCCGAGGTGCTCGGCGTTCCGGTCGACTGGATCCGCGTCTTCTCACGGGACTCGGACACGGACCCGATCGATCTCGGCAGCTACAGCTCGCGGGTGACTTTCATGGCCGGCACCGCGGCGCGCAAGGCGGCCGAGGTGATCCGCGAGAAGCTGTGCCGCGCGGCGGCCCGCCTCACCGGACGGGATGCCGGCGAGTTCGACACGCGCATGGGACGCGTCGTGTGTCTCGCCGATCCGGCCGTGTCCGTCTCGTACTTCGACGCGGTGCTCGAAGCCATCTCCGGGACCGGAGCGCTCATCAGCAAGGGCTGCTACCACGACGCGCCGACGATGGGCGGCTCGCACAAGGGTGCGGCCGCGGGGCTTTCGCCCTCGTACAGCTTCCAGGCGTACATCTCGCAGGTGAAGGTGGACCCGGAGACGGGCTTCATCCGCCCGGCGAAGGTGTGGGCCGCGCACGACTGCGGCAAGGCCCTCAACCCGCTCGCCGTCGAGATGCAGATCGAGGGGTGCCTGCACATGGGCATGGGGCAGGCGCTGATGGAGGAGTTCGGCTACAACAAACTCAACGTGCTGAACGGTAACCTCCTCGACTACAAGATCCCGAGCTCGCTGGAGATGCCCGACGTCGAGGTGTTCATCGTCGAGTCGAACGATCCCGAGGGGCCGTTCGGAGCGAAGGAGGCGGGCGAAGGTCCGCTGCTGCCCATCCTGCCGAGCCTGGCGAATGCGGTGACAGACGCCGTGGGCGTGCGGCTGTACGAGCTGCCCATGAGCCCCGACCGGGTCCTCGCCGCGATCGAGCGCAAGGCGCGCGCAGACGCTCTCCGGGAGAGTCGCTCCGGGGCGAAGGCCGCGGAGCCGGTGCGATGATCCTCGCGCCGTTCGAGCTGCACCGGCCGGCACGCCTCGACGAGGCCGTGCGTCTCGCCGCCGCGCACGGAGCGGACGCCGACTTCATCTCCGGGGGTACCGACCTGCTGCAGAACTACAAGAACCGGATCCGCCCCAAGCCGCACCTCATCGCGCTCGGCGGAGTTCCTGAGCTGCGGGGGATCGAGGTGGGACGGATCGGGGCCGCCGAAACGCTCGCGGCGGTTGCGGCGAGCCCGCTCGTGCAGGAGCACTACCCCGGCGTGTGCGAGGCGATCCGGGTGGTCGCTTCGCCCCTGATCCGTAACGCGGGGACGATCGGCGGCAACCTGCTGGTGGAGACCCGCTGCTACTACTTCAACCAGACCGTGTTCTGGCGCGCCACCAAGGGATCCTGCATGAAGGCGGAGTCCGACTCGTGCCTCGTCGTGCCGCAGAAGGAGATCTGCTACGCCGCCTACTCCGGCGATCTCGCGCCGCTCCTGATGGTGCTCGGCGCATCCATCGAGCTGGCCTCCGCGGGCGGCCGTCGCACGGTGGCGCTTCGCGACTTTTACCGCGGCGACGGGATCGGCAAGAACGTACTGGCCCGCGGCGAGGTCCTCGTCGCGGTGCGCATTCCGCAGGAGTCGTCCACGCTTCGCGCCGGCTACCGCAAACTGCGCGTCCGCGACACGCTGGACTACCCGGAAATGGGAGCGGCCGCGGCGATGTCCCTCGACGACTCCGGACGGGTGCAGCTGCTGCGTTGCGCCACGACCGCCGTCGACGTCGTGCCTCAGTACCGCGACTTCACGGAGACGCACGCCGGGAAGCGGATCGCTGACGTGATCGACCCCGTCGCTTCCGAGATGGAGGGGCTGGCGGCGCCGAAGAAGAACACCTCGATGCCGGTCGGCTACCGCAAGAAAATGGTCCGTGTGTACCTTCGCCGGCTCTTGATGGACCTCGTCGAGGGGCGGACGGGCGCCGTCGATTGATCCGGCCCCTCCTCGTCTCGGCCGCGGGTCTCCTTTCCGTTTCGTGTGCGGATTTCGCGGATCCGCCGGTGGTGACGATCGGCGGCGAGTCCCTGACGCTCGCGGATCTGCGCCGCGCGTACGCCGAGCTCGACTCGCCCGACCGGCCGTTGCTCGGAACGCGGGAGCAGCGCCGCGCCTTCGTGGAGAGGGTGGTGGAGCGGCGGCTGCTCGAGCGTCGCGGCGAGGAGCTGACCGCCTCGGATCCAGCCCTCGAAGCGGCATTGGAGCGGCAGCGCCGCGCCATCCTGGTGCGCCGCCTGATGACCCTGGAAGCGGGCGAGCCCGAGATCACGCCGGCGGACGTCGAGGCAGCCTACGCCCACATGGGCTTCCGCAGCCGCGTGGAGAAGATGTCCTTCCTCACCGAGGAGGCGGCGCTCGCCGCGCGCGCCGCGATCGAAGCGGGCCGCGACGTGGACGCCGCGGTGGAGGCTGCATTCGGGCTCCGCCAGCGACGAGGCGTCTGGGTGCAGTGGTCCGCGTCCCCGGATCCCGTCGCCGAAGCGGTGATCGGGCTCGAACCCGGCGCGCTCGCCGGGCCCGTGATCGACGGTCCGCTCGTCCTGCTCCTTCGGTTCCTGGAGCGCGAGCCGGTGGCGCTGCCACCGCTGGACGAGGTGCGCACGAGGATCACGTCCGGACTCCGCGTCCTTTGGCAAGCTGAGCGCGTCGATGCGCTCGGGGAGCGGTTGCGGCGGGAGCGGAACGTGCGGCTGGACCCCGCCGGCGTCGACCTGCTCGTCCGGCGGACGTCGGAGGCGATCGTCGAGTCGATCGCGGCGGATCTCGAATCCGGCTGGGCGATCCCGAGCCTCTCGCCCGGCGAAGAGCAGGCCGTGATCGCGGAGTGGGCGGACGCCGGCCGCTGGACGGCGGCGGACTACCGCAACGCGATCGAAGCGACGGCGCCGGTGCAGCGGCCGCGGCTCCACCTTCGCGCCGAGGTCGAGGCGGCGTGCCGCGCGGCGATCACGCGGGAGCTGCTCCTCGCGGAGGCGCTGCGGCGGGAGCTCGACCGCGAGTGGTGGGCGGCCCGCGCGATCGAGCACGCGCGCGCCGATCACCTGGCCGGGATGGCGGCGGAGCAGATGAGCCGCGATGTGCAGGTCGACGCGACGGACCTCGACTCTCTCGCCACGATGCTCCAAGCCACGCAGCCGCACCTGTTCGAGCGCCGCGCGACGGCCCGCGTCCTGTGGTTCGACTTCCCGGCACCCGAGGTCGCCGCCGAGGAGGGGGAGCGCCTGCGTGCGAGGGGCGGCCGCGCCCGGCTGGCCGAGGTGCTCACCGACGATCGCCCGGTCCCGTTCTCCTACCACGTCACCACGGTGGGCCCGGGAGGCCTGGACATTCCGGAGGTCTCCGCCGCGATCCTGCGCGGAGGCGTCGGAGCGATCTCCGGGCCGCACGACCTCGGCGGAACCTGGATTGTCGTGGAGTGTCTGAGCCTGGAAGCGGCGCGTCGCCTGACGCGCGAGGAGGTGCTGGAGGACGTGAGACTGCGCATGCGTCATGGAGACCAGCGGGCCGTGCAGCAGTGGCTCGCATCCCGGAAGGAAGAGCTCCGCGTCACGGTCGACGAGGCTCGCTTGGACGTGCTGGCCCCGGGTGCGGGATGAACCGCGCCTTCCTCGCCGGCTGCGCCCTCCTGGCGGCGCCGCCGCTCGCCGCCGCGGACTTCGCGCCCGCGGACTCGCTGCCGCTGGACCCGGACGTCACCATCGGGCGGCTGGACAACGGTCTGACGTACTTCGTCCGTGAGAACTCCAGGCCGGAGAGCCGGGCCGAGCTGCGTCTGGTGGTCAAGGCCGGCTCGATCGACGAGGACGAGGACCAGCAGGGTCTCGCCCACTTCGTCGAGCACATGCCGTTCAACGGCACGGCGACCTTCGCGGGCAACGAGATCGTCGACTACCTGGAGAGCGTCGGAGCGGACTTCGGCGCGGACCTGAACGCGTACACCTCGTTCGACGAGACCGTGTACATGCTGGAGATCCCCACCGATCGGGAGGGGCTGCTGCCGCGAGGCGTCTCCATCCTCGGGGAGTTCGCGTTCGCGGCGACGCTTTCGACCGAGGAGATCGACAAGGAACGGGGCGTGGTCCTGGACGAATGGCGAAGGGGGCTCGGCGCGGCGAAGCGCGTCCGCGACCGCCAGCTACCCATCGTCCTCCGCGGATCCCGGTACGCCGAGCGGCTTCCTATCGGGCAGCCGGAGATCCTGTCCGGCGCTCCGCCGGACGCCCTGCGTCGCTTCTACCGCGACTGGTACCGTCCCGAGCGCATGGCTGTGATCGCCGTGGGCGATTTCGACGGCGGCGAGGTCGTCGAGTGGATCCGCGAGTCCTTCGCGGCCGCACCCGGCGGCGAGGCCCGTCCCCGCCAGGACTGGCCGGTTCCGGCACACCCTGACACGCTGTTCGCGCTGGCGGACGACCCCGAGCTCTCCGGCTCGTCCGTGGGCGTGAGCACCAGGCGCCCCGCGGAACCCGAGGCGGCTACCTACGGCGCCTACCGGGAGCAGCTCGTGCGCGGCGTCACGCTGGCGATGTTCAACGCGCGCCTCGGGGAGGTCGCGCGATCGAACGATGCGCCGTTCCTCGGCGCCGGAATGGGAGCCAGCCGCATGGGCCGGACCACGGAGCTCGTCGCGTTGTCCGCGCGCGTTCGCGAAGGTGAGGAAGCCCGCGGACTGCGCGCGCTGGTGACCGAGGCGCGGCGCGCCCAGCTCCACGGCTTCCTTCCGTCGGAGCTGGACCGCGCCCGGAGCGAGCTCCACTCCGGGATCGAAGCGGCGTGGGCGGAGCGGGAGAAGACGCCGAGCGGCCGGTACGTCGGCGAGTACACCCGGCACTTCCTGCACGCCGAACCGATCCCCGGCATCGACACGGAGCGCGCCCTCTTCGCTGCATTCCTGCCGGAGATCACCACGGAGGAGTGTCACGAGGAGCTTCGCGGGCTTCTGGGCGGCGACGGTGTGGTCGTCGAGGCGACGCGACCCTCCGGTGCGGACCTATCCGGAGAGGCTGAGCTTCTCGCCGCCTTGCGAGAGGCGGCCGCCGCCGAGCCCGCGCCTTGGACCGACTCGGCTCTTCTCGGCGCGCTCGTGGCGCAGCCGCTTCCGCCGGGCCGGGCACTCGAGCGGAGATCCACCCCGGAGGTCGGGGTCACCGAGATCGTGCTGTCCAACGGAGTGCGCGCGTTCCTGAAGCCGACGGACTTCCAGGACGACGAGGTGGTGTTCACGGCGAACGCGCTGGGCGGCACCTCGGTCGTCGAGGATGGGGAGCTCGCCTCCGCTCGGCACGCCGCGGCCATCGTGCGCGAAGCGGGATGGGGCGGCCACTCTCGCATCGACTTGCAGAAGCTCCTGGCCGGCAAGGTCGTCTCCGTGAGCCCCTTCTTCGAGGAGTCGCAGCACGGCATTTCAGGGAGCTCGACGGTAGCCGACCTGGAGACCGCGCTGGAGCTCTGCGTGCTGCAGATGACGTCGCCGAATCGGGACGAGGCGGCCTTCGCGCGCTTCCTCGATCACGTCCGCGAGGCGCTGGCCAAGCGCGACGCGGATCCGGGCACGAGGTACGGCGACCGGCTCTCGGCGATCAACTCCGACGATCACCCGCGGCGGCGTCCCCTGACGCTGGAGCGGCTCCACGAGATCGATCTGGACGATGCGCTGGACTTCTACCGCCGGTCCTTCGCGAACGCGGCGGACTTCGCGTTCTTCTTCGCCGGCAACCTCGATGTCGAAGCCGCCGTGCCGCTGCTCGAGCGCACCATCGGCAGCCTGCCCTCGAACGGTGGGCCGGCCTCGGGCTGGGTGGACCGCGGGATCTCCTTCCCGCGCGAGCCGGTGCGGGAGGTGGTCCTCGCGGGTCGGGAGCCACGGGCGCACACGACGTTCACGTTCGCCTCGTACGAGGGCACCGATCCGGTGGAATGGCACCGGCTGAGGACCGCGGCCTCCCTGCTCGAACGGCGCCTCCGCGAGCGGCTCCGGGAGGATCTCGGCGCGACCTACGGGGTCTCGGTCGGCTATCATTTCAGCATGATCGGACCTCCGCAGGGTCGGGTGAGCGTCGGGTACGGGTCCGACCCCGACCGGGCGGAGGGTCTGTTCGCCGAGGTGCAGCAGGCCGTCGACGACTTGAGGCGGGACGGACCGACCGAGGACGAGATGGCGAAGGAACGCGAGATCCAGACGCGAGACATGGAGACCGCTCTCCGGGACAACTCGTTCTGGATCGGGAGCCTCTCGAGCCTCCATCTGCGCGGGCGGCCGCTTCCGGAGGTCCTGGACCGGATCGAACGGATCCGGACCCTCTCGGCCGAGGAGATGCGCCGCGTGCTCCGCGATCATTTCGATCGCTCGCGGCACACGGTGGTCTTCTGGAAGCCCGAGAGCGCGGAGAGCGCACCATGATGCGGGCCGCCGCCTTCACCGTGCTCTCGCTGGCGGCCTCCGCCGCGGCCGCGGCATCGGTCGACGACTTCGACGCGCTGATCGCCGAGGGGATCCTCTGTCCCGTCGAGCGGGCGCGGCCGGTTCCTTCCTCGACGCAGCCGGCGCCCGCGTCGTTCCGCGCGGCCGTCCCTTCGGCGCGCGTGGAGCGTGCCGACGATCTCGTGACGATCGTGTGGAAGGGCGTATCCGTCGAGCCGGTCTCCGCCGAGATCCCGATCGCGGTCGAGGAGGGGACGGTGGGCCTGATGATTCGCGCGGATGCGCCGAACGACCGCTTCCGCATCGCGGTCGAGCTGCTGGGCCCGGACGGCTCGTTGCTGGCGTGCGAGGCGTGCCCCGACGCCCCCGCGGTCGGCGAGGTGCGCGAAGGGCGGGGCACGACGCAGATGCCGAGCACGGACCGCGCGGGGTGGGAGCTCGAGCCGGGGCGCTACTCCTTCCGCGTCCGCGCGACGCCGGCGCTCGACGGGCCGCTCGAGGACGGAACGGTGGTCGACGTGACCGCGACGCTGCGGTCGGACGCGGGGGTCGTCGTCCAGCGCTTCCTGGATCTGCACTTCGTCTTCCTGCCGGGGTGCGGGCTCACCACCGAGATCGCGGAGACGGCACCGGAGTTCGCCGGGATGCTGGACGTGATCGACGAGGCGATCGCCCCCACGGGGATCCGTCTCGGGCGCGTCACGCAGCGCAACTGGAACCGTCCCGGCTTCTCCTTCATCTCCACTTGGGACCAGGCCGGACGGCTCTTCCGGTCCTCCGCGACGCTCGGTCTCCCGCGCGCGATGAACGTGTACTGCGTCGCGGGCTTCGAGGCGCCGCTGATCCCCGCGGTCGGGCTCTCGGGCGGCATTCCCGGTCCGAGCACGAACGGCACGCCCGATTCGGGCATCCTGGTGCGGACGTCGCCGCTCTTCACCTGCAACGATTGCCTGCCGGCATTCGGGTCGCTCTTCGCGCACGAGATCGGCCACTACCTCGGCCTGTACCACACGACGGAGGCGAACCTCGCCCGAGCCGATCCATTCGGCGACACGCCGCGCTGCGAAGCACCGGATCTGCGTCACTGTCCGGACTGGGATCACGTGATGTTCCCCGTGATCCACGCCGCGAACCGGACCTGGAGCCCGGGACAGATCGAGACCGTCCGCAGCCATCCTCTCGTGTACACCGTGCCGGTCCTGCGCCCGCACGCCACCCGGGCGGAGCCCGACGAGGGAGGCTTCGCATCGCCGAACCCGTTCCGGGAGTCGGTCGAGATCCGCTTCGCCGGGTCGACCGGGACGGACGCGCGCGTGGTCATCCACGACGTGAGCGGACGGCGGGTACGGGACCTCGGGCGGGTGAGGGACGCGGTCTCCTGGGACGGTCGCGGGGAGCGCGGTGAGATGCTCCCGGCGGGAGTCTACTTCGCGCGGGTCTCGGGCGAAGGCGCGTCGCGCGTCGTCCGCATCGTGAGATCGCGGTGAGCCCGCGGCGGGTTCTCGCCGGAGTCGCGGCCGCGTCGCTCGTCGCCGGATGCGGGGACGCGGGGGACGCCGGCAACGCGGGGGGCACGCGACGCGCGGGCGTCTCCACCACCGCCGCCGTCGAGCACGTTCCGCGGACGTTCTATCCCCGCCCCGAGAGCGAGGACTTCTGGGAGACGATCCCGCGGGCCGAGGCGGGAGCGCACTTCATCCTGCACGTGGCCACGCGGATCCAGACGCCGGCCGAGGGGCCGTGGACGATCACGTTCCTCGATCCGGCCGGAAGCGAGCAGTTCCGCCAGGACGGCCTGCGCGTGGACAGCGTCACCGGGATGTTCACGTTCCTGTGCGAGACGTCGCGCTTCGCCCCGGGGGACTGGACGATCCGTCTCGAAGTGGCCGAGGGCGGCCTCGTGGCCGGGCCCCGCGAACGGGGCCTGCGCTTCCGCGTGGAGTGAGCGTCACACCCCGAGGCCGGGGGAGGCCTCGGGAACGTAGCGGATCGCCGAGAGCACCGCGCCGACCGTCGCGCGGTCGCCGGGGACGCCTCCCTCGACACGGACGCGGAACGACGGATCCCCGTCGATACGGATCTCGTCGTGCGGGTCGGCGAGGCCGTACTCCATCCGTAGATCCAGCGAGGCGACGACGCGCCGGCCGGACTGGCTGCGCGCCACGACGGTCTGGTGCACGCCGGACACGTCGCCGCGCCGGAG
>JBQTGV010000102.1:0-13240 GCA_052390515.1 Candidatus Eiseniibacteriota bacterium | reverse complement strand
TGCGCGGCCCCCGCTGACACCTCCCACACACATGCGACGACCGCCCCGCCGCCTGGATCCTCCGGATCGTCGCGCCGCACCGCGGACACGGCTCCCCCTCCCGCCCGTAGACCCGGTGCCGGGTCTGGAAGTCGCCGGGGTTCCCGCCGGCGTCGAGGTAGTCCCGCAGCGTCGAGCCGCCGTCGGCGATCGCGCGGCGGAGGATCCGGCGAAGCGCGCGGTGCAGGTCGCGCACGCGGCCCGGCGCGAGCCTCGCCGCCACGGCCTTCGGATGGATGCGCGCGGCGAAGAGCGACTCGTCGGCGTAGATGTTCCCGACGCCGGAGAGGACGCGCTGATCGAGCAGGAGCGCCTTCACCTGCCGCGGCCGCGCGAGGAGCGCGCGGAACTCGGCGAGCCCCACGTCGAGCGCGTCCGGCCCGGGGAGATCCGGCGCGGGGTCGCTCTCCGTCCGCCGGATCCAGACGCCGCCGAAGCGGCGCGCGTCGCGGAAGCGGAGCTCATGGCCGTTCCCGGCGAGGCGGAGGCGAAGGTGCGTGTGCGGCGCCGCCGGCTCCCCCGAAGGCGAGAGCGTGATCTGCCCGGTCATGCCGAGCCGCACGACGATGCTGCCCTCCGGCTCGAGCACGATGCGGATCTGCTTGCCCCGGCGTTGCACGGCGCCGATCCGCCGTCCCACGAGATGCGCCTTGGCCGACGGCGGCGGAAAGCGCACCCAGTCGTGCTTGCCCAGCACGACGGCGGCGATCTCCTGGCCGACGACGGCCTCGATCCCGCGCGCGATCGTCTCGACTTCGGGGAGTTCGGGCATGGCGCCGGAGGGTAGCAGGGCCAGGTCGGCAACGTAACGGCCCCAGCTCGCCCCGAGGGTACGCTTACAAGCTCTCCCGGAGTAAGTTGTTGCCTCGGGCCGTGTTACGTCTCCATTCCGAGGGCATCGTCACGAGCGACGTGGCCGTGCGCCTGTGCGCGCCGACTCTCCCGGTCCGCCGTGGAAGGGTGGCCATTGGCGGCGAGTGTGAAGGCGTACGCTCCCGGGGTAAGTTCCGCCCCGCGTGGACACGCAGCATAACCTCAGTGCGATGCGGGGTAAGCCGAGCGCGTCGTGGAAACGCTGCTCCTCCTCTACAGTGCCAGAACGAGCCGCAGGCCGGCCTCCACCTCGCCCAGAACCGTCGCCGGCAGCTTCCCTACCCGCTCGGTCAGGAGCCGACGGTCCAGCGTGAGGATCTGCGACACGTTCACGGCTGATTCCCGTGGCAGCTTGCTTTCCCGCCGCTTCAGACGGACGTTGCCGGGTGCCGCGGCCAAGTCCACGTTGGAGGTCACCACCGCCACGACGACGGTTCCGATCCGACTCCGATTGAAGGAGTCCGACTGGATCACGACGACCGGCCGCCGGTAGCCGGGCTCCGAGCCGCGGGGCTCGGCCAGGTCCGCCCACAGATCTCGCCGCGGATCACCACGGCTCGCGAGGAAGGCTGGCGCGCTGCATCCGGTCGAGAGCCGGATCGAGACCGCCGGGCTGGTCGTCCCGGTACACCTCGTCCAAGGCCGTCGTGATCCGGCCCTCGTCCTTCTGGTCGAGGAAGCGCGCGATGGCCCGCTGATAGAACTCGCTCCGCGAGAGCCCAAGCCGCTTCGCTGCGCGGTCGGCCGCCCGGAACAGGTCATCGGGAATCGAGATGGCCGTTTTCATGAGCGAAGTATAACCATGGTTATACTGAGGGTCAAGGCCCGCCCCGCCGGTGGGCCGGTCCGAAATCGGATCTTGAATCCTCCGCGCTCCGACCTAGAGTCCCCCGATGCCTCCGAGGAATCCCGCCGTCCACGCGCGCACCCGCGGGCCGTCATGCCGGCTGATCGCCGCGGCGGCCGCCTCGGCCGTCGCTGCGGCAGTTGCAATAAGCGCTTCGGCCTGTGGACCCGCGCCGCGTCCTTCCGCCACGAACGCCATCCTCGTCTCCCTGGACACGGTCCGCGCCGACCGGCTCGGCGCCTTCGGCTGCCCGCTCGGCACGACACCGCACCTCGACCGCCTCGCGCGGGGAGGCACGCAGTTCGCGCGCTGCATCGCGCAGGCGGCGTCCACGCTGCCGTCCCACCGCGCACTGTTCCAGTCCCGGCCGGCGTCGCAGGTGGGAGCGGAGCTACCGATGCTCGCCGAGGTTCTGCAGGAAGCCGGCCTCCGCGCCGTCGCGTTCACCGGCGGCGGCAACGTGGCCGGCGAGCTGGGCTTCGCCCGCGGTTTCGAGCGCTACGAGGAGTCGGACGTCGGCCTCGGCTGGTCGGTCGAGCAGCTCGGAGCGTTCCTCGACCAGGCCGCAGGCGCACCCTTCTTCGCCTTCCTACACGGCTACGACGCGCACGTCCCGTACGATCCGCCGCCTCCGTACGATCGCCTCTACGACCCCGGCTACGCCGGCAAAGTCACCGGACCCGAGACGCGCGCGCTGTGCCGCGCCTTCCGCGGCCTGGACGGGGGCGAAGCTCCCACGCTCGACGAGGCAGACCGACGCCACCTCGTCGCGCTGTACGACGGGGGAATCCGCGCCCTCGACGTGCGCTTCGGCCGGCTGACCCGCCTCCTCGAAACCCGCGGCCTCGACGAGTCGACGCTCGTCGCCGTGACCTCCGACCACGGCGAGGAGTTCTGGGACCACGGCTCGCTCCTCCACTCCCACACCGTGCACGGCGAGCTGGTGCACGTGCCGCTGATCCTCGCCGTTCCGGGAGCGTCCCCGCGGCTGGTCGGCGAGACCGTGCGGAGCCTGGACATCGCGCCGACGGTGCTGGAAGCTCTCGGGCTGCCGCCTGCGCCGTCGCATCAGGGGCGAAGCCTGCTGGCCGCCGCCCACGGCGCGCCGATCGAGCCGGCCGCGGCCCCGAGCGAGATGGGCCCGTGGAAGGCGCTGGAGTCGGGGCGCTGGAAGGTCATCGCGCACACCGCGCAGGGGACGCTCTCGATGTACGATCTCGCGCGGGATCCGGGCGAAACGCGCGACGTCGGGCCGGCGAACGCCGCAAACGCCGAGCGGGGAGCCGCGCTCGGCCGCGAGCTGGCCGCGCTGGTCGGCGCGGCGCAGGTGCGGGAGCTCGACACGGCGAGCCCCGAGCTGACCGAGCGGCTGCGCGCGCTCGGCTACGTGGAGTAGACGTGACGCGAACCGTCGTCGTGGTCGCCGTCGCCGCCGCGGTCGCCGCGCCGGCGGCCGCCTCCGATATCGCCCGCCGGGATCTGCTGCCCGCGCCGCCCGGTGTGACCGCCGGCTCCCTCGGCGGTTTCGTGAACCCCGCAGCCTGGGCCACATCGTCCGCCGGTGACCTCTCCGTGTGGCGGAACGACGACAAAGACGGGGGGATCTCGCACGCCGGCACCCTCGGCCTTTCGGTGGAGCAGCGGCTCGGCGCGCACGACTATCGCGTCGGGATCGCACGCGGCGATCGCCACCGCCACTTCGGCGCGGCCTGGCGCTGGTCGGCGGGTGACGCCGGCGGCGAGAACGGCATCGAGCTCGGCACCATCGAGCGGCCGGCGAAGTGGCTCTCGTTCGGCGCGGCGGGCTTCGCCTCGGTCGAGACCTACCGCCGCTCGGTCGTCGCCGACGTCGGCGTTCGACCCTTCGCCACGTCCCGAGTCACGCTCTTCGCCGACTGGGCCCTCATGGATGCGCCGCGGCATCCGGACGACGGTACCTGGTCCGCCGGCGTGGAGCTTCGTCCATTCTCCGGCCTCCACGTCGGCGCGCGCGTCCTCGACGAGACCGACGCCGATGGGATCGACTGGCGGCTCAACGTCGGACTGACGTTCGACCGCCTCGCGGTGCACGCCCTGCCCGGATTCGAGGACGGCGATCGCCGCACGACGACCTGGGTCGTCCGCACGAACCCTCCGCACCGCGGCCTGCACCGGCCGGTGAAACGCCGCTGGGTGCCGATCGACCTCGAGGACAAGACTCTCTCGTACCAGAAGGACCTCTGGTTCGACGACGACCGCGTGGCCTGGCTCGACGTCGGCCGGCGGCTGCGTGCCGCTCGGAGGGACCCGGCCGTCGAGGGCGTCGTGCTCAACCTCGCCGGCGCGAGCCTCCGCCCGTCCCTGGTGTGGGAGCTGCGCGCCGAGCTCGCCGCGCTCCGCGAAGCCGGCAAGAACGTGCGTGTCCACGTGGATCGTGTGCGCATGTCCGGCGCGTACCTGGCCTCGGTGGCGGACCGCGTCAGCATGGATCCCAACGGGCAGATGGAGCTCGCCGGCATCGCCCTGCACCGCACGTACTGGAAAGGTCTGCTCGACAAGCTCGGCCTCGGCTTCGAGGAGCTGCGCTTCTTCCCGTACAAGACCGCGGTGGAGACGTACTCGCGCACGGAGATGTCCGGCGCCGACCACGAGCAGTACGGTCGCGAGGTGGACGTTCTCTACGAGACGATCCGCGGCGGAGTGTGTGACGGCCGCGGTATCTCTCCGGCGGCGTTCGATTCCCTCGTCGACGGACCGGGGATGCTCCGCGCTCCGGAAGCGAAGGAGGCCGGCTTGATCGACGAGCTGGCGCGCTGGCCGGACGTGGTGGACAGCTTGAAGAAGCAGGGCGCCGTGGTCGGGGCGAAGACCGCGGGCGCGTCGGACTTCCCCGACGAGCGCTGGGGCCGGCCGCCGACCGTCGCGCTCGTGTACGCCGAGGGCGTCTGCGCGACGGACGAGGGCATCCGCGGCCGCGCGACGTCGGCACATCTGCGGAAGCTCGCCGGACGGAAGGACGTGGCGGCGGTGGTGCTGCGCGCGGACTCGCCCGGCGGCGACCGCCTGGCCAGCGACCTCGTCGCGGACGCCATGCGCCGCATCCGCGAGAAGGAGAAGCCGGTCGTCGTGAGTCAGGGCGATGTCGCCGCATCGGGCGGCTACTGGATCTCCATGGAGTCGGACCGCATCTTCACGACGCCGCTCACCGTGACGGGTTCGATCGGCGTGATCTCCGGCTGGGTGTGGGACGCGGGCGTCGGCGAGCGCACTGGCTTCTCCGCGAGCGGCGTGCAGCGCGGTGTGCACGCGGATCTGCGTACCGGGATCCGTTTCCCGTTCGTGGACGAGCGTCTGCCGGGCCGGCCGCTCTCCGACGACGAACGGGAGCGGGCGCGCGAGCTGATCGAGGGCATGTACGGCGAGTTCGTCGCGCGGGTGGCGGCCGCGCGCAGCCTCGACGCGGGGCGCGTCCGCGAGATCGGCGGCGGGCGCATCTGGATGGGCGGCGATGCCGTCGAGAGGAACCTGTGCGACGACCTCGGCACGCTGCTGGACGCGGTGGAGGAAGCCGCCGGGCGGGCCGGCCTCGATCCCGAGGACGTGATCCTCGAGGAGTACCCGCCGCGCCGGCGCTTCCGGATCCCGCGGCTCCTCCCCGAGCTGCCGTCGTTCGGCGCCGCCCTGGGCGACGTCGGCACGGACGAGGGCTACGCCTGGCGATACCTGCGTGAGATCGCGGGACGGCCGGGGGAGGCGCTCCTGCTCACCCCGCCCGAGGCCGTTCCGGGGAACCAGCTCGAGTTCTGACGTGTGGTCATCGTGGACGCTTCGCTCGTGACGGACCCTAGCGCCGCTTCATGATCAGCCTGCCGCCGCCGGCGACCGCCTCGTCTTCCCACTCGGCACCGTAGCTGTCGTCGAGCGCCTTCGTGTAGTAGGCCTCGGCGTCGGGCTGACCGGCGCGCGCGGCATGCCGCGCCACGTCCAGCCAGAGCGGCGCGCGGTAGCCGCGGAACACGCCCGCCGTCGCGTTCAGCTGCTGCATGGCCGCCCCGAGGTCGGCGGGACGCGCGCCGCCGCCGGCCAGCTCGGTCAGGCGAAAGCGCGCCGTCGCATCGCCCGCGGGAAGCGCGCTCTTCAAGTACCCGGCCTCCTCGGCGGTGCGCCCGGCTCGTCCGAGCGCGAAGGCGTGCGCATGACGCGGCCAGAGGTCCGAGGGATCGCGGGCGGCCGCCTCGCCGGCGAAGCGAACGGCCTCGTCGAACCGCCCCGTACGGAGCAGGAACTCGAAGAGGTTCTGCCGCGTCCAGGGGGCCGGAGCGCGTTCCCACGCCGCGCGGAAGCACTCGTGGGCGAGGGAGTCCCGGCGGCCGGCGTAGGCCAGGAGGCCGCGCACGGTCCACGCCCTCACGAGCGAGGGGTCGAGCTCCACGGCCCGGGCGAAGCTGCGCTCGGCGGTCGCGTCGTCCCCCAGGCCGCGCTGCACCTGGCCCAGCTCGTACCAGACAGGCCCGTAGTCCGGCGCCAGCTCGACCGCCTCCGCCAGCGCAGCCTTGGCCTCGTCCGGCCGGCCGCCCGCGGCGAACGCCCGACCTGCCACGACGAGCTCCTTCGCCCGCTGTCTGCGGTCGAACGCAGCCACGCCGTCCTTCGGATCGATGCGGGCTCCGGTTGGCGCCGCGGGTTCCGTCCCTGCCGACAGGTAGCCGAGCGCCTCGAGCCTCCGCCGCGTCTCGTCGTCGATCGGCGAGGGAGCCGGCGCGTCCGCACGCGCCGACGCGGCGATCAGCAGGTCGAGTTCGCCGGAGAGCGCGCGCACCGTGTCGGGGAGACTCCCGTGCAGGTTCGCGAGCTCACGAGGGTCGGAGGCGAGGTCGTACAGCTCCGGCCGGGGTGCACGGATCAGCTTCCACCGGCCGGTGCGGAGTCCGACCAGCTCGCTCCAGCCGTAGCTCGTGAGCGTGCGGAACGTCTCGAGGTAGACGCCGCCGCCGGCCTGCGTGTCGGCCGTCGGAATCCCGCTGCGGAGCTCGCCCGCGCGTGACTCGCCCTGGCCGAACGCGCCCCCGAGGCCGGCGAGACCGAGCAGGGTCGGCGCCACGTCGGCGAGCTTCGCACCGCGCGCGATGATCCGTCCGCCTTCCAGACCCGGGCCGCGCACGAGCCACGGCACGCGCAGCGTCGAGTCGTACACGAAGAAGCCGTGCACGGACTCACCGTGCTCGCCGAGACCTTCGCCGTGGTCGGCGACGACCGTCACCCAGGTCCGGTCGAGGCGCCCGGTCTCAGCCAGGGCGTGCAGCAGCTGCTCCACGCACGCGTCCGCGGCGGTCACCTCTCCGTCGTACAGCTGCGCCACAGTCGCGGCGTGGGAAGGCGGCGGCGGGTCGTACGGATCGTGCGGATCGAAGAGGTGCACGGTGAGGAAGCAGGGGGTACCGGCGATTGCCCCCAGCCATGCCGCAGCGCGCTCCGTCGTGTCCGCCCCGCGCCGCTCCACGTTCTGGTGCTCCGCCTCGATCGGCGCGAGGTCGGCGCGGTGGAACGCGAACGGCGCCGAGAGGTCGTCGTCGTACGTGCCGTACCCGCGGTCGAACCCGTACGTCCGTTCGAGAACGGCGGCGCTCACGAACGCGGCCGTCTCCCACCCTGCCCGCGCGAACACCTCTGCGAGGGTGGCCGGCGAGTCTCCGAGGACGAAGAACCCGTTGTCGCGGACGCCGTGATGGGGCGGGAGCGTGCCCGTGAGGATCGTGGCGACGGAAGGCGCGGTGACGGGGACGTGGCTCAAGGTCTCGCGGAACTGGGCGCCTGCCCGCGCGAGACGGTCGAGAGCGGGGGTGCGGGCGCCAGGATGACCGGAGCATCCCAGGCGGTCCGCGCGGAGCGTGTCGACGATGACGAGCACGACGCCGGCCGGGGCTTCGCCCCCTGTTCCGCACCCCGCGAGAGCCAGCGAGAGGGCGAGCCCCGCGAGATGCGGAATCCGACGTCGTCTGCTACTCGCCTCCGCTTCCACCACCCTGATCGTGGCAGCTCTCGACGCATTCGCGGTAGTCCGCGCGAATGTCGAGCATCACCGCCGTGTGGCGTTCACGCTCCTGGTCGATGCAGGCTGGATCCCCGTCGCATTCCAACAAGTTGGTGTCGTGCAGCTCGCCCTCGGCGAGGAGTGCCTCCTTCGCCGCGAGGTTGCACTGCTCGACGCACTCGTCGCGGGACGGCGACCCGAGCTCCGGACTCGAATCCGGATCCGTGACCGAGCTGCCGACGCGCGAGCACTCCGACATGCCGGCGAGGTTCACGAGCCCGATCACGAGCAATGGCAGGGCGAAGGAGCGTGTAGTCGTGACGAACTGAATCATGGGCGACTCTCCGATCGATGGTTGCTCGCCGCGGGGACGGACTTGGAGCAACGGCTTCACTTTGCACCCGGAACGCGGATCCCGCTAGAAGCGGTGAGTCCACGCGAGTGCCCCTGACGGCGTATCCAGATGCAAGAGAACGAATTGCGCACTCAGGCGACCGAACGCGGTCAGAGCGACGCCAGAGTTCCACTTTTCCGTGTCGAAGTCAAGCAGCGCGCGAGCCCACGGGCCGACCTCTGCCTCGACGCCGCCGAAGACCCCGCGAAGCACGTGGAGGTTCGCCTGGATCGGGTCGGCCCCGTAGCCCAGCGTCGCGCGGAAGGTCGGCGGTCCCACCCGGAACGACTTCGTCCCCACCAGGTAGAGCGAATGGTAGAGGCGCGTCCCGCGGACGTCATCGATGCCGGCCGCGACGGCGGGCCGGAGCCCGCGCTCTTCGAGGAGGAGGACCCTGGCGCTGGCCAGCCGGTCCACGGCAGGGGCCTCCTGGCCCTCGAGCAGGGAAAGCTCCGGAAGCACGGTCGCCCGGATGGAGGCCTCGACGCGCGGCAGGAAGCCGACGGCGAGGAACCAGACCTCGTTGTCCATGTCGTCACGCCCCTGGTAGGCCCACTCTCGCTCCACGAAGCCGGCTCCGAACCGGATGGCGCCGTCGGGCAGCACCGCGGCGGTCGGCACGATCACCAGGCCGGTCATGCCGTGGAGGGTGGCCCCGGGAGCGGGTGCGGCCTTCCGGTGCTGGAGGACGGGCTGGCCCGCCGGATCGACCATGCGCCCCACCTGGTTCCGTACCCACGTGGGGTAGAGCCGTTTGCGTAGCCGGTCGAGGTCGTCGTGGGGCCGGGCCTGCTGGCCGATCTCGTTCAGCGATTCCCGGTACTCGAACGGGAACTCGGGGACGGTGGCGAGCCGAACCGGGGACGGGCGCGGGAGCCGGGCAGCCGGCAGCGGAAGGCGCAGCGTGACTCCCAGGACCGTATCCACGCGCGTGTCGATGACGAAGAAGCCGAGCTCGGATTCCTGGAAGCGCCGGTCGAGGTCGACGCGCACTCCGGGATCTCCATCCAGGAAGCGCGCGACGGCCACGGTGGCCTCGAGGTCGACCTCCTCCGGGCGATGGGTCAGCGCGACGAAGCCGGACCAGGCGTCGAGGCTGCTGTAGAACGTGACGTCGCGGTTGAAGTCGAGCAGGCCGGTCCAGTCCGCGCCGGCGCGCAGCTCGAAAGCGCCCTCCGCGGCGAGTCGGCCGATCTCGCCGCCGAATCCCCAACGGTCCCCGGCGAAGAGGCCACCGGAGGCCGTTCCGAGAAGCCCGCCCGGCAGCCATCCGCCCCACGAGAGCGTGTTCCTCCCCGGCGCGATCCTCGGCGTCGACGAGTCCAGGCTGTCGTGGACGCGGACCGGGAGCTGCAGGGTCAGCACGGTGCCGGGCAGGAGGCACCCGACTGCCTCCACCGCCACCCGCGAGGACGATCGAAACGGATCGTCGGCGATGCCCAGCTCGAAGTCGAAGAGGGGGCGGAGGCGAAGGTCGAATCGCCCGGTGGAGGCGTGGGTTCGGGGGCCCGGCACGGCCCGCGCCGACGGAGCACCGTCCGCGGCGAGCACCTCGACTCGCCCGCGGAACCACTCCGCTCCGGCACGGCCCTCCAGGAAAGCGCGCCAGTCCGCGGCGGCCGCGCGGACGGAGAGCGTGGGGACGCCGTAGCTCTCGGGGACGAGGCGAAGCGTCCGCGCCGGGCCCGCCTGATCGAGGACGAGCCGCGCGACCTCGCCCATGGCGGCGAGCTCGTCCCGCAGGACGCGGTTCTCGTACCAGACCGTCAGCGACGTGCCGGCGGTCTGCACGACGACGTTCTCGAAGCCGCGGGCCGCCAGCGCTTCGGTGACGCGCGCGACCGGATCGGCGGCGGCCGGGCTCGGCGGCGCGCTCGGGGCGAGGGTGGACGCCGCCGCCAGCGCGGCGAGCGCCCCGCGAATCAGGAAGCGGCCTCCCGCTCGACCACTTCGGGCGCGCCGGGAGCCGCCCACAGGTCCACGCGCACCTTCTGGACCTCGTTGAGCTTCATCACCAGGAACTTCGGCCGCGGGATCTCGTAGTCGGCGAGGCTGATCTCGAACGAGCTCTCGATGTGCAGCCGGGCGCCGCCTGGACCCTCGCTCCGCGTGAGACGCAGAGGAATCTCCACGGTACGGGTCACGCCGTGCAGGTTCATCGTGCCCTGCACGGTGAGCGCGTGCGGCCTGCCGTCGAGCAGGCTCGCGCCGGCGCCATCGACGATCTTCGCCGCGGTGAACATCGCCTTGGGAAAGCGCTCGGTGTGCAGGTGGTTCTCGCACATGTGCGTGTTCCGCATGCCGATGCCGGTGTCGAGGCTCGCCATGTCGACCTCCACCGTCAGCGCGAGCGTCTCCGCGAGCGCGGCCGGATCCAGCTCCACGGTCCCGCTCACCCGGCCGGTCCGTCCCTCGAACGTCTCCATGGGCGCGCTCGACTCGAACACGACGAGACACTCTCCGGCCTCCGGTCCGATCCGGAACGGCTCGGCGAGCGCCGCGGTGGCGAATGTCGTCGACGTGAGGAGCGCGATCGTCAGCTGCTTCACCGGATCCCTCGCTTTCCCTGGTGCCTCAGTACAGGAAGTGAACGGTCAGCTCGGCCTGCGTGAATCCGTCCACCGTACCGTCGGTCGAGCCGGGTTCGAAGATCGATTCGACCGTGGCTCCGTTGTCGAAGGAGAAGAGGTTCACCTTCGCGGAAAGGTGGACGAACGAACGGGCGAGCGCATCCATGCCGACCCCGATTCGGTGCGCCGCACCCGTCTCGAGGTCCGTGTCGGGATCGTAGAAGTCGTACGTGGCGACGACATCCAGTCCCTGGACGAGCTGGAGGGAGAGCTCGTTGGAGGTCACGAACCCCCAGACGGTGGGCGAAGTTTCCACGGGAGCCGCTTCCCGGCGGGTCCAGTCGGCCTCCCCGAACCAGCGGAGCCGGCCCCAGCGGGCCGCGGCCAGGGGACCGACGGCATCCAGATCCTCGTTGACGGCCTCGTTGTGGTACCACGAGCCGCCCACGACGACGTGGAACGGCTCACGGGTCCACTTCCAGGAGGTCCGCCCGGCCAGCGCCACGCTGTCGTTGGCGTCCACCGGGCTCTGGAACTGCCCGTTGGTCACCGAGGCCTCGAAGGTGAAGTCCGCGGGATACAAACCGATCTCCACGCCCGTGTCGCTGTGCGGGGGGAACTGCGGCAGGAAGACGAAGTCACGGCGCGCGAAGGCTCGATGATCCGCCACCTTCCAGCCGAACGCGGGCACGATTCGCCCGGCCTTCACGTAGCCGTTGGCGGGGAGGATGTAGGCGAGACCGAAGGCCTCGACGTTGACGTCCCGCTGTCCGAACTCCTGGTGCACGTAGATCTTGTAGCGCGGATCCCCGAGCCCGAGCGCGAAGTAGAGCGATCCCTGCATCGCGCGGAAGTTGTTCCCAGCGTCCTTGTTCTCCTGCCACAGCCACATGGTGCGAAGGTCCGCACCGACGACCAGATCGTCGCTGATCTGGGGATTGGCGATCGCCTCGTCGGAGCGTCCGCCGATCTGCATGGCGAGGCGGGTGGGCAGGAGGTACTGACTCGAGTAGGGGTCCCGCAGTCCCCCGCCAGTGGGGTTGATGTGGCACAGGTTGCAGTCCTGTCCGACGATCGCGGAGTAGCGCGGGGTGGCGTGGGCCACGCTGCCGGCCACCAGGACGAGTGCGACCGCAAGAAGCCCTCTCGGAATCGGCACCGACGTCTCCTTTTCGACGCGAAGGGGCCCGCCCGCACGGCCGTCGAACGAGCCCGGAACACAGAGAAACGGGGGATGATGGGAATACCGGGGCGAATCCGTCAACGGGGTTCAGGGCCTCGTCGATGCAGGCCGATGACTTCCGGAAGGCCCCGATCCCTGTGTGGAAGAACCGATGAAAACCAGCGATCTCGTCCGGCTCATCGCTCTCGCGCTCTTCGCCGTGACGGGGGGGTGCGACAAAAAGGACGCTGGCCCCACGGGGGCCGGCGACGACGTCGAGCTCGACGCCGAGACCGTGCAGGAGCAAGCCCTGGCCACGTTCGACTTCGTGAACGGGCTCGTGGACGGCATCGACGAGATGGCCGCCGGCGACTTCAGTGGCGTCTCCGGGGACCTCGGGCTGCCCGAGGGAGGGACCCTGCAGCGCGACGCGGCGGCGGCGTGGGATCCGGCGCAGGGCGCGTGGGTCGTGGACGTCGAGGGCACGGAGACTGACTCGAGCGGAACGGCCTCGTACGACGTGTACTTCCTGATCCGCTTTCGTGATGCGGGCGGGGTCTCCCAACAGAATCCGGACTCCACGACGGCCTCGATGGAACTCGTCCTGGACTACTTCCTCGACGCGCACGCGCAGGATCAGGGCTCGACGCTGGATCTCACGCTGGACTTCGCGCTGGGCATCCTCGTCGCCGGTCTGCCCGCCGGCCCGTACACGCTGGACGGCGACGGCGACGTGGGCGTGTCGTTCGCGCTGTCCGGGCAGGGCTCGGGCGGCGAGCTCGCGTTCGCCATGTCCTGGACGGCCGCTCTCACCGTGCCGTCCGCGGGCGGCTGTCCTTCGGGTACGGCCGGCGTCGTCGTGGAGGGCTGGAGGGTCGACGCGGTGTACGACGGGCAGGGCGGCTACGACTGGGATCTGTTCGAGGGGAACGTCCTGGTCGACGAGGGGCACGAGGTCATCGTCTGCGGGGCGCCGAGCTGAGCGCGGCTCACGGGCCGGGTCGAAGCGTGCGCGACTCGCTGTCCGCGTAGGCGTTGCGTCCCGGCCGCGCGATGCCGACCCCGAGCGCAACGATCAGCCCGAGCAACGAGGCCTGCAGCAGCAGGAACCCGACGATCTTCATCCAGGCGAAGCCGGGGTGGACGAGGCGGACGAGCCAGCCGCCGGCCTCGTCTGCATCGCCTTCGGAAGCGCGCTCACCGACGAGGCCGGCGGCTGGCTCGTCCGCCTCGTCCACCCCGGCTTCGCCTGGATGAAGATCGTCGGGTTCCTGCTGCTGCAGGCCTCGTTGCTCTGGCTGATCGTTGCGCTCGGGGTCGGCATCGCGCGGCCGGGACGCAACGC
>JBQTGV010000101.1:0-13138 GCA_052390515.1 Candidatus Eiseniibacteriota bacterium | reverse complement strand
CTCCGCCGCCGATCTCCGCGACCGTCTCCATGGTGTCGCCCTTGCCCTTCAGGTAATAGATGTTCGCCTGGATGGGATAGCGCTCGCCGTCGATCTCGAGCTCCCGGAACGACAGACCGAGCTCCGGCGCACCGCCCATGCGTCCGCCGCCCTCCGCCTCGGTGACCTGGCCGCGGATGATGGCGCCCGCGGGAATAGGAGCTTCGCCCTCCACGGGCAGCGGCCGCACGCTGCGGAGCTCGACGCCCTCTCCCGGCCGGCTCCGCGCCGTGGACACTTCGCCCTGGAGCGCCGCGACGATCGAGGTGCCCGCGGGCAGGATCACTTCCCGCCGCCCTTCTCCCCCGTCGATGACGAGGGCCGAAACGAGGCCGACGGGAACGACTGCCAGAACTGCCCACCATGCTTTCGATGGAGTCATCGGACTTTCTCCTTTGTCAGCGAATCAGGGTCGCCTGGAGGGTATGCGCGGAGCCGCCGTCCTCGATGCGGATCCAGTAGATGCCTGCGGCGACTCCGCGCCCGAGCTCATCGCGTCCGTCCCAGGTCAGCTCGTGCAGGCCCGGACCGAGCACCGCGGGCGGAAGAGTGCGCACGCGCCGGCCGGCGATGGAGTAAACCGACGCGGCCACGGTGCCGGCCCGGTCCAACTGCACGGGGATCACGAGCTGGGTACGGAACGGATTGGGCCGCGGCGAGAGCACGACCCAGTCGGATTCGGGTGGGAGCACGCTGACTCCCGTGGTCGGGTTGGCGAGGTACCAGCCGCGCGTGGTCGCGTCCGTCTGGAAGAAGGACAGGAGCAGCGCGGCGACCTTCGCCGTTCCCGACGGGGAAGGATGCGTGCCGTCGGTGACGAAGTCCTGACAGCGCCAGACCAGGCCGTCGGAGCGGGGCCGCGTGCCGTCCGCCCAGAGGTACGGTCCCCACGCGATCCACGGCGACGTCACAGCACCCCGCTGCGGATCGAAGTTGAGCTCCGGCACGCCGCGGATCTGGTCGCCGATCATCCACTTGTACGCGAACGCCGACTCGTACGCGAACGGCTCCGGGTTCACCGTGGTCACCGAGTAGCCTGCGTAGATGCGGCTGGACACGTAGCACAGCCGCGCGTTGGGGAAGTGCGATCGCAGGATCCCCATGATCTTCACGTTGTATTGGCGCAGCGCGAGAGCATGGAGCGGGAAGGGCGCGGTCGGCGAAGCGGTCGCTTGCTTGTACCAGATTGCCTGCACCTGGAGCGGCGAGTACCCGTGTTGCGAGAGCGTCGCGAGCAGCCACGGCCAGTACTTGTTCGCCGGATCCTGGACGACCTCGGCCGACGCGGAGCCGTGGGCTCCGTTCACCACGCGCACGGCAGGGTGGCGCAGCGGGTCGGCGTTGCTCAGCGACACGAGCACGGCGGACTCGTGCGAGGTGTTGGAGAACCCGACGGTGAGGATCACGATCTTCCCGGACACGGGATCCGGATTCCCGGCCTGATCGAGCGGAACGACGTGCGCCGCTTCGGCGAGGCCGTCTGCCTCGTGCGCCGGCGGCTTCGTGTTCGCGCCGCCGGGATACAGCCCGCCGGCGGCGGTCAGGAGGTACGGCGCGGCCAGCTCGTCGATCGGGGCAAGGCCGACGGAAGTGCCCGAGCAGTTCCCGCCGGCCGATCCCGGCAGGGGGGCGATGAGCGCGAGCGGCAAGGCGAGCCAGGGTAGGAAGCGTGTCATGCCCGGCGGAGTCTGCACGGAGCATGCCACGCGCCCCGGGCGGCGCTCGAGGCCGCGGAATCGACGGTGGGGCCGGGGCTTGAAGAGTCCGGCCGGCGCGCCGGGGACGACGCCGTCCACCGCCCGGGCCGGTCGTTTCTCCGGGGTCGGGCGAAGTTACCGTGACCGGGCGCTAGTCCGGATTCGTGGCGAAGACGGTCAGCTCGGTGGTGAAGCCGCGGTCGTCCATGGTCAGCATGGCCAGGATCGCGTGGGCGATCTCCTCGCTTCGCAGCTTCTTCTCGCTGAGCTTGCGGACCCGCCCCTGCGAGGACCCGAACTCGGTCTGCACCTCGCTGGGGTTGATCTGCATGACGCGGATCTCGTGCTTGCGCAGCTCCGCGCGCCAGCACTCGGTCATGCCGCCGAGCGCGAACTTCGTCGCGACGTAGGCCGTGCCGCCAGCGAAGCCGCGCCCGCCGGCCGTCGACGAGACGTTGACGATGTTGCCGCGCTTCTTCGCCACGAAGTGGCGTGCCGACTCGCGCGCCATGAGCATCGCGCCGAAGACGTTCGTGTCCATCACCGCCTTGAACTCGTCGAGCTCGAGGTCGAGCAGCGGGGCGAAGCGCCCCCAGCCGGCGTTGTTGATGAGCGTGTTGTAGTCGCCGAACTCGCCGACGACGGCTTCCACCATCCGGACCGCGTCCGCCTCGCGGCCCACGTCTCCGACGAGCGGCAGCGCGGCGATCTCCTTCGCAGCGCTCTCTACGCGGTCCTGCGTGCGGCCGCAGATGGCCACCTTCGCGCCGTTCGCCTTCAGCAGCCGCGCCGTCTCCAGCCCGATGCCGGCGCTGCCCCCGGTGACGAGGGCGATGCAGTCGTTCAGCTTCATGTCCGCTCCTGTTCGGGATCCACCGCCGCCGGCATGGTACCGGCCGGACCGTCCCCGAGCCAGGACGTATCGGTGCTTCGTCCGCCGCTCAGGCGGTCGCGCCGGAGAACTCCTTCCAGCCGGCCTCCACCACCTTGATGTTGGCCACGCCGCGCTTGCGCATCCACCAACCGAAGAAGAGGAGCGGGATCCCGATCACCGCGGTGAGGATCATGACCGTGCACAGCCCGCCCATCACCATCAGGTAGGTGCCGACGAACTTCGGGAACTGGGCGAGCGAGAGCAGGTTCTTCTTCTGCGTGTGAAGGACGTCCGGATCGCTCGATCCCGCGGACTTGAGGTAGCCGAGGACCATGGCCTTGTCCAAGCGGAGCATGGGGCTCCTCTCGATCTGCATGATGCCGCCTCCTTGCGGCCGGCGGGGGCCCGATGCCCCGGCGGTGGCCGCTCCCCTGCCATTGCGTGGACCGCGGGGGAAAACCGTCACCGCGGGAGAGGCGCGGCCGGCAGGCGGATTCGCCGGTGGGAGAGGCGGCGGCAGCCGGTACCGGCCGGTTCGCCCATGAGCTAGGATCGAATCTCCCCCGGCCGGACGAACTCCCGATGAGCCCAGGCAACCCCCTCGACCGCCTCAAGAGCATCCTGGAGCGCGCCGCGGAGCTCCCGCCCGGCGCCCGAGGGGACCTGCTCGACCGCGAGTGCGGAGGGGAGCCCGAGCTGCGTTCCCGCATCGAGCAGCTCCTCGGACAGCACGACGCGGCGGGATCGTTCCTCCCTTCGGCGGATGCTGCCGCCGTTCCGGCGCCGCCCTCGGCCGGCCCCGGCGGGGTGGGCCGCGAGATCGGTCCGTACACGCTTCTCGAGCGGCTCGGCGAGGGCGGGTTCGGCACGGTCTGGCTGGCGGAGCAGCGCCAGCCCATCCGGCGCAACGTCGCGTTGAAGCTCCTCCGCGCCGGCGCGGGCTCGAGCGAGGTCCTGGCCCGCTTCGAGGCGGAGCGGCAGGTGCTCGCCCTCATGGACCACCCCAACATCGCGGTGGTGCACGATGCCGGGGTCACGCCCGGCGGCGATCCGTACTTCGTCATGGAGCACGTCGCGGGTCTGCCCATCACGAAGTTCGCCGACGCGGAGCGGCTCGGGCTCGACGATCGCCTGCGCCTCTTCCTGCAGCTGTGCGAGGCGGTCCAGCACGCACATCAGAAGGGCGTGATCCACCGCGATCTCAAGCCGTCCAACGTGCTGGTGACGCGTGCGGGCGAGAAGCCGCTCGTCAAGGTGATCGACTTCGGCGTGGCGAAGGCGCTCGGGGCGCGCCTCACGCAGGAGACGCTGCACACTCAGGCGGGCGTCGTCGTCGGCACTCCCGAGTACATGAGCCCGGAGCAGGCCTCGGCCTCCCCGGCCGGCGTGGACACGCGCGGCGACGTCTACTCGCTGGGGGTGATCCTGTACGAGCTGCTGGTCGGCGACTTGCCGTTCGACCGCCGCGAGACGCCGGGAGGCGGACTGCTCGAGCTCCTGCAGCTCATCCGCGACACCGAGCCTCCCCGCCTCACGACCCGGCTCTCTTCCCTCGGGGCGTCGGCCGCCGCCATCGCGGCGATGCGCCGGACGGAACCGCAGTCCCTCGCGCGGCGGCTGCGCGGCGATCTCGAGTGGATCACGCTGAAGGCGCTGGAGAAGGACCCCGCGCGGCGGTACTCCAGCGCCGCGACGCTCGCCGAGGACGTGGAGCGCCACCTGGCGAGTCAGCCGATTCTCGCCCGGTCTCCGAGCACCGCGTACCAGATCCAGAAGCTCGTCGCACGACACCGGGGCGTGGCAGCGCTCGCGGGTGCTCTCGTCGTCGCGCTGATCGTCTTCGCCTTCGGCATGACCGTGATGTACCACCGCCAGCGTGTCGAGCGGCTCAAGGCCGAGCACATCAACACGTTCCTCCAGGAGATGCTCTCCGCTTCCGATCCGGCCAGCGCGCGCGGCGAGCAGGTGCTGGCGCGCGACATCCTGGACCGCGCGGCGGCGCGCGTTTCCACCGAGCTCGCCGGTGAGCCGGACGTGCAGGCCGCGGTGCTCGGCACGCTCGCGCAGGCCTACGACGGCCTCGGGCTTCCGGCGGAGGCGCTTCCGTTGGCTCGGGAGCGCGCCGAAGTGGCGGCCGCTCGTCATGGACGCGGCAGCGTCGAGCGGGCCGCCGCGCTCGATGCGCTCGGCGACGTGCTGCTGGATGCCGGACGCGCCGACACCGCGCAGGTCGTGCTGGACGAGGCCGCCGCCATCCTGCGGCCGAAGCGGGCCTCGCACGCGGAGGAGGCAGCGTACAATCTCGGCCTCTCCTCGAACGTGCAGCATGCGCTCGGCAAGTACGAGGAATCGGAGCGGCTGGCGCGGGAGTCCGTCGAGCTCTACCGGGACAGCGTCGGCGCCGCCGACCCGCGGTACGCCGGTGCGCTGTTCACGTTGTTCGAGGCGCTGCGCTCCCAGGGACGCCTGGCGGAAGCGGAGGCCGCACAGCGCGAGGCGCTCGCCATCCATCGCGCCGCCTCGGGCGACGATCATCCCTCGGTCCTGATGGGCATGTCCAACCTCGCTCACGTGCTGAAGAACCAGCGGAAATACGCCGAGGCCGAGTCTCTCTACCGTGCGACGATCGCGCTGGAAAGGCGCGTCCTCGGCGACAGCCACCCCGCGCTCGCCACCGGACTGAACAACCTCGCCGTACTGGTGAAGTCCCTCGGGCGATACGACGAGGCCGAGCCGCTCTACCTCGAGAGCCTGGCCATCCAGCGGAAGGTCCTCGGCGACGAGCATCCCGACGTGGCCGCGTCCCTCGGCAACCTCGGCGCCCTCTACTTCAAGCAGGACCGGTTCGAGGACGCCGAGCGCCTCTACCGCGAGGCGCTGGCGATCCGCGTCCGGCTGTACGGCGAAGAGCACACCGAGGTCGCCCTGGTGCAGCACCTGCTCGCCGGGCTCATGTACCGGGTCTCCCGGCTGGAGGAGGCCGCGGATCTGGAGCGACGCGCGCTGGAGACCAACCGGAAGCTGCTGGGTCCGTCGCACCCGGACGTCGCGCGGTTCAGCCAGTTTCTCGCCACGGTGCTGCTGGCGCGCGGGGAGACCGGGGGGGCGCGGGAGCTGATGGAGACGTGCCTGGCCGGCCAGCGCCAGGCGACCGACCCGAATCCCGTGCTGCTGGCGTGGAGCCGGAACTTGCTCGGGCAGTGCATCCTCCGAGCGGGCGACGCGGCGGCGGCGGAAACGCTGCTCGTGGACAGCGTGGAGCCGTTGATGGCCGATGCCGCCTTCGCCAAAGGAAGCAAGCGCACGGCGCTCCGTAGTGCCGCCGAGGTTCTCGAGGCGCTCGGCCGGCCGGAGCAGGCCGCGGCGTTCCACGCGCAGATCGACAGCCTCGCCCGGCAGTGAGCCGCGTGAAACCGCGTGCTACGATCGGGTGGTGACCGACCAGCCCGACGCCCCCGATCCCGCCGAGCCGACTTCCGAGATGCTCGGCGCCCTGTACGCCCAGCTCCGCGAGCTGGCCCACGCGCGGCTCCGCAGCGAGCGCGCCGGCGGGACCCTCCGCTCCACCGAGCTCGTGCACGAGGCCTACCTGCGCCTGGCCGGCGAGGGACCCAAGTTGTGGGCGAGCCGCGCGCAGTTCTTCGCCGCGGCCGCCGAGGCGATGCGCCGGATCCTGATCGAACGGGCGCGAGCCCGCGGCCGGGAGAAGCGCGGCGGCATCGAGGGGCGGCCTCGGGAGAAGGTGTCCCTCTCGGACCTGGCGGCCGCCGACCTCGCCGTGGACTACGACCTGGACCAGATCCTGGCGCTGGATGGCGCGCTGCAGCGGCTGCACACGGTGGACGAGCGCGGCGCGACCGTGGTCCGCCTCCGCTTCTACGCCGGCCTGAGCGTCGACGAGGTCGCCGACGTGCTCGGCGTCACCGCGCGCACCGTGAAGCGCGACTGGACCTTCGCGCGGGCCTGGCTCTTCGGCGCGTTGGGGGAATCCGCCGCCGGCTGATGCGTGAGGCGAGACCCGACCGAGCCGGGTCGTGATCCGGAGGTGAGTGGCACCATTCGCCGCTGGGCGTCGCATGTGCGGGCGACCACTCCAATCGACGGGAGGCTCGCCCATGAACGCCGCTCCATCGCTCTGCACGCTCCTCCTCGTGTTCGCCCCGGCTGGGCCGGCCCGCCCGGCAAACGCTGCCGACCCGGCCTTCGCGGCCTCCACGGCCCCTGAGCCGGACCCCGCCGTTCTCGCCGCCGGCGCCGACGAGGACTGGTGGCGCGTGGTGGCCGAGCAGCTTGCTCGCGGCGGAGCCAGCGGCACCGTCTCGGGCGCCGGGACGACGCCCGCGTGGACCGCGGACGGCGACCTGTACGGCGCCCTGTTCGGCGCCTCCGTGACGACGGCGGGTGACGTGAACGGAGACGGCTACTCCGACGTCATCGTGGCGGCCCCGGCTTGGAGCAACAGCGCCTTCGAGGAAGGGGCGGCCTTCGTGTACCACGGCTCGGCCGCGGGGCTGTCCACGACGCCCGCATGGACCGGGGAGGGCAACCAGCACCAGGCCTTCTTCGGCTCTTGCGCGGCGACAGCCGGAGACGTGAACGGCGACGGCTACTCCGACGTGATCGTCGGCGCTTCGTACTACGACGCCGATCTGACCGACGAGGGGCGCGCGTTCGTTTACCACGGCTCGCCGGCCGGGCTCTCCACCATCCCGGCGTGGGTGATGAACGGCCACCAGAGCGACAGCCGCTTCGGAGCCTCGGTGGCGACGGCGGGAGACGTGAACGGTGACGGGTACTCCGACGTGATCGTCGGCGCGCCCTACACCGACAACGGCGAGCTCGACGAGGGTCTGGCGTACGTCTACCACGGCTCGGCGTCGGGGCTCAGCGTGTTCCACTCCTGGACGACGGAGGGAAACCAGGCGAACGCCTACCTCGGCTGGTCGGTGGCGACCGCGGGGGACGTCAACGGGGATGGCTACGCCGACGTTATCGTCGGCGCGCACGGCCTCGACAACGGCAACGTCAACGAGGGACTGGCGCTCGTCTACCACGGCTCCGCCGTCGGACTCGCCTTCTCCTCCGCCTGGAGCGTGGAGGGCGGACAGGACTACGCCGGCCTCGGGCAATCGGTGGCGACTGCCGGCGACGTGAACGGTGACGGATGCTCGGACATCCTCGTCGGCGCGCCCGCCTTCAACAACGGGCAGACCAACGAGGGATTGACCTTCGTCTACCATGGCTCGCCGGCGGGGCTCGCCGCCCTTCCCGCCGTGGCCCTCGAGTCCAACCTCGCGTTCTCCCTGTTTGCCGCCTCGGTCGCGACCGCGGGGGACGTGAACGGCGACGGTTACGCCGACGTGCTCGTGGGAGCCTACAACTACTATGACTCGAGCCTGATAACGAGAGGACGTGCCTACCTCTACCACGGATCCGCTGCGGGGCTCGTGCCGAGCCCGGTCTGGTTCGTGGACGGTGCGCAGGATTACGCCGAGTTCGGCCACTGCGTCGCGCCGGCGGGAGACGTGAACGGCGACGGCTTCTCCGATGTCCTCGTCGGGAGCCCACGGCTCGATGACGCCCAACCCGACGAGGGACGGACCTTCCTGTACCTCGGAACGCCCTCGGGGCCGACGGCGGCGGCCGTCTGGGCGGTGGAGAGCGACGAGCCCGCCTCGCAGCTCGGCCGCTCGGCGGCGAGCGCCGGCGACGTGAACGGCGACGGGTTCGCCGACGTCATCGTCGGCGCCTTCCAGTACGACAACGGGCAGAGCCTGGAGGGGCGGGCGTTCATCTACCACGGGTCGGCCACGGGGCTGTCCACCACACCCGCGTGGAGCGCCGAAGGCGATCAGGCCGGCGCGCGCTTCGGCTCCTCGGTCGCGGGTGCGGGCGACGTGAACGGCGACGGTTTCGCCGACGTCATCGTCGGCGCCTACCTCTACGACAACGGTCAGACCGACGAGGGGCGCGCCTTCCTGTACCTCGGATCGGCCGGCGGCCTGTCGACGACGCCAGCCTGGACCGCGGAGAGTGACCAAGCCGCCGCGGAGTTCGGAGTCGTGGCGGGCGCGGGAGACGTCAACGGCGACGGCTTCGCCGATGTCATCGTCGGGAGCCGGCTCTACGACAACGGACAGACCAGCGAAGGGCGCGCCTGGGTCTACCACGGCTCGGCGGCGGGACTCTCGGTGGCCCCCGCATGGACCGCGGAGAGCGACCAGGCCGGCGCGGAGTTCGGAGTCTGCGTCGCGACCGCGGGGGACGTGAACCGCGACGGCTTCTCGGACGTCATCGTCGGGAGCTTCCTGTACGACGACGACCTCGCCGACCAGGGACGCGCCTTCGTGTACCACGGATCGCCGGCGGGGCTGTCTCCGGTGGCCGCATGGACCGCGGACGGCGTGCAGATCGGCGACCGACTCGGCCTCTCGGTGAGCACGGCGGGCGACGTCAACGGCGACGGCTTCTCCGACGTCATCGCCGGCGCGTACCTCTACGACAACGGACAGGGCAGCGAGGGAGCGGCGTTCGTCTACCACGGCTCGCCCACGGGACTCTCGCCGACCGCCGCGTGGTCCGCGGAGGGCGATCAGGACGCCGCCTACTTCGGCTCCTGCGTGGCCACGGCCGGAGACGTGAGCGGCGACGGCTTCTCCGACGTCATCGTCGGCGCGTACCTCTTCGACAACGGCGAGACCGACGAAGGGCGCGCCTTCGTCTACCTCGGTTCGGAAACGGGGCTCTCGCCGGCGGCGGCGTGGACCGCGGAAAGCCAGCAGGCCGGCGCGGCCTTCGGCGTCTCCGTGGCTGCTGCCGGTGACATGAACGGCGACGGCTTCTCCGACGTGGTGGCCTCGGCCTGCCTCTTCGACAACGGACACCTCGACGAGGGGCGCATCTTCGCGTTCTACGGGAACGGCGGCGCCGGCCGCGCCACGCACGCGCGCCAGCTGCGAACGGACGGGACGACACCGATCGCGCCGCTGGGCCGGTCTGACGGCGAAGCGGAGTTTCGCATCCGCGCCATCCTGAGCTCCGGCTACGGCCGCACCCGCCTGCAGATGGAGCACGAGGTGAAGCCGTTGAGCACTCCCTTCGACGGGCAGGGCACCGTGACCGGCCCCTGGTTCGACGTCGGGCAGGACGGCGTGATCGAGCTGGAGCGGCTCGTGAGCGGCCTCTCCTCCGGGATGCAGTACCACTGGCGGGTCCGCGCGAAGTACGACCCGGCGAAGACCCCATTTCAGAGCCGGGGTCCCTGGACGCAGGGGACGATCAACGGCCACAACGAGGCGCACCTGCGCACCGCCGGCGTCCTGGTCGTGGCCGCGCCGGTGGTGGGGACGCCCGGAGGCGCGGGACGCATCGAGCTCGTGCCCGCCGGCCCGAACCCGTCCTGGGGGAACTTCGCGCTGCGGCTCACCCTGGGCGAACGCGCCCGCGTCCACGCGGACGTCGTGGACGTCGCCGGGCGACGGGTGGTGGAGCTGATCCCTGGCGAGGTCTACGAGCCCGGTTCGTACCCCCTCACCTGGGACGCGCGAAGCGGGTCCCGCGTCCCGGTGGCCGGCGTCTACTTCCTGCGGGTGCAGGCGGGTCGGGAGACGCGGGTGCAGAAGCTCGTGCTCCTGCGCTGACCACCTCCGCTTCCCGACGCATGTCCCCTTCGGTCTTCGGCCGGCGCACCGGCGCGAGCGCGGTGGACCTGTGGTGGAACGCGACGGCGCCACCGCGTTGATGACGGCCTCGCGCACCGCCTCCGGGGGCAGGCTCCATCGGTCCTTCCGGCGCACCGCGCCGATCGCGGCGCCGTGCCAGGCGTGCTTCTGCACGAAGGCGACGGCTTCCTCTACGCTGCGCGCAGGGATGGAGCGGACCTCAGCGCGGTCCAGGATGTGGCTCTTGTCGGCGCCCGCGAAGCGCCCCGCCTGGATCCATGCGTCCGGGAAGTGCCGCTCGCGCTCCCGCCCGAAGAGGATCCTCCCGCCCACAGTCGGCACCTTGCGGCTCTGGTGTTCCGTGAGGAGGCGCAGGGTCTCCAGATCGCGGCGGGCGATCGCGCGGACGGGCGCGAACGACTCGGTAGCCGCTCGGAAGTCGAGCCCTTCCGAGTCGAGCCCCGGGATGGGCTGCTCGTCGAACCCCTCGCCCCGCGCGAAGCGGCGCAGCTCCTCGATCAACTCGGCGTCGGCTGGGACGGGCCGTCTTCCACATGCTGAAGCGGAGGAAGGCCTTCGACATGAACGCCTTCCTGGCCTCGTGAAGGAGGGGACGGTCGAGCCCTTTGTCTAACTGGGACCCGCTGACGGAGAAGCTCGTGTGGCAACCGAGAGGAAGCGTCTGGGGCGAAGACCCCGGTGATTGCCGGAGCGAAGCCCAGGGATCCTGCACCGTTTGAACGGACGACCGTCCCGCTCCCCAAAGATTCGGATCGACGCGAGATGTCCTGCCCCTCGCCGAGCTCGAGACCAACTGGAGAGCAGCGCGCTCAGCCCGTCCGTCGTGAGTGAGCCGGAACGAGGGCACCCATGAGTTCTAGGGCTGCGGAGTGAACCTGCTCCGCTCGGACCGGCGACGCCGGGCCGCGACCCTCGATACGTGTTTGGTGCAGGGTGGACCGTCTGCACCCGTGGGAAACGAAGTCGGGACGACCAGCCGATCCCCAGCGGTGACGCCGACCAGGCGGACGGAGGGGAACAACTACCTATTGACCACCGGGGGCCTCATACGTGTTTGGCCGCCGGCCGACGTTAAGCGACGGGCCTCCAGTTCATCGAGAGCTTCTTGCGGCTCGCCGCACACTCCCTCAAGTACAGGTTGATCAGCGTCTGATAGGGAATGCCCGTCTCGTCCGCCAGCTCCTTGAAATAGCCGATCGTCCCGTTGTCCAGGCGGATGGTCACTTGCCGCTTGAGCCGGCCCGCATAGGGATTCCGTCTCGCCTTCGAGAAGTCGTACTCCTTCTTCATCTCATCCACCTACGGCTGTACTGCTCCCGCTCCGCCCGAGTCGCCTTCCGAGCGGAGATGATTCGAATCACCTCGTCACCCTCACGGTAGCAGTGGATCATGCCCTTGTCCTACTGCTTGTAAGGTGCTCGTCCTGCCTGACGCCCAGCATCAGCGGCGGCGCGGAGCGCGGTCAGCTGTATGCTGTCAAGGCGCACTTCGCGGCTGGGCTGACCATACCTGCTTCTTGCCTTTCATGCCGATAGGCAAAGCCACGCCGACTCTGTGCCTTGTAGTCGAGCCATGCGCTTCCACATTCGCGAGGATCACTGAAGCCGCGTCGGCATATGGAATGATCATTTCCGGGATCTTCATTGCGAACAAGGGAAGCACCAGAAGGGAAGGCAGGGATCGAGCGATTGCTGGTAGCGAAGCAGGCAAGCTGTCAATAGACACACGAAGCCGCTGCAAGCCAATGGCAGGTTCCTCGACCATTGGCCCAGGGCACAGGAGACGCCAGTCGAGGCTAGAGCGCTGCAGTCGCTCGTAATTCTTCCGGTGGGGCCAGTATGTGTCGCTCACTTTGGGAAGATCCACGCCCATCCTTCCCGTTGCATCCAGCGGCAAGAGCGCCGCACCGGCGAGAAACCAGCACACTGGGCGCTTGTCGGGCTGGAGTGACTCCAGCGCCGTGACAACTCCGTCCACTAGGCGAACGAACGCCTCGCCTTCCGTCACAACTCCAGCGCACGATACGAAGACATCGTGACCGGCAGCGAAGGAGGCAAGCTGCTCGGTCGTCGCCATGGTGAGATCTAGATCGGTTACATGCGCGCTCGAGGCGACATCAGGGGCAAGCCGTCCACGATTGCGGACAGCGACCGAGAGCTCCCAACCGTGAGCGAGGGCCTGTTTTGCGACGTGTCGCCCCAAGTTGCCGGTCGCACCAAGTATTGCGATAGATGTCATATGCGTCCTAACGCTCGGCATCAGCGGCGGCGCGAAGCGCGTCCGCTCCATGCCGCTGTTAGCCCGTCACTCCGGAAGGTCCTCCAGCTTCACACCTCGACCTTCACGATGATCCACGCGCGCGCGCGCAATCCGATCCAGGAACTCAGGATGGTTCTCCAAACGATACTCCAGCCAGTCCTCCTCCGAGGAAAACCCGATCAGAACGCCGGCCGGCTTGCCGTGGCGGGTGATCAGGATCTCCTCTTGCTCGGCCATCCGCAGATACCGTGACAGGTCGTCCTTCACCTCGGCCAGCGCCACGCTACGCCTCCGGCTGGCCCTCCTGCTCGAGCCACGCCCGGACCTCATCCTTCGAGACGATGGCGAGGACCTGAACTTCGGTCTCCGTGACGTCATAGAAAACTCGCATCTCGCCCACACGAAGGCGATACTGGGGCTGCCGCATCCCTCGCAGCCGCTTGATACGGCGACTCACACGTGTGAGTTCCGGAAACTCTGACCCCACCTTTTCCGGAAAATATGATCCCTTGAGGGGCTCCGATAGCCTGCCCTCCGGAACGACCGCGGCGGCCCCGCGGCGGCGGAGGGCGAAGGGGGATGATCGG
>JBQTGV010000100.1:0-9739 GCA_052390515.1 Candidatus Eiseniibacteriota bacterium | reverse complement strand
CAGCCGGTCAGGGTGAACGTGGCGGTCGGACGCACGACGGCGATCACGTTCCCTGCCGCCATCACCTCGATCGTCACGACCGCCAGCAAGGAGACGCTGACGCTCGAGACGGCGGCCAGCCGCCTCTTTCTCTCGCCGCTCGTTCCCGAGTACACCGGCGAGATCTTCGTGATCCTCGCTAACGAGGACCAGGTCCCGCTCCTCGCGCGCTCCGTCGCGCCCGAGGAGGCGGACCTGGCGGTACGTCTGGTGGCCGCCTCCACTGCCGCGAGCGGGGCGGCGTCCGACAGCAGCGGTGCGTGGACGCCGCTCCGCCTCATGCGGGCGATGATCCTCGGCGTCCAGGAACCCGGTATCACGGTCACGCGGAGCCCGCAGCCATTCGTGGCCTACGACGACTCCGTGCTCGTGCTCCGTACCCTCACGACCTGGAAGACGCCACGGTACGAAGGAATCGTCCTCGAGGCCGAGAACCTCACCGATCAGTGGCTACGACTCGCGCTCGAGTCTCTCCACTTCCCCGGGCTCCTCGCCGTCCATACCGAGCGCGAGAGCCTCGCTCCCCGCCCGACGAAGGCCGATGAGCCCCTCGCGGTGCAGCAGAAGATGAAGGTCTACCTCGTCCGCGTCCCGGAATGAGTCGCGAGGTCCTCCGGCGTCTCTGGACATTGATCCGCCACCGGCCGGGTGTGGGCCTCGCCCTGGCCGCGCTCCTGGCGTTCGTCGTCTGGAGTGTCCTGCCCGGCCAGGACCGGGCGAGGCCGCGCGAGTCCGCACCAGCGCGCGGCGCCGACGGGCCTGGCCCGCGGCTCCTTTCGCCCGACGTGCAACTGCAGGGCGAGGTCCACCGTCTCCGCCAGGAGTACGGGAAGCTTCTCAACCGCTTCGAGGAGCTCCAGAAGAAGCTCGACGAGCAGCAAAAGAAAGGGCCGGCGGCCGACTCAAAGCCGCGTGAGCCTTCAGGAAAGCCTGCCGATCTCAGCCGGATCTTCGGCGACGTCCCACGCGTGCCGCCGGCGACACCGCGGCCTGCCGAGTCGATTGCACCGCCGCAGATCCGGGCGCCGGAGTTGAGCGCCTCATCGCCACCATCGCCCCGGCTCACGCACTTCAAGATCGCCGAGGCTCCGCCGTCGCGGAAACCCGCCGCCGCGGCAGCGACGCCGGCGAAGATGGTTCACCTACCCGCGGGCAGCTTCGTCTCGACGACGCTCCTCTCGGGCGTCTACGCGCCGGTGCGCGGCAGCCAGCCGTTCCCGGTCCTGCTCCACTTCAACGAGGCCGCGCTCGCGCCGAACCGGCACCGCGTGCCGGTCGAGCGCTGCGTCGCGATCGCGAAGGCCGTCGGCGACTACGTGAGCCGGCGCGCCCTTCTCCAGCTCGGTCAGCTGTCCTGCACGCTGCCCGACGGACGCGCCTTCACCACACCGCTCGCCGGGCGGGGTGAGCGGCTCCGACGGCGTCTTCGGCATTCCGGGCGAGGTCATCGAGCACACCGGCTCGTTCCTCGCGAAGGTCGCGCTCTCGGCGTTCATCCAGGGCGGCGCCGCTGGGCTCGCGCAGGCCCAGACGACAATCACCACGACGCCGCTCGGCGGCACGCAGACGACCGTTGCCGGCAACACCGCGCAGTTCGCGGCGCTGCAGGGCCTCGCGACGACGGCCGAGCGCATGGCGCGCTTCTTCGAGCGGCAGCTGGAAACCCTCGTACCCGTCATCTTCGTCCGCGCCGGCACCACCGGCGCCGCCGTCATCCAGAACGGCGTGACCATCGAAGGATTGCCCGTCATCCAGACTGCGGGAGACAGCCCATGGCGCACGCTCGACTAGCCGCGGTTTTCGTCCTCGGCGCACTCGCCCTCGGGGCGTGCGCGACGACGAGGTCGCCCTCGCAGTCGATGCACAAGGCCCTCGCGGTCGCCGAGGCCGTGCGAACACCCGACCAGCCGGCGGTCGCCGCGATCCGGTCGAGCTTCGGCTATCAGGCGCCCTATATGCCACTCGTGGTCCCGCCCGATGTGCGGCGGATCTGGGTCGCAACGCACGTGACCGAGGAGGGCAGTCTCGTCCAGGGACACTGGGTATTCGTCCCGGTCAAGACGTGGCAGTGGTTCGTCGAGCAACCGCTGAGCCCGAGCGGTCTGGGCGTCTCGGTGCCGCCTGACGCGACGCCGCCGCCCTGGCCAGCGCCAATGGAGTCTGCCCGCCGTGTCGTGCCGTGGATGGTCGACCCGAAGCCGGCGACGCCGTCCGGCCCCCCGGAGCGATGACCGCGGCGCGCTGGAGCTGGGAGCGGATCGAAGTCCTCAAGGCAGACGATCCGCCGCTCGCCGATCTCCTGCCGTGGCGGTGGGTCGAGCAGGAGCACGTGCCGATCCACGTGCTCGCGGACGGGAGCCTCGGCCTCGCCTGGGAACTGTCGATGGCGGACGTCGAACTCCTTGACTCCGGTGCGGCCGAGTCAGCGCACCGCGCGATCCAGCACTTCCTCCACCAGGTTCCGACGAGCGCCGCCTTCCAGGTGCTGCTCCTCCAGTGGCCGACAATCGATGCGGCGCTCACCACCTGGAAGGCCCTGCGCCGCGCCTCGTCGCTGACGTCACGCATCGTCGCCGCGCGCGAGCGGCACTACCGCGCGCTCGTGGATGACGACTTCTTCACCGCGAAGACGCTGCAGGTCGTGCTCACGCTCCGCTGGTGGCCGGCGGGCAGCCGGCGGCGCGGCTGGCGGCGCAGACTCCGCGGCTTCGCGCCGCTCGACGCCCTGAAGATCGCTCGCGATGACCGCCGTGAGGCGATCCTTCAGATGAGCCGGTTGAGCGAGCACGTCAACGTCCTGGCGCGCACGATCGGGGCCGAGGCGACGCCCATCGATGGCCCGCGAATGCTGGAGATCCTGTGGCGACTCCTGAACCCGGGCTCGTCGCAAGGCCCACCCGCGTGGGACCGACGCCGCCCGATGAACCACCAGGTCGTCGAGAGCGGTGCGGTCTTCCGGCCCGACGGTTTCGCGCTCGGGCCACTCGAGGGACGCGTCATCTCCATGCTCGGCCTTCCGCCCGAGACGCGGCCCGGACACTTCACGCTGAGCCCCGAGCCCGGGACACCGAGCGCGCTGATTCGCCGCCCGGGCCTCGGCTGGACGACGCTCGCCGGCACCGTCCTCGATCCCGAGTCCGCACGATCGTGGGTCAATCGCAAGCGCTTCTTCGCGTTCAGTCAGCGCCTGGGGCTGATGGGCGACCAGCGCGTCGAGGCCGAGCGCATTCACGAAGAGCTCGGCGTCCTCACGGATCAGGCCTTCTCGGCCGGGCTCCGCCTGTGCCGCACGGCTTTCCACTTCGTCCTCCTCGAGCGCGCCGAGCGAATCCAGCATCGAACCGAACATCTCCTCTCGGCCCTCGCGCAGCTCCAGTGCCGGGCAAGCGTCGAGCAGGCGATCACCCTGATGTCGTTGATCGAGAGCCTCCCGTTCGGCTACGACCCGCAGCTCGAGGCAAACAGCCGCCGCGCGCGGACACTCCTCAGCCGGAACCTCGCCGACCTCGTCCCGCTCTACGGCGGGTACGCAGGTACCAGGACCCCTGTGCAGATCTTCCTCGGGCGCACGGGCGCGCCGATCTTCTTCGACCCGTTCGACTCCTCGGTCGGCATGCACGTCGCCGTCTCGGGCGTCACCGGCTCCGGCAAGAGCTTCACCGCGATCGACATGATCCTCCAGCAACTCTCCCTCGGCGCCGACGTCGTCGTGCTCGACAAGGGCGACAGCTACCGCCGTCTCTCGGAGCTCGTGGGCGGACAGTACCTCGCGGTCGATCCGAACAATGTCGTCACCCTCAACCCGTGCTTCGGCCCGGGCGACGCCGATCACCAGATGTTCGTCGCCAACGTGCTCGCCGAGATGGCCTCCGGCGGTCAGGAGCGTTTCCGCCTCGACCCGGAGCAGTTCGGGGTGCTCACGTCTGCGGTTGCCGAGGCGTTCGCCAGCACGGACAGCCAGGAGATCACCATCGCCGACATCGTTCAGCTCCTGAAGCACCCCGAGCACGACGTCGACCGCCTGGGGCTTCGCCTCGCGCGCATGGTCGCCCCGTATCTCCGTGGCAACCCGCTGGGTCGCTACTTCGATGGCCCGAACGCCCTCGTCATCCGGCCGGGGCTGACGGTGATCGAGCTCAAGGAACTCGAGCGCACGCCGTCGCTCCAGGCCGTCTTCGTCATGGCGCTGCTCCACCTGGTGACGACGTTCTTCGGCCGCGCGCCGCGCGAGCACCGGAAGTTCATCTTCGTCGACGAAGCGTGGGCGATTCTCAAGTCCGAGTACGGCGCGAACATCCTCGCGCTGATCGCCCGGACGTACCGCAAGCTCGGCACCGCGGCGGTCTTCATCAGTCAGTTCCTGACGGACTTCGACGGACCAGCCGGGCAGGCGATCCGCGACAACTGTCCGAATCGCATCTTCCTGCGCCAGGAACTCGACGCGCTCAAGCGCATGAAGGAGCCGCTCGGCTTCGGTGAGCAGCACCTCCAGGCGCTCGCGAGCGCGACCAACGTCCCCGGCCGCTACTCGGAGGCCATGCTCGTCACCCCCGGCGGACGGTGCATGGTCCGCATCATCCCTGATCCCGTTACGTACGGGGTCGCGACCACGCACCCCGCCGACACTGGCCGCTGGAACGTGGCCGTCGTGGAGAGCGGTGGCCGCGTCGACGCGGCCCTCGACAGGCTCCTCGCAGCCAACGTGCAAGGAGGCACGTCACCATGAAACGGCTTCGCTCCGCGCTGTGGCTTCCCGTCGTGCTCGCCAGTGCGCTCGCCACGCAGGGGTGCGCGACGGCGATTCCTGCCATCTCCGCGCTCGGGTCAGCAGTCAGTCTCGCGTCATGGATGAATACGGAGGCGAAGAACTGGCAGGTGCGCCCGGGTACCCAGAACGGCCTCGGCGATGCCGAGGCGGAGTCGTACCGCCAGGGCATCCGCGACACGCTCGCGAAGCTCCAGCGCAACGGCGGTGTACCGGCCGTCGCCTCGCCCAGGCAGCCCGCCAGCCCCTACTACGTCGGCCCCGTGATGCAGGAAGTCTGGGTGCCGGCGCAAGTCGTCGGCGGCATGGTCATTCCCGCTCACCGGCAGTGGGTCGTCGTGCGGCCCGGCACCTGGCAAGTTCCCGGCGCGACCGGTGAGTCAGTCCCGGCAGCGGCCCAGCCGGGGCGTACGCAGACGCGGCCCTGACATCCTTGGATACGCGGCGAGCGCCGGCGGCCGTGATGGTGGAGCGCGCGCGACACCACGCTCCTCCTCGACGTTGGCGTATGGCGGCGGCGTGGGCTATCTGCGTCGCGGGCGCGCTCGTTCTCGCTGCGCCGTCGGTCTCGGCCTCGCAGCCGCGCCACCTCGGGTCCATCGGCGTCGTGTGCGCGCCACAGCGCGGTTCCGGCGCACAAGCGGTCACCGCGCAGCCTGAGGTCCGGACCCCGCCGCAGCGTCTCACCGTCACGCTCGTGGTCGATCTGCCGTGTGCGTCAACCGTGGATGCCCTCCAGCGCCTGCGCGACTTCCATCGCTCGCACCCCGCGGTCGAGATCGAAATCCTCGTGCTCGACCCGGCCGCGTTCGCACGGCTCGATCCCGCAGCCGCGAAGGCCATCCTCACGATGGAGCTCGGCGTGCCCTTGCGCTGGGACCCGGGGCGCCTCCGAGCGCTCGCGGTCCGCACCGTTCCGTTGTTCCGTCTCGAGGATCCCCGGGGCCGCGTCGTCACGGCCTTCGGAGTCCCGAGCCTGGATGGGATGCTCGGAGGCCTCCAATGAGTCGCCGCGTGCGCCTCGGTGTCACTGCGGCCGAAGCGCTCTTCGTCACGATTGCGGCGGCGCTGACGCTCGTGCTCCCCGCCTCGGCGGATCTCTGGTCGCAACCCTCGACAGCACCAACGGCTCCTGCCACGCAGCCGACTGCCGCGCGCAGCGGCACCGGCACAGCATCGGAGACCGCGCCGCCGCTCACACGACTCGGCGGCATCGGACCACTCACGGGGCCGCGCGCGAACATGGGTGCCATTCTCCGCGTCGCTCAGGCAATCGTTGCGCGCGGCGGTGCCGGCGAGCTCGTCGTCAAGGACGACGGCTCGATCCCGGTGCGTACCATCCCGGCCGCCCGTTTCCTCGAGAACTATCACCGGGTCCAGGCGTTCCTCTCGCCGCTCGAGACCTATCCGGTGGCCGGCCTCGTCCCGTACCTCGGCTATACGAAGACGCCAACGCTGTTCCTGTCGACGACCGTCAGTCAGTCGGCTGCCGCGCCGCATGTCATCGGGTTCCCGCCGTACGGATCTGGCGCCACGCAGGTCCTCGCTCAGGCGATGCAGCACGCCATCGATAAGCATGTCGGCGGCCCGCCGGCGACGCAGGGTATCTGGGTGATCTGGGCGGACACCGAGGACGGTCGCGATCGGATCGCCGGCTTCCGGAAGGCCGGACTCACTGGCGTCACCGAGGTCCGCGTGGAGCCCGAGAGCAAAGCGACGCTACCCGCAGCGACCGCGCCCGATGCGGTGCTCATCATCGGCACACCGACGCAGGTGGTGGAGTTCGCCACAGCGATCCTGGCGCTGCCGCCCGCCTGTACATCGATTGATGCGATCTCGCCCTGCGGCCAGCCTCCGGCGATCTTCGCCGCGGTGTCCGAGCCCTACGACTGGACGGAGCTCGCGCCGGTCCCGAAGCTCGTCGTCGCCGACTGGCTTCAGACCGACGCCGCGACGTTTGCATGGCATCGGACGCTCCTCCAGCAGATCCTCCCCGGCGAGCGCCCGTCACGCCTGACGCTCTGGGGGCACGCGCTGGGTGAGGTCACCAACGAGGTCCTCCGGCGCGCGGGGCCGGACGCCGACGGGGACAGGCTTCTCGAGGCCGCGCGATCACTCCGCACCTGGCCGAGCCGCTTGCTTCCCGCCATCACGCTCGATGCCCAGGACCGCTGGCCGATCGAGCATGTCGCGATCGTGACGCTCACCAGCGGACAGGCGAGCGAGCGCTCGGCCTGGCTCCCCGTTCCGCGACCGTGAGGAGAACCATGACGACCCAGCGCACGCGACCCTCGTTGCCGCCCGAGATCGCGTACTACCGCCGTCACCTGCTGGCCGGTCGGTTCCGGCTGCTTCCGTTCCAGGTGCTGCCCGCATCCGGCGAGATCCCGCCGCAGCACGATGAGCGCCTCATGCTGCCGAAGGCGGCCCTGCTGCGCGCCCCGGAGTCGCCCGCGTTTCGTGAGACGCTGCTCGCGTCCACGGAGCCGTTCGTGTCCGGCTCGATCGTCCCTGGACTTGGCCGTCGCCCTGTCCTCGTCCTCAAGCACCACAGGACGTGGGCCCTGCATCCGCCATCGCGCGGCCGGAGCTTCGAGCGGCTGCGCGAGCTCGACCGTCCCGAGCGCCTGCTGCCGGTGCGGTTCACGCGGCTCGAGGACGACGGCGTGGCGCGGCACCTCCACACGATCCCGCTCCGATGGCATCCGCACGGACACCTGTCGCTCGAGGTCCGCCTCTTCCCGAGCGGCTCGGTGAGCTTCGACGCGTGGGTGTGGCTGCCTGGCCATCGGCAAACGATCCCGCTCTACTGGGAGGAGAAGGAGCGAGTGGTGCAGCTCTTCCGGGACCTGACTGCGAGCTACTTCCGCTGCGCGCCCCCGCAGGCTGCGCCCGTCGTCGCCGACGAGCCGCGTGAGGAGCCCGACGATGCCGTGTGCGTCGCCGCGGCGTCCTGACGTGTACCGGGTCGTCTTCGCGCTGTTCGTCGCAGCCGCGATCCTCTCATCGCTCACCGCCGCAGAGGTCGCGGCGGCCGAGCTTCCGGCCGTCGCACCTGCGAGCCTCATCCAGTGGGGCTGAGTAGAGATGGTGATCACACCGTGCGTGTGTCCAGGCTGGCCGCCGCGCCCGTGCGTGCGCTTCTCGTACTGGGAGCCGACGCTCCTAGTTCACACCGAGGCCTACACCGGCCTGTCGAGGTCCGCAACGGACTCGCGATTCCACGAGGCGCGCGTGTGGCCGTTCCCACTCAAGGACGTCGATCCGCTCGGCTGCATCTTCCCGTGCAAGAGCCCGAACAAGATGCTGTCAGTCTTCGGGTTGATCCCCTACTTCCTGAGCGACATCGATCCGACCTGGCGTCGTGGGGACACCACGCTGTCCTACCCGGTCGGCCTCTGGGGCCTGCTCTCGCCGCGCGGCGGCTGGGGCACCGGGTCGGACCCCGTGGCGTCGGCGATCGCCTTCTACCGCGCGGTCGACGTCGCGACGCTGCCGGGGGCGCACACGATCATCCGTCCGTCGTTTGTCCCGGCGACGCTCGCCAACAACATCAATCTCGGATTCCCGAAGCTCTCGCAGTGCATGAAGCCGGGATTCCCTCCGGTTCTCTGGGAGTGGGGCGCGGGCTCCGTGACTGGCAACTACCTCTGGGTCTGGTATCAACCCCAGACGTGTTGTATCGATCCGGCAGAGGTCTGCACGTCCGTTGCCCGGTCCCGCGACCCGCTACTCACCGTTGCATGCGCCAGGATCAAAGGCAGTCCACCAGGCACGAGCCCCGCGTTTCGTCGTGATCCCGTCACCGTCAATCTCCGCGTCGCCGGCTGATTCGACGTTGGCGGCACTCGCCTGCGCCGATGCGCGCTCGGGACATCGCTGCGCATGAAGCGCGTGACGATCGCTCTCGGTCTCGTGCTGCTTGTCGGAGGAAGCAGCCGCGGCGTGCTCGCCGCCGGGCTCGGGGACTTCTTTGCGTGCTCCGAAATCGTCTTCTTCGGGCCGTGTTCGAGGACGCCGCCTGCACCCGCCCAGCCATATATAAAGGAAGCCCACGACGGGGCGGATCCGGCGCAGAAGACAGCTCCCCCGCCGCCATCGGCGAAGCCGCAGGTCGAGGAGTCGATGTGGGCCGAGCCCGTCCGTGGGGCCGACGGGCAGTTCCGCGTGTACCTGCCACCGACGCCCGTCCGCGACTTCCTGGAGAAGCCCACGGCCGAGAACGCACGAGCGTACCTCGCGTGGAACCAGGCGCGGATGCGCCAGATCGACGAGGCAGTGAACGTCATGCAGGACGTCGCTGCGGAGCAGTTCGGGATCACCGCGAAGGGACCGATCGCGATCCCCGCTGGGCCGTCGACGCCGAATGCCGAGGTGGGCCGCGTGACATCGCCACTCCTGCCCCTGCCGCCCCTACCGCCGCCCGCGCTGGCGAATACCGCGGTACAGGGGCCGGCTCCCGGCGAGACGGCGACACGGCACATCTCGATCGTCTACGCGTTTGCGGCCTGGTGCCCGTACTCGCGACAGCAGACACCGATCATCAATCAGCTTGCGGCTCACGTCCCGGTCCGCGGCGTCGGGTTCGACTCGAAGCCCGAGGACGTGCAGGCGCTCCGGCCCGCTCTCGCCTTCCCCATCATGCAAGGCGACGTCGACCTCCGGCAGCGGCTCGGCGTGCGAAGCTACCCGACGATATTCTTCTACGAGGGCTCGCGGCTCCACCACGTCGTGCGCGGTTTCCAACCGCCGGATCGTCTCGTCAGCGTGCTCGACTCTCTCGCGGGTCGCCGACCGCTGCCCGCGCCTGAATCGAGCGGTCACCCCGCCGGTGACACCTGCCAGCCGAGGAATTGAGCCATGTCCGGCATGCTGGCCGCACCCAGAAGGCGGTGCATCGTCCCGATCCTCGCCGCTGTCGTCTCGCTAGTCCTC
>JBQTGV010000099.1:0-33216 GCA_052390515.1 Candidatus Eiseniibacteriota bacterium | reverse complement strand
CTCGCTCGCTTCGTGGCCGCCGGCCTCCGCCGTCCGTGGCTCCGGACACGGCGGCTACGACGCTCGGCCATCGGATCATTTCTTTCGAGACGGAACACTAGGTGTCTGAGCGGACCAGCTCTTCCAGCGCGGGCTTCAGCCGCCCGAGCTCGTGCTCCAGGGCGAACAGCGCGTCCTCGAGACCGGCCATGCTGCGCCGCCGCCCCAGCGTCTCGAGCTGCTGGGCGGCGTGCGTAGCGGCCTGGGCTCCCACGTTCGCGAGCGCGCCCTTCAGCTGGTGCGCGGACCGGTGCACGGCGTCGGTGTCGCCGCGGGAGACCGCTTGGCGAAGCGCGCCGTGCAGGTCACGGCTGCTCTCCAGGAAGAGCCAGATGATCTCGGCGAGGAGTTCTCGGTCGCCGTCCAGGTTCTCGAGCAGCAGGGCCGGGTCCAGGATGTCCAAGTGTCCGCTCCGAGGCAGGGTGCGGCCCGAGGATCGGCCCCGGCGGGACGCGCCTTGAGAGCCCTTGACTCGGGAGGGGGGTCTCCCTATCTTGCCGCGACTGGCACTCATCACCCCAAGAGTGCCAAACCCGAGGCCGCCGACGATGCCCCGCACCACCCAGATCCAGGACGTCTCCCCTCGCGAGCGCTCTGTGCTCTCCACCGTGGTCCGCGGCTACGTGACGACCGCCTCCGCGGTCGGCTCCCGCTGGGTGGCGCGCTCGTCGGGCCTGGGGCTGTCCCCGGCCTCGATCCGCAACTGCATGATGGACCTCGAGGAGAAGGGGCTGCTCACCCATCGGCACACCTCCGGGGGCCGCCTCCCCACCAACGCCGGCTACCGCTTCTTCGTGGACGAGCTGATGCACCTTCCGGCCGTCGGCAAGCGCCACGTACGCGCCGTCGATGACGCCCTCGGCCCGGCGAGCTTCGGCAGCCTCGAGGCCCTGCTGGATCAGGCGTGCGTCGTCCTCGGCCAGCTGTCGGAGCAGCTCTCCGTCGTGCTCTCGCCCCGCTACGACAAGAGCGTGCTTGAGCGGATCGAGCTCTCCCAGGTCGACACGCGCTGCCTGCTCGTCGTCTTCCGCATGTCCTCCGGTCTGGAGCGCACCGTCGTCGTCGGGTCGGACCGGGAGATCCGCTCCGACGACCTCCGCGACGCGCTGCAGACGCTGAACCCGCTGGCGCGGGGACGCACGCTCGCGGAGGTGATCGCGCTGCGGGACGACGAAGGGACGCGGGTGCGAGTGCGCGGGCTCGCGCTGGCGGCGGCGGTCTACCAGGGCGCGGAAGAGCTGCGCAACGGAGAGCTGAAGGACCACTTCCACTTGTGGGGCGCGCAGAACATCCTCGCTCAGCCCGAGTTCGAGGACCGCGACCGCCTGCGCGGCATCTTCCGCGCGCTGGAGGAGCGAGAGGTGCTGCACGGGCTCTTCGAGCCCACGCGTCACCGCCGCAACGTGTGCATCACGATCGGCGACGAGAATCCCGTGCCGGAGCTTCGGAACTGCAGCGTGGTGGCCGTTTCCTATCGCTTCGGCGAGTTCGGCGGGTCGGTCGGCGTGATCGGCCCGACGCGCATGCCCTACGAGCGCATCGTCTCGCTCGTCGACTACGTGGCGCGCGCCGTGGGGCGTGTGCTGGTCCGGAACTGAGGAGCGCGGAATGTCCCAGGGCGGTGTGAGCGACGTGAGCGATCCGAAGTCTCATGGGCCGAGGAAGTCGCGGGCGAAGATCGCCGAGGCCAGGGCGAAGATCGCCGAGCTCGAGCAGGCGCTCGAAACCGCGCGCTCCGAGGCGGCGGCGGCGGGTGACCGGGCGCTCCGCACGCTCGCCGAGTTCGACAACTACCGCAAGCGCAGCGAGCGCGAGCGGCGCGAGGCGGCGGCTACGGGTGCGGCCGGAGTGCTCGCCGAGCTCCTGATCTTCGCCGACGACTTCGACCGCGCTCTGGCGCTCGCGGGAGACGACGCCCCCACGCCGTTCCTGGATGGCCTGGGCATCGTAGCGCGCGGCCTGCGCGATCTGCTCCAGCGCCACGGGGTCTCGCGGATCGAGTCCGTGGGCGCCCCCTTCGATCCGGCGGTGCACGAGGCGCTTTCCACCGCGCCGTCGGCCGACGCGGCGCCGAACACCGTCGTCCAGGAGCTGCAGGCCGGCTACCTCATGGGCGAGAAGGTGCTCCGCCCCGCGCGGGTCGTCGTCGCCAGGGCACCCGAGGAGTAGACGACGATGCCACGCGACTACTACGAGGTCCTCGGGGTGGAGCGCAGCGCCACCGCCGACGACATCAAGAAGGCCTATCGCAAGAAGGCGCTCGAGCATCACCCGGACCGCAACCCCGGCAACGCCGAGGCGGAGGAGAAGTTCAAGGAGGCCACCGCGGCGTACGAGGTGCTCCACGACGACGAGAAGCGGAAGCGCTACGATCAGTTCGGTCACGCCGGCGTCGACGGCGCCTTCGCGGGTGCCGGCGGACCCGGCGCCGCCGGGTTCGATCTGTCCGACGCGCTTCGCGCCTTCATGCGGGACTTCGGCGGGTTCGAGGACCTCTTCGGCGGCGGCTTCGGATTCGGGGGAGGAAGCGCTGGGCGAGCGTCCGCCCGGCAAGGCCGGAACCTGCAGGTGCATCTCAAGCTGACGCTCGAAGAGGTGGCCTCGGGCGCCACGAAGAAGATCCGGCTCAAGCGCCGCGGGAAGTGTTCGACGTGCAGCGGCACCGGGGCGAGGTCCGGTACCACGGTGACCTGCCGCGAGTGCGGCGGGGCGGGGCAGGTGCAGCGCGTGCAACGGTCTTTCCTCGGCCAGATGGTGACGGTCATGCCGTGCGGCGCGTGTCACGGCCGCGGACAGATCGTGGCCGACCCATGCCAGGCGTGCGGGGGAGACGGCCGCGCGGAAGTCGCGGAGACGATCTCGGTGGACGTTCCCGCGGGCGTGGCCACCGGGAACTACATCCCCATCCCCGGAAAGGGCGATGCGGGCCCGCAGGGCGGACCACCGGGGGACCTGATCGTCCTGATCGAGGAGAAGCCCCACGAGCTGTTCGAGCGCCACGGCGACGACATCGTCTGCGACGTCCCGGTTTCGTTCACCGCAGCGGCACTCGGCGGCAAGATCGAGGTGCCGACGCTGAACGGCTCGGCACGCATCGACATCCCCGCGGGCACGCAGTCCCACAAAGTCTTCCGCCTGCGCGGACAGGGGATCCCGCACGTCCGCTCCGCCAATCGGGGCGATCAACTGGTCCGCGTGCGGGTGTGGACCCCGACGAAGCTCTCCCGCGACGAGAAGCTGCTCTTGGAAAAGTTCGCCGAGGTGCAGAGCGCCACGCCGGAGCCGGGCAAGGGCGTGTTCGAGCGCATCCGCGACGCCTTCCGGTAGCGAGGCGTTGACGCCCCGCGCGTCGACTCCTAGATTCGACGGCGATCCTCCCCTCCGCCGGAGGCGGACATGCTCACCTGTCTCTCTCGCGGGTCGGCCGCGGTCCTCGCCGCGGTTCTGCTCTGCGCCGCCGAAGCTCCCGCGCAGATCGTCGAGCATCGCGAAGGCGACGCGAACCCGATGGCGGCGGTGTTCAAGTCGACGATGTACGGCGGCGGCGCCGGAGCCCTGCTGGGGCTCGCCGTCTCGCTGGTCGACGAGGGCGATGACGGCGAACCGGTCAAGTGGGGCTTCGTGGCGGGTACCTTCTTCGGCTTCGGCTACGGGCTCTATCACGTGTCGACGCGGCCGTCGCCGCGGGCGTTCCTGGAGCGCGGGCCGGGCGAGTGGGTGCTGGCTTTCCCGGGCGTGGAGCCCGACCCGCATCATCCGGGTGCGCGCGTGCGCCTCGCCACGTTCCGGTTCTGAGGCCGGCGGCTTCCGCGCCGTGGACCGCGTCTTCCTCTCGCCGGAGTGCTTCTCGGGGACGCGCGCGGTCGTGTCCGGCAGCGAGCGGCATCACCTCGCCGACGTGCTGCGCGTCGAGCGCGGCGAACGGTTCCTCGCCACCGACGGTGCCGGCCACGAGTTCCTGCTGCAGGCCGAGCGCGTCGATCGCCACGTTCTCGAAGCGGGCGTCGTGCAGCAGAGCGAGCGCGCCCCGGGCGCGGAGCGGGATCTCGTCCTGGCGATCGCGCCTCCGAGGGGCGGGCGGATGGAGGTCGCGGTGGAGAAGACCGTGGAGTGCGGCGTCGGCCGGATCGTTCCGCTGGTGGCCGCGCGGTCGGTGGTGAAAGGGCGCGACGACTCGGAACGGATCGACCGCTGGAGGCGCGTCGCGCGCGCGGCGGTGGCGCAGTCGGGACGCGTGCATCTGCCGGAGATCGCGCCGGTGTGCACTCTGGCCGAGGCACTCGCCGAGGCGGCGCGCGGCGCGATGCTCTTCGCCCATCCCGCCCTCACCGCCGCATCCGTCTCGTCCGTCATCGAGTCCACGTCGCGCCGGCCGATCACGATCTTCGTGGGCCCGGAAGGCGGCTTCACCGACGAGGAGCTGGAGGAGGGCGTCCGGGCCGGCGCCGTTTCCGTCTCGCTCGGTCCGACGCGGCTTCGCACCGAGACCGCCGCGATCGTCGCGGTGACGCTGGCGCTCGCGTCCATGGCCGAGAACCCCGAACCCCGGAGATAGCCGCCATGTCCCGCTGTCTCTTCTGCGAGATCGTCGAGGGTCGGATCCCGGCGCGTCGCGTGATGGAGGATCCGCTGGCCGTGGCGTTCCACGACATCTCGCCGCAGGCACCCGTGCACGCCCTGGTCATTCCCCGCGAGCACCTCGACGACCTGGACCGGGCGAAGCCCGAGCACGAGGCGTTGCTCGGTCACCTGCTGCTCGTGGCGAAGGCGGTGGCGGCGAAGCTCGGCCTGTCCGGCGGCTACCGCGTCGTGGTGAACCGCGGCGCGGACGGCGGGCAGACGGTGGGCCATCTGCACCTGCACGTGCTGGGCGGGCGGCCGCTCGGCTGGCCGCCGGGGTAGGGTCCGTCTCGGAAGAAGCGTTCACGACGCGAGGCCGTCGATGGTCTTTCGTCCGGAACGCGGCCACGCCGGGCCGCGCCTCACGTCTGAGCGCCGCGCTTCCTCTCCAGCGTCTCGCCCAGCTGAGCGAGGGAAAGCCCGCCGACGGTCCCGAGGAATCGCTCGCGGAAGGCGGACCACGAGTCGTGCATGGGGCAGGGCTGCGCGTCGCTGCACTCGTCCAGCCCGAGCACGCACTGGCGGCGGATCGCCTCGAAGCCGTCGATGGACTCCACCACGTCCTTCACCAGGATCTCGTCGGACGGCCGCGTCAGCCGGAAGCCGCCTCCGGGACCGCGTGTCGCGCGGACGAGCCCCTTGTAGGTGAGGCGGTTCAGGATCTTCGCCAGGAAGTGGCGAGGGATGTCCTCGGCCTCCGCGATGTCCTTCACTTGCACCGGTCGGTCGGCACCGTACACCGCGAGATGGGTCAGTGCGCGGATCGCGTATTCGCAGACGGTCGTGAACAGCATGGGCCTCGCTCGGGGATGGCGTGAGTCTCGGGGGCCGGGAACGACACTAGATTCCGTCCGGGGCAGCGTCAAGGAACAGCGGTCGCTGCGGGCCGGGGGGGCTTGACAGCGGAACCGCGGCTCGCCATCTTGTCAAGGATCGAGCGGTGACGCCGGCCAACGACTCTCCAAGTCGCTACGGTACATGCAGTTAGTTCCAACCGCGGGGCCAGGGCGGCCTGCGCGGTGTCGGTGTCGCGCCGTGAGCACCCGTCCCCGGGGGGCCCTTGAACCAGCACTCGCTCGAGGTCCTGGAGCTCGGCAAGCTCCGAGAGCTCCTGGCCGCCCGCGCCGCCTCGGCCGCCGGCGCGCGCAGGCTGCTGGCCCTCGCTCCGACGGCCGACGCCGGAGAGGTGCAGCGCCGGCTCCAGGCCGCCTCCGAGATCCGCAGGATCCTCGAGGAGTCGGATCTCCCGATCCACGGTCTGCCCGACCTCGCCGGGACGCTCGACGAGGCCGAGCCCGAGGGATCCATCCTGCCCGGGGCGAAGATCTTCGACGTGGCGAAGTCCCTCGCCGTGGTCGTCCGCCTCAAGGGGTTCCTGCACGAGCGCCGCGAGACGGTACCGGGCATCGCCCGGCTGGCGCAGGACCTCGACCCGCAGGGAGAGCTTCGCGCCGAGATCGAGCGCCGGCTCGCCGAGGGCGGGGAAGTGCTCGACGCCGCCACCCCCGAGCTGCGCCGCATCCGCCGCGAGAAGGAGCGGGTCCGGGACCGGCTCCTCGAGCAGCTTCGCCGGCTGGCGCGCGGCATCGGCGCCGACTCAGAGGCGCTGGTCACCTTGCGAAACGACCGCTACGTGGTCCAGGTCCGGCGGGATCGAGTCGGCGATCTCCGCGGTGTCGTGCACGGCCAGTCGAGCAGCGGAGCGTCCGTCTACCTCGAGCCGTCCTCCGTCGTGCCGGCGAACAACGAGCTCGCCGAGCTCCGCAGTGCTGAAGAGGAGGAGGTCCGCCGCATCCTGGGCGAGCTCACCGCGCGCATCCGCGCCGCACTTGCCGCGCTCCGCAGGAACGAGGAGACGCTCGCCGAGCTGGACGCCTTCTATGCCGCCGGCCGCTGGTCGCGGGACGTGAACGGCGTGCCCGCGCTGCGCTCCACGGACGGCTCGCTCGTCGTGCGGCGCGGGCGGCATCCGCTGCTGGAGGCGGCGATCGCCGCGGAGGGCCGCGCGCTCGTGCCGCTGGATCTCGCCATCGGGGGCGAGCGGCCCGGGGCGCTGGTGATCACCGGACCGAACACCGGCGGCAAGACCGTCGCGCTCAAGACCGTCGGACTGTTCGCGCTGCTGAACCAGGCCGGCCTGCATCTACCCGCCGCCGAGGGCACGGCGCTTCCCGTCTTCCGCGACGTCTTCGCCGACATCGGTGACGAGCAGTCCATCGAGGCCAGCCTCTCGACCTTCTCCTCGCACATGGCGCACGTCAACGAAGTGCTGCGCGAGGCCGACGCGCGGACGCTCGTGCTGCTCGACGAGCTGGGCGTGGGCACGGATCCGGAGGAAGGCGCGGCGCTGGGTAAGGCCATCCTGGCGGAGCTGACCCGCAAGGGCGCTCTGACCATCGTCACGACGCATTACGGCTCGCTGAAGGTCTTCGCCCACGAGAGCGAGGGAATGGAGAACGCGTCTCTCGAGTTCGACCGCGAGAGCCTGTCGCCGACGTACGGGTTCCTGCAGGGAGTGCCGGGATCGTCGGAGGCGCTCGCGGTGGCGAGGCGGCTCGGTTTCCCCGAGCGGCTCGTCGAGGAGGCGCGGCGCCACGTCGGCTCCGCGGCGGAGCGCGTCGAGGGGCTGCTGCACGACCTGCAGGAGCGGCGCCGCGTGCTGGACGAGCGCACCGCCGAGCTGGAACGCGAGAGCGCCGCGGCGCGGGTGCTCGCCGCGAAGGCCGACGAGAAGCTCGAGAGCCTGGGCGAGGAGCGCACCCGGATCCGGCGCGAGGCGATGGAGGAGGCGAAGAGGCTCGTCGAGCGCGCCAAGGCGGAGCTCGGTGAGCTGCTCGGCGCGGTGAAGGAGGACGGCAGGGGCGGCCGCGCGGCAGGGCGGGCGCGCACCCGGCTCGGAGAGATGGGGAACGAGCTGCGCCGCGAGATCGCCGGAGAGGATCGGGCCGCGCGCGAGCCGGTGCGGCCGGCGCGCGCGGAGGACGTGAGCGAGGGGACGCCGGTCGTCATTCCTGCCATGGGCTGGAAGGGGACGGCGCTCGGCGCTCCCGGATCGAACGGAAAGGTGGCCGTGGCCGTCGGCTCGCTGCGCGTCGAGGTACCGGTCGCGTCGCTGGAGATCCGTAGCACGCCTCCCGCCGAGCGGAACGCGCGCCGGCAGCCGGTGGCGACCGGACGTCCGGAGGGGAACGCGCGCATCGAGATCGATCTGCGCGGGCGCACGGTGGACGAGGCCGTCGACGAGGTGGACCGGGCGCTCGACGGACTGGTCGTGTCCGGCGGCACCTGGCTGCGGATCATCCACGGCAAGGGCACGGGCGCGCTTCGCGCCGCGGTGTCCGAGCAGCTCGAGAAGGACTCGCGCGTCCGCGAGTTCCGCGCCGGAGAGCCCGGCGAGGGCGGGACCGGCGTGACCATCGCCGTCTTGAAGTAGCGAAGGAACGAGGAGACGTTGGCGAAGCTTCCCGAGAGCGTGATCGCCGAGATCCGCGAGCGGACCGACCTGGTGGAGCTCATCGGTTCCTATGTGAACCTGAAGCGCTCCGGGCGGAACCACCTCGGGCTGTGCCCTTTTCACCAGGAGAAGACGCCCTCCTTCAACGTCAACTCCGACCGGCAGATCTACCACTGCTTCGGTTGCGGCGTGACCGGCGACGCGTTCAAGTTCCTGATGGAGCACGACCGCCTGAGCTTCCCCGAGGCGCTGCGCACGCTCGCAGGGCGCGCCGGCATCGATCTCTCGCGGTACGAGTCGAGCGGACCCGGAGGCCAGGACGAGCTGGACGAGCTGTATCAGGCCCACGCGCTGGCGCTGCGACTCTTCCGGCAGGTGCTGGGTACCGACGAGGGGCGCGCGGCGCGCCAGGAGCTGGCGAGGCGCGGCATCTCCGACGCCACCGTGCAGGAGTACCGCCTCGGCGCCACGCCGGACGCGTGGGACCGCTTGATCACCGCCGCGCGCCGCGAGGGCGTTCGCCCCTCGGCGCTGGAGCGCTCCGGACTCACCATCCGCCGCGAGTCCGGCACGGGCAGCTACGATCGGTTCCGCGGCCGGCTCATGTTCCCGATCGAGTCGATCACGTCCAAGGTGGTCGGGTTCGGCGGGAGGATCCTCGGCGAAGGCGAGCCGAAGTACCTCAACTCGCCGGAGACGCCGCTCTTCCGCAAGAGGAAGCTCCTGTACGGGCTGCCGCAGGCCAAGGACGCGCTGCGGGAAAGCCGCGCCGCCCTCCTCGTGGAAGGCTACACCGACGTGCTCGCCCTGGCGCAGGCCGGGCACAGGAACGCGCTCGCCTCGCTCGGCACGGCCTTCACCGAAGAGCACGCGAAGGCGCTCGCGCGGAACGTGGACCGCGTCACCGTGCTGTTCGACGGCGACGAAGCGGGTCGCAAGGCCGCTTCGGCGAGCATCGGCCCGCTGCTGGGCGCCGGGCTGGACGTGCAGGTCGCGCTCTTGCCCGCCGGCCAGGATCCGGACAGCTTGCTGCGTGCCTCCGGACCGGAGGAGCTGGCGCGCGCGCTCGAAGCCGCCCGACCCGCGCTCGACGTACTGCTCGGCGACGAGGTGTACGAGGGCGGCGCCTCGCGGGAGCGGGCCGTTCGCCGGGCGCTGGAGGCGCTCGCCTCGGTGGCCGACCCGCTTCGCCGGCGCGTGTACGTGGAGGATCTGGCGTTGCGCACGAGCCTGCCGGGCGACGTCCTGGACCGCCAGCTCGCCGAGCTTGCGGAGCGGGGCTCAGCGCTGCGCGCGCGGGAGTCCGCGCGGGAGACGCCGCAGCCGAAGCCAGAGCCGCCGCCGCAGCCGGCCGCGAAGGTCTTCGCCGAGGCCGACGAGACGAAGCGGCCGCCGGCGCTGGAGCGCACGTTCATCGCGCTGCTGCTGCAGGATTCGAGCGACGCGCGGGCGCTGCTCGAGCGCTTCCGCGCGGAGGACTTCGAGCACCCGGTGACGGCGCGGATCGTCTCCAGGGCCGCGGAGATCTCGGCCGCGGGGAAGCTCGACGTGAACGGATTGCTGGCCGCGTTCGAGCAGGACGAGCGTGCGTATGCGTTCCTCGGGGAGCTGGCCGTGTCCAACGAGTTCGCCGTCGGCGTGACGCGCCAGGTGGATGACTGCCGCACCGGGATGGAGCGGCGGCAGCTCGAGCGAGAGCAGCAGCAGTTGATGCAAGAGATCCGCAAAGCCAACGCCCGCGGGGACGCCGGTCGGGTGCGGGAGCTGGTACGGCGTCGCGGGGAGCTGGCGAGGGGAATCGAGGCGCTTCGCGCGCCCAGGAAGATCGGCGAGGAACGATAGAACACCCCGGAGGTGGGCAGTCCGATGGCGAAGAAGACGCATCAGAACGTGCTGGATTCCCTGAAGAAGGTCGGAGCGAAGCAGGGTTTCCTGACTTACGACCAGATCAACGACTACCTCGACGAGGATGCGACGCTCGAAGAGATGGACGAGATCTACGAGTCGCTCGGCAAGCTCAAGGTCGACGTCGTCGATTCGGTCGAGGAGGGCCGTGCCCGCATCGAGCGCAAGAAGGCGAAGAAGAAGCCCGCCGAGGCAATCGTCCCGCAGCAGCCGGTCCGTTTCGACGACCCGGTGCGGATGTACCTGCGGGAGATGGGCCGCGTGCCGCTGCTCGACCGCCAGGGCGAGATCGAGATCGCCAAGCGCATCGAGAAGGGCCAGGACATGGTGCTGCAGACCGTCTTCCGCAGCGCCAGCTCGGTGAAGGAGCTGGGGTCGCTCGGCACCAAGGTCAAAACCGACAAGATGAACCTGGACGACTTCGTGCGCGTCGACGCGGGCGGCTTCGGCCCGGTGGCGGCGCCGGCGGAGGAGGAGACCGGGAACGTGCTGGCCCGCGTGCGCAAGATCTCGCGGACCCATGCCGAGCTGGAGAGGCTCTCCAAAACGCCGCCTCGCGCGTCCTGGCCGGAGAAGCAGCGCAAGGAGTACGACAAGAAGCGCGCCGCGCTGCGCGCCCGGCTCAACGAGGAGCTGAAGGAGCTGCAGCTCCATCCGCGCATCTCCGAGCGGCTGGTCGGGCGGCTGAAGGAGCTGCACGAGCGCGTCAAGGAGGCGGAAGCGGAGGTCGGCGCGATCGAGGAGGAGACCGGGCTCACCGCGGAGGAGATCAACCTCCTGGTGCGCGGCAACGAGCTCAAGTCCGGTCGTCGCCGGGGTCGGCTCTCCAAGGAGGATCTGGAGGAGCGCTCCAAGCAGATCCTGAACGCGCGGCGCAAGGTCCGGCGCGTGGAGCAGGAGGCGCAGTGCCGTGCCACGGAGCTCGCCGACCTGTGCTCGTCGATCCGCGCCGGCGAGAAGATGACCGAGCAGGCCAAGCGGGAGATGATCGAGGCGAACGTGCGCTTGGTGATCTCCATCGCCAAGCGCTACACGAACCGCGGCCTCGAGTTCCTGGATCTGATCCAGGAAGGCAATTCGGGTCTGATGCGCGCCGTCGACAAGTTCGACTACAAGAAGGGCTACAAGTTCTCGACGTACGCGACGTGGTGGATCCGCCAGGCCATCACCCGCGCCATCGCCGACCAGGCCCGGACCATCCGCGTGCCGGTGCACATGATCGAGGCCATCAACAAGGTCGTGCGGGCCAGCCGGCGACTGGTGCAGGAGTACGGGCGGGAGCCGCTGCCCGAGGAAGTGGCCCGCAAGCTGGGCATGCCGGTCGAGAAGGTGAAGTCGGTGCTGAAGGCGGCGCAGGAGCCCATCTCCCTGGATCGCCCCATCGGCGAGGACGAGGACTCCAATCTCGGGGACTTCATCGAGGACACCTCGGCGATCAACCCGGCGCACTCGGCGGCGTTCGCCATGCTCCAGGAGCAGATGTCCAACGTGCTGTCCACACTGACCCGTCGCGAGGAGAAGGTGATCCGCCTGCGCTTCGGGTTGGGTGACGGCTGTCCGAGGACGCTGGAAGAGGTCGGCGCGATCTTCAACGTCACGCGCGAGCGCGTGCGCCAGATCGAGTCGAAGGCCCTGCGCAAGCTTCGCCATCCTTCTCGCGCCCGGAAACTGCAGGGCTACGTGGATCTGCCGTAGTGGCGGCGTCGTGGAGCGCCGCTGCGCGCGGCGGCCCGGGGAGGACCCTCCGCACCCGCGAGGTCGGCTCCGCGCGCGTGCACGAGACCGATCTGCCGGGCGTGCTGCTGCTCGAGCCGCGCGTCTTCGCCGACGAGCGCGGCTTCTTCCTGGAGACGAGCCGCAGGAGCGTGCTCGAGGGGGCGGGGATCGACGCCGACCTCGTGCAGGACAATCACTCGCGGTCCGGACGGGGGATCATCCGGGCGCTGCACTTCCAGATCCCGCCGGGGCAGTCCAAGCTGGTGCGTTGCGCGCGCGGCTCGATCTGGGACGTCGCCGTGGACCTTCGCCGCTCATCCCCGACCTTCGGTCAGTGGCGCTCGTTCGACCTGGACGACGTGCAGCACCGGCAGCTGTGGATCCCGGCGGGATTCGCGCACGGGTTCTGCGTCACGTCGGAGACGGCCGACGTGGTGTATCGCTGCGGCTCGTATCACGACGGAGCGCTGGAGCGCGGCATCGCCTGGGACAGCCCGGAGCTCGGCATCGCCTGGCCGGTGAAGTCCCCCGTTCTCTCCGACCGCGACCGGAACCATCCCTCCTTCGGCGAGTATCCAGGTCCGTGGTTTCCTTGAGACGCTCGCTGCCGGTCGCCCTCCTGGGCGTGGCGGCGGCCGCTTCCGGAGCCGCTCACGCGGTTCCGGACCTCGCCGTGCGCCGCGACGGTTTCGCGCTGCACGGTGATTCCTTGGCAATCGTGGTGGAGAACCTCGGCGACGACGCGTCGCCGCCGACGGAGATCCTCGTCTCCGACCGGCCGCTCCTCGGCGGGCCGACCGGCACGTCGAGCCACTACAGACCGCTGTGCGGCGTCGAAGGGCTGTGGGTCGACCAGGAGCCGAGCGGAGCGGACGCCGTGGCGCTGACGGTGCACCTGGGCAGCGGTCCGGACACGACGCGAGGTCGCGGGCGCATCGAGCTTTCCGGCACCCAGGGGATGACGCTCGACCCCGCGCCGGAAGGCGTGCGCGTGGAGTCGGGCGGCACCGCGGCCTCGTGGGATCTGGACGTCCCGACCCGTGGCACGGCATTCACGTTGCGGGTTCCGGTGATGCGCGGCCGGCCCCCCACCGCTCAGGTGTTCGTCGTGCCGGAAGGGCGGCGCCTGGCTCTCGAGGTCTCGACGTCCACAGGCGATACGCGGGGCAGCGCCACGCTTGTTCTCGACTGCCTGGAACGCCCGATGGCGAGCCGGCAGCGCGTTCCGCTCGCGGCGCTCGCAGCCGGAGCCCGCGACACGGTGAGCGTCGCGTTCGGCGGAGGAGACCCGGGCGAAGCCGTCGTCTGGGTCGATCCGGACGACGCGCTGGAGGAGGCGCGCGAGGGTAACAACGTGGCCGCGTGGCACACGGACCGCGAGAGGTGGACGCTCGCGGGCCTGCACGTGCACAGCTGCTTCAGCGAGGGCTCCGGCTCCTTCGACTGGCAGGCCTGGCACGCTGCGCTCTCCGGCTACGATCTCGTGTGGTGGTCGGAGCACGACTGGCGGGTGACCTGCCGCGACCACCTGCAGAGCATCGGGTTCGAGGCGAGCGAAGCCGTGACCGCGGATCTCGCGGGGCGCGGCACGGACTGCGCGGCCGAGCTGCAGGGGAACGAGGTCGCGGGAGGGGAACGGGCGCTGCGGCTCGTGACCGGAGCGGACGGGGGCCAGGCCCGCGCGCGTCTCGAAGCGGAGCGGAAGCGCTTCACCTACGCGCTCGCCTCCGGCGTTGCGGTGGAGCTGCGCGTGCTGGCGCGTTCCCTCGACCCCGGCGACGTGCTGACCGTCGGCTTCGAGCTCTCGCGTCATCCGGGCGAAGCGCGCAGCCTGGAGTACGCGGTGCGCTGGGAGGGCACGCCTCCGGCGGAGAACGACGCGAAGGACTGGGCGCCGGTCGTGCCCATGACGGTTCCGACCGGCGGATGGGTGACGCTTCGCTTGGCCGTGACGAAGGACGCCGAGGCTGCCTGGGCGAACGGTGCCGACGCGAACCTGATCGGCATCTGGCTCGACCTTCGCGCCGCCGGGTCTGCCGAGGTGTTTGTCGACGATCTCGCCTTCACGCACCGCCGTTGCGGCGTCGAGCTGATCCGCGTGCAGCAGGAGTGGACCGAGCTGTACCCGAACCTGCGCCACGAGATCGGCGGGGAGATCTCGTACTCGCGGCCCCACCTCACCCGCTACGGCGGCGACTGGTCCCTCGTCATGCGCGACTTCGAGCGCGCCGCGGCGGCGGACTCCGTGACCGCGCTCGGTGACGCCGAGGAGCTCGTGGAGGTGGTGCACCGCGCCTCGGGGCTCGTGTCGTGGTGCCATCCGCTCGGGGCCACGATGTTCTCGGGTCTCGGGCCGGATCAGTTCCAGGCCGCCATCGATGCCGGGCTCGCCGGCGTGGACGCCCTCGAAGTGGGCTACCGGCGCCGCGCGAAGTGGAATCTCGCGGATTACTTCGACGTGTGGGACCGCGCCACGGCCGGCGGCATCGTCGTGACCGCGCTCGGCGTCAACGATTCGCACTACAACCAGTGGGCGCCGTGGGAGAACAACTTCGCCACATGGCTCGAAGCGCCGGCCGACGACCGCGATGCACTGCTCCGCGCCCTGCGGGAGGGGCGCGCGTTCTTCGGGGATCCGGTCTCGTTCCGCGGGCGCGTGCAGCTCGACGTCGGCGGAACGCCGATGGGAGGCATGGTCGGGGGATCCGGGCCGCGGACCGCGCGGATCCGTCTCGCCGGGATCGGCGAGGACCGCACGGTGAAGCTCGTGGTCGACGGTCGCGTGCGGCGCGAGTGGACCGGTGTCTCCGGAGACGCGGTTCTCACCGAGGGAATGTCCGCGGGGGAGGCCCGGGCGGCGCGCGCCGAGGTGTGGAGCGCCGACGACCAACCGCTCGCGTTCACGAATCCGGTGTACTTCGGCCGCGAGGGCTCGCGCGCGCGGGGATCCGAGTGACCGGGGCGGAGCCCTGGAAGCGGAACCTGGTCGTCCTTTCCGTGGGTCAGCTCCTCGCCGTCACGGCCATGGGGATCGTCATCCCGCTGATCCCGTTCTTCGTGCGGGAGCTCGGTGTGACCGATCGCGCCGCGGTGGAGCGCTGGTCCGGTCTCATCTTCTCCGGTCCCTTCCTGGCGGCGGCGCTGCTCTCGCCGGTGTGGGGATGGCTGGGCGATCGGCACGGGCACAAGCGCATGGTGGTCCGCGCCATCATCGGCCTCGCCGTGATGAACTTCGTGCTCGTGTTCGTGCGCTCACCGCTCGAGTTCTGGGTCGTCCGCCTCGTTCAGGGTGCGGTGACCGGGTTCATCCCCGCGGCGCTGGCCATCACCGCGGCCTCGACGCCGCCGGAGAAGCTGCCCGACGCCATCGGCAAGCTCGCCGCTTCGGCGTCCGCCGGGCGCCTGGTCGGTCCGGCCGTCGGCGGCGTGCTCGCGGCGCTGTTCACCTTCCGCGAGCTCTTTCTGCTGACCGCGGTCATCAACGCGGTCGCCGCCGTCATCGTGTACGCGTTCCTCACCGATCCTCCGCGCACGCCCGAGGCGAAGTCCGCGTCGGCGGCGGGGAACCTCCGCTGGATCCTCGCGGAGCCGCGCCTGCGCATCGCCATGCCCGGGCTTCTCGTGGCGATGGCGGGCGTGACCATGGTCATGCCCATCTTCCCGCTGTACATCGAGGATCTGGTGGGCGAGGCGGACGCGAAGGCGGTGACCGGCATCGGCTTCGCGGTCGTGGCCGGGTGCACGCTCATCGCCTCGCCGTTCCTGGGGACCATCGCGGGGAGGGTCGGTCTCAAGCGCGTGCTGATCACCGGGCTCGTGCTGACGACGGCGGCGCTGGCGCTGCACACGGCGGTGGCGTCGGTCGGCTCGATGCTGGCCGTGCGCGCGCTGCTCGGGTTCGCCGTGACGGGCGTTGCGCCGGTGCTGATCTCCATGATCAGCCGGGCGGCGCCGGAGGGAGCACGCGGCGGCGTGACCGGCTACGCCAACTCCGCGAACATCCTCGGCTTCTTCGTGGGACCCGTCGTCGGCGGGTGGCTCGCGAACCTCGTCGGCGTGCGCGGAGTCTTCCTCGTGGCCGCGTCGGTGACTCTCGCGTGCGCGGTGGTGGCGGCCGCGGTCATTCGGCCGACCGGTGGTGATCGGCGGATCCTGCCGGTCGCGGGTGAACTGCCGCGCTGAGCCGGCCGCTCAGAGCGCGAAGCCGACTCCGACTCGCAGCGGCAGGTACTGCGTGCTCGCGCCGTCGGTGAATCCGACCGTGTAGATCGAGTCCAGCAGCAGGCGCGTCCCGCGCGAGACGGGCAGCTCGACGCCGGCACCGACCACGACGCCGAACGCACCGTCGGTGTCGCCCAGGATGGTGACCGGCTCGAAGCCGGGAACGTCCGCGGTGGCGGTGGCGTCGGAGGTACGCACCTCGAGGAAGCCCCACCCGAACGTCAGGTGCGGGAGAATCCGGCCGCTCTCCGTCGGAACGGGGAAGCGTGCCTCGGCCATGAGCGCGAGCGACGTCGCGTCGCGCCCGTCGAGGGACCGGATCGGGAGTATCTCTCCCCCGGGGCCCTGCAGCAGCAAGTCGTCGATCTGCGCGCTCTCGTCCGCGGGAAAGCGCTGCCACTGCAAGGAGCCGACGATCTCCCAGATCTCCGACACGCGCGTGCCGAAGCCGACGCCGAGGCTCGGGCCGGTTTTCCAGAAGTCGGTAAACTCCGGCGGGTTCTGCGGGAAGGTGGGGCCGGCGCTCGCATAGACGGTGAAGTCTTGCGAGGCCGCGGAGGAGGCGAGGGCGACGGGGGAGCCGAAGCCGAAGATCCACGCGGCGGCGCGGGCGGCGCGAGACATGGGCGCACCTTACCCAACGTTGCCGGTTTCGCCTATCCTGCCGGCATGCCGCCCACCGTTTTGACCTTCGCCGACATCCGCGACGCCGCCGCACGGCTGGCCGGAATCGCTCACCGCACGCCGGTGATGACCTGCTCCACGCTGGACCGACTGGCCGGCCGCCGCCTCTTCTTCAAGTGCGAACACCTGCAGAGAGTCGGCGCGTTCAAGTTCCGCGGCGCCTTCAACGCGGTGAGCCGTCTCGCCGAGGACGTCGCCGTTCGCGGCGTGGTGACGCACAGCTCCGGAAACCACGCGCAGGCGCTGGCGCTGGCGGCGAAGCTCCGCGGCATCCCCGCGCACATCGTCATGCCGGAGAACTCCGCCGTGCCCAAGCTCCGCGCCGTCGAAGGCTACGGCGCGCGCGTCGTCCTGTGCGAGTCGACGCTGCCGGCGCGGGAATCCACCGCGGCGCGCGTGCTTGCCGAGACCGGCGGCACGATGATCGCGCCCTACGATCACCCCGACGTGATCGCCGGGCAGGGGACGGCGGCGCTCGAGCTGCTGGAAGAGGTGCCTGATCTCGATGCGGTGATCGCGCCGGTGGGCGGCGGCGGGCTCGTCTCCGGCACGTGCATCACGGTGGGCGCGCTGCGTCCGGGGGCGAAGATCTTCGCGGCGGAGCCGAAGGGGGCGGACGACGCGGCGCGCTCCAAGGCGCAGGGCGCGCGCGTGATGCAGACCGATCCGCGGACGATCGCCGACGGGCTGCGCACCAGCCTCGGCGAGCTGACCTGGCCGTTCGTGCGGGACCAAGTCGAGCGCGTCGTCACCGTCGGCGAGGAGGAGATCGTGCAGGCGATGCGACTCTCCTGGGAGCGCGCGAAGCTGCTCATCGAGCCGAGCTCGGCGGTCGCGGTGGCGGCGGCGCTGTCGGAGGAGATGCGCGGGCTGCCGGGGATGGCGAAGGTCGGCGTCATCCTCTCCGGCGGAAACGTGGATCTGGACAGGCTGCCCTGGTAGCCCCCGTCATTCCGACACCACCCGCATGTATGCCCGCCACGGCCCGATCTCGTCGGCCCACTGCTTCGCCATCGTCCGCGTGATCTGCCGCGTGTGCGCCAAGTCAGAGACCGTCCACGTCGCCAGGTGCTGAGCCAGCGTCACGACGCCGAACTCGGGATGGCGCCCGGTTCTCTCCAGATCCCGCGGCCCGAGGCTCATCGCCTGCAGTGCATCGAGGCTTCGCCGCCGCGCCGCGGCGAACTCGTCGAGCAGCGCCGCCATCGACTTCCCCTTCGACTTCTCGAGCTGCGCGAAACGGTCGAACGGCTCGAACGTCCGCCGCTCCCCGTCGGTCAGAATGATCCGCGCGCGGGGAATCCAGTCCGTCTCCTCGCCGTGGATCAGGTGGCCGACCACGTCGAAGGGGCTCCACGCGTCCGGCGGCTCCTTCGCCAGGGTCCAGTCGTCGGAGAGTCCGTCGAGGAGCGCGCGAAGCACGCCCGGGGTCCGTTCCAGGATCTCCACGGCTCGGAGAAGATCGAAACGCATGCGTCCCCCCTTCGCCCAAGCTACGGTGCCGGCGCGAATCGTGGTCGGTGAAGCGTCCGCGCATCTTCGGGGCGGATCAGGTCCGGCGCGCTTCCAAGTACAGCATCGGGACGTGGAACGTGAGCTCGCCGTCCGTGCGCGCTCGCTCGTCGAGCTTCGCCTCCAGCGCCGCGAAGACCGCCTGCTGCCGTTCCGCCGGCACGACGCCGCGCCAGCCGTCCAGGAACCCGAAGCGGATGAGCGTGTGGCGCAGGAAGGCACCGCCGTCGACCGCGCGGATTCGAAGCTCGTCCTCGACGACGCGCTCGAGCGCGAAGCCGGCGCTCTCCAGCATCCTGCGAAGGTCGGGGAGCACCAGGCGATGCGCTTCCTGCCCGTCCAGCGCGGCGATCAGCGCGGCGGACCCCGCGGCCCTCAGCGTCTCCCGAAACGAGTCGTAGAGCTCGGCCATGCAGCCGCGCGGGTTCGTCGTCAGCGCGAAGACGGCGCCCCGCTTCGACACGCGTGCGCACTCGCCGACGGCGGGGGCGGGATCGGCGAAGTTGTTCACGCCGAGGTTGGAGACGACGACGTCGAACGCACGGTCGGCGAAGGGAAGACGCGCGCCGTCGCCGCGGACCAGCGCGACGCGGCTCAGTCCGTACGCCTCGCGCTTCGCCGCCGCCCGCCGCAGCGCCGCCCCCCAGACGTCCACGCCGACCAGTCGGCACGAGCGGCCGTGGCGGTTCGCCAGCTCGAAGAGCGGAAACCCGGTGCCGCAGCCGAGGTCCAGGATGCGCCGGCCGCCCGCCATCGGCAGATGGTCGAGCAGCAGCGTCCCGAATCGGGAGGACCACAGAGTGGCCTCGTCGAACGCCGAGACGACGCGCGGATCGTCGAAGTCGACCGTACCGTCGAGGTAGTCGATCATGGGGAAGATGAGGGGGGCCAAGCGCTTGCGTGTCAAGGCCGCGCCGCCGGCCTTGACCGTCCCGGGAGCGCGTGATAACAATCCCGGTTCGACTGGCTGCGACAAACCGGGCCCATAGCTCAGGCGGTTAGAGCAGCCGGCTCATAACCGGTCGGTCCTTGGTTCGAGTCCAAGTGGGCCCACCAGAGGCTGGCGGGACGAGGGCGATTAGCTCAGTTGGTCCAGAGCGCCCGCCTCACACGCGGGAGGTCACTGGTTCAAGTCCAGTATCGCCCACCATCCCGCCCGACGAAGGAGCGAACACCCACGGCTTCCGCACTCGCCACGCGACATCCTTCGTCCCGAGCCGGGACCTTCGGGTGCGCCGAGGCGGGCGGACCCGTTTTTGTTGCCCGCCGAGCACGCGAGGAGGCGACGTGACCGCCGAGGAGATCCAGGCTCTGCTCGAACTGCAGGGGCTCGACCTCAAGCTCATCGAGTACGAGCGCCACAACGAGACCCTCGCGCGGCAGATCGCGGACATCGAGGGCCCGGTGAACCTGGCGCGCGCCGCCAGGGACCGCGTGGCGGCGGAGCTCGCGCAGGCGCAGAGCCAACACCGCCACTTCGAGCTGGAGCTGGTGACCAACAACGAGCGCTTCAAAAAGCTCCAGACCCAGCAGATGGGAGTGCGCAACCAGGTGGAGTACGAGGCCTTCAATCACGAGATGGATGCGCTCAAGGACCGGGCCGACGCGCTGGAGGAGTCGGGGCTCAAGTGGATCGAACGGCTGGAGGAGGCCAAGCTCAGGCTGCCCGAGACGGAGAGCGCGCTGGCCGAGACGGAGCGCGTGGCCGGCGAGCAGCGGGCGGCACTCGACGCCAGGACCGCGGAGCTCAAGCGAATCCATGACGAGGCGGCTGTGCTCCAGGCTCCGCTGGTCGAGAAGATCCCCGGTCCGGTGATCGCGTACTACCGGCGGCTGCGCCGGCGCGGGCGTCCCCCCTTCGTCGGAGTGGTGAAGCGCGGCGCGTGCGGGGGCTGCGGGTTCACCCACCCGCCGCAGCGGCTGCAGGAGATCAAGCAGGGCGCCAAGATGCTCCTCTGCGAACAGTGCGGCCGCATCCAGGTCTGGGTTCCCCAGGAAGAGGAACAGGTTGGGTTCTGAGGCGGACGGAGCGGGCCGCGGCTCCGCCGTCGCCTACTCCGACGGGGCTTCCCGCGGGAATCCGGGACCGGCCGCCTACGGGATCCGCATCGTCGCCGCCGACGGATCGGAGCTCTTCGCCGGCGGCGAGCGCATCGGCCGCGCGACGAACAACGTGGCGGAGTACCGCGGCGCCATCGCCGCGCTGGAGAAGGCGCGAGAGCTGGGCCTCACCGAGCTCGAGCTGCGCATGGACTCCGAGCTCATCGTGAAGCAGCTCGGCGGCCAGTACCGCGTCCGGCAGCCGGCTCTGCAGCAGCTCAAGCGGCGGCTCGATGAAGTGATCCGCGGCTTCCGCCGCTTCCGCGTGCGCCACGTCCCCCGCGAGGAGAACGGCGAAGCCGACCGCCTGGCGAACGAGGCGCTGGACGGCGGTTCCTGAACGCGCCGGGACCACGCCGCGCCGCTGACGCTCCGTACTACCGCCCGAGATCCCTCCGCCGGAATCCCTCGCGGCTCTTGTCCGGGATCTCGCCTTCGAAGGTGGGCTTCGGCGGCGGGTTCTCCGCGAGCATCCTCAGCACTTCCTCGACGCCGCGGTCGAGCTGCGCGTCGATGCCGCGCGCGTCGTCGTGCGGGTACTCCACGACCTCGATGTCCGGATCGACCCCGTAGTTCTCCATGGCCCAGCCGCGCTTGGGATCCCACCACGCGTACTCCGGCTGCGTCAGGTGCCCCTCGTCGACCAGCCGCTTATCGTCGCGGATGCCGATGACGCCTCCCCAGGAGCGCTGCCCGATGATCGGAGCGAGGCCCAGGTACTGCACCGCGTACGGGAAGATGTCCCCGTCGGAGCCGGCCTGCTCGTTGGTGAGCACCACGAACGGCCCGTTCAGCGTGCGGTACGGATACGTGTAGACCCCGCCGCCGCGCGAGCGGTCGAAGCTCACCACCGTGCGGCGGAGCCGTTCCAGAATGAGCTGCGAGACGTAGCCGCCGCCGTTCCAACGGCAGTCGACGACCATGCCTTCCCTGTCCGTCTGCGGATAGAACCAGCGGTTGAACTCGGTGAGGCCGGAGCTGCCCATGTCGGGAAGGTGGATGTAACCCATTCGTCCACCGGTCGCGGCAGCCACCTTCTCGCGGTTCGCCCGCACCCAGTCGATGTAGATCAGCCTCTCCTCGCTCGCCACGGGAGTCACCATCACGTCGCGGGAGCCCCCGCCGTCCGCGGACTTCGCCACGGTGAGCACCACGCGGCGGTCGGCCAGGTTCTCGAGCGCCGCCTCCAGCGGCACTCCCGGCTCGAACGGCCGGTGATTCACGGCGACGATGTACTCGCCCTCGCGCACGGTCACGTCCGGAGCGTCCAGCGGACCCCGGTCGAGGTCGGCGACGTCGCCGCGGTAGATCTTGTCGATGCGGTAGGCGTCTCCTTCGCGCGAGAGCCTCCCGCCCAGCAGGCCGGTGGGGACGCGCTTCCGGTCCACGCCGGGATCGCCGCCGTACACGTAGGTGTGCGACGTGGCCAGTTCGCCGATCACCTCGCCCATCAAGTCCCGCAGATCGTCGCGGATGGCGAGACGCGGCAGGAGCGTCAGGTACTGGTCCCGCACCCGCACCCAGTCCACCCCGGCGAGATCCGCGGTCCACACGAAGTCGCGCATGTGCCGCCAGCCCTCGAGGAACATCTGCCGCCACTCCTCGCGCGGGTCGAGATCGATGACCACGTCGCCGAGCGAGACCGCGTGCTCGTCCAGGTCCTCGGGGGCTTCCTCGCCCGCATCGATGACGAACAGCTTTCCGCGTTCCTTCTGGAACGCGATCTTCTCGGCCCCGGCCTCCACCTCGTACGCGGACACGCCCTCGGCGACCGTCTCCTCTTCCTCCTCCTCGATGTCGAACATCACCAGCTTGCCGGAGGGGGAGTCGTCGTCCGAGGCGATGCCCTGCACGGGACGGGAAACCCAGTAGAGGTGGGAGGACGTCGCCGAGAGGCCGGAGAGGATGCCGGCATCCACCGGGACCTCGACGACGCGGCGGGAGAGGCCTTCCCAGTCGATCTCGACGGGCTCGGCCTTCTTCTTCTCCTTGCCCTCGTCCTCGCCCTCGCCGTCATCCTCCTTCTCGCCCTTCTTCTTGTCCTTCTTCGAGTCCGACTTGTCGCCTTCCTCGCCGGGCAGTCCCTCTCTCTTCTCGAACGGGTCCTTCTCGTCGTCCCGCAGCAGCACCAAGTACGGCTTCGTGCTCAGCACGTCGACGTTGTTGAACTCCCGCCAGGAGGGGTCGAGGACGGGGTTCACCGTCCGCGCGCTCAGGAACGCGAGCCAGCGTCCGTCCGGATCCCACGCCGGCGAGACGTCGATCGTCTCGTCCCCGGTGACGCGGTGCACGGAGCGGTCCCGCGAGTCCCAGACGTAGATGGAGTAGAACGAGGTTCGCGGAGACTTGGTGTACGCGAGGAAGCGCCCATCCGGGCTCCAGACGTACTCGCGGATCTCCTCCTGCTCGGACCGGTCCACCGCGACGGGACGTCCGCCCTTCGCCGGAACGACGTGGAGCGTGTGCGTCTGGTCGGCGTAGGCGATCCACTTGCCGTCCGGGGAAGGTGCCGGGGCGAAGTGCCAGCCGGCCTCGCCGGCCGCCTTGACCACCTCGGGACGGCCGCGACCCCAGGCGTCCAATGAGCGGATGTCCTCTTCGCCCGAGGCGTCGCTGACGAAGAAGACGCGCTCGCCGTCCGCATCGAAGCTCGCGCCCCGCTCGCGGGCGCCGCTGCCTGACGTCACCGCGAGAGTCACTCCCTCTTCGACGGGCACGGAAAAGATCTCGCCGCGCGCGACGACGGCGAGCCGCTCGCCGTGGGGCGAGAGATCGAATCCGGTCACGTACTTCTCGGCGTCGGGGTAACGCTGCCGGGTGAGCGAGCGCTCGCTGGGGATGTCGATGGCGACGCGTGTGTCCGTTCCCGCGACGATGTCGTAGAGGCCGACGTCGCCGGCGATCATGTACACGATCCGACCGCGGTCGCCCATCTCAGGGTATCGCAGATCCCAGTCACCGTGATCGGTGTGGCGCGTGCGGTCGGATCCGTCCGGTCTCATGGACCACAGCTCGAGCGTGCCCCCCTCATCGCTCGCGAACCAGATCCGCCCGCCTTGCCACATGGGCATCATGTCGTGGCCGGAGAACGACGTGACGTTCGCGAAGTCGGCCCGGTCCGGATGGCCGACCCAGATGTCGGCGTTCGTGCCCCCTCGGTAGCGCTTCCACGTGGCGCGCTCGCGGTCGGTTCGGTTCAGGGCCCATACCCCGGACTCGGGATCCACGGCGACCCGGCTGGCACGCCCGATGGGCAGGACCCGCGGGTCTCCGCCGGCGGCCGACACCGAGTAGATCTGCCAGTCGCCGTGGGGGGTGTCGCGGCGGCTGCGGAAGAGCACTTCCTTCCCGTCGAGCGTCCACCCCAGCACCTCGTCGGCGTAGGGATGCCAGGTGAGGCGGCGGGGCTCGCCCCCTTCCGCCGGCATCACGAACGCGTCCGTGTTGCCGTCGTACTCGCCGGTGAAGGCGATCGCCCCGCCGTCGGGCGAGAAGCGCGGGAAGTACTCGACGCCCGGATGCGAGGTCAACCGCCGGGCGGTTCCCCCGGAAGCCGGCGCCGTCCACAGGTCGCCCTCGGCGCAGAAGACGATCCGGTCGCCGTGGATGTCCGGGTAGCGCAGGTACCCCGGATCGGCGAGGGCGGGCGAGGGAATGCCTTGCCGGCAGAGAGCGGCGAGGACGGCGAGCAGCGACAGGCGACGCGTCGAGGGAACCATGGAGCCTCCGGGGGGTCGATGGGCTGCCGGGAGAGTATCCGCGGAGGGTCGAGGTCTCAACCCCACCTCGGCCCGGCCCGGGTTCGCGCTGGCTGCACCCTCCGGAAACTGTTACTTAATAGGAAGGCAGTGAAGAGCGGGGAGGTCCAGGTGGTCGCGCCCCCCCTTGGGGGGGCGAGGAAAGTCCGAGCTCCGCAGGGCAGGATGCTGGCTAACGGCCAGTCGCGGCAACGCGAAGGAAAGTGCCACAGAAAGCAAACCGCCCGGGTTCGTCCCGGGTAAGGGTGAAACGGTGAGGTAAGAGCTCACCAGCGCCCCCGGTGACGGGGGTGGCTCGGCAAACCCCATCCGGAGCAAGACCGAATAGGAGAAGAGAGACGGCCCGTCTCGCTATGATTCTCGGGTAGGTCGCACGAGGTCCGGAGCAATCCGGATCCCAGAGAAATGACCATCGCGGATCGGAAGATCCGAACAGAACTCGGCTTACGGACCTCCCCGCCTTCGAAACAACCGCCCCCGGGGAGACCGTGGTGCGTCGCAAGAACTGGATCGAACCGGCGCCGGTCGAGGCGAAGGAGGTCGCGCGCCTCGTTGCCGAGCTGGGTGTGCCTGCCGTCGTCGCGCGGGTGCTCGTCGGGCGAGGCAAGTCCGATCCCGCCGAGGCGCGCCGGTTCCTGAATCCGTCCATCGATCAGCTCTCGCCGCCGCGGCGCCTGCGCGGGGCGGATGTCGCCGTGGACCGGCTGCTCCGCGCGCTCTCGCGGAACGAGAGGATCCTCATCTTCGGGGACTTCGACGTCGACGGGGTGACGGGCACCTCGCTCGCTGTGCGCGCTCTCCGTCAGCTCGGCGCGAACGTCGACTTCCTGATGCCCAAGCGCCTCGTGCACGGTTACGGACTGTCCATGAAGATCATCCCGGAGCTCACGGAGCGGAAGCCGGCGGTGGTCGTCACCGTGGACTGCGGCATCCGCTCGGTCGACGAGGTGGCCCGCCTCGCGGAGCTGGGGATCGAGACGATCGTGACCGATCATCACTCGCCGGGGCCTTCGCTTCCCCCCGCCACCGCCGTCGTCGATCCGAAGCAGCTCGGCTGCGAGTACCCGGACAAGCGGCTCGCCGGCGTGGGCGTGGTCTTCCAGCTGCTGCGCGGAATCGTCGACGAGCTGGAGCACGAGCTCGACCTCTCCCGGGATCTGGATCTCGTGGCGTTCGGGACCATCGCCGACGTGGTGCCGCTGGACGGGGAGAACCGCGCTCTCGTGCACGAAGGACTGGAAGTGATGAACCGCCGCGAGAAGGTCGGGATCATGGCGCTGGCACAGGCCTCCGGAATCGAGGGCCGCATCGAGGCCTGGCACATCGGCTACCTGCTGGGACCGCGCATCAACGCGGCGGGGAGGCTGGAGGACTCGGCGGACGCGGTCCACCTGCTGACGACGGAGGACACCGGCCGCGCGAACAAGCTGGCGCGGCAGCTCGACGAGGAGAACCGCCGCCGCCAGGAGTTCAGCGCCACCACCCTGGAGCAGGCGCTCACCGCCATCGCCAACGGGACCGCCGGCGAAGACCCCGACGGAATCGTGCTCGCGTCGAACGGCTGGCATCCGGGCGTGATCGGGATAGCCACCGCGCGTCTGGTCGACCGCTACCACCGGCCCGCGGCGCTGATCGCCATGGAGGGCGACGTCGGCCGCGGATCGCTCCGCTCCATCCCCGGCGTGGACGTGTGCTCCATCCTGGACGAGTGCCGCGACCTGCTCGTGCAGTACGGCGGACACGAGATGGCCGCGGGCCTGACCATCGATCGCGGCCGGATCCCGGAGTTTCGCGAACGCTTCGCCGCCGGCTGCTCGCGGCGGCTGACCGACGACAACCGCCGCCCGCGGCTGCGCATCGACGGCGAGATCGACCCGCGCGAGATCGACATCGGTCTCGCCACCGATCTCGAACGGCTGGCGCCGTTCGGATTCGGCAATCCCCGACCGACCTTCCTACTGCGCGGCGCCGCCACCACCGGACCCGCCCGCGTGGTGGGTCGCGGGCACCTGAAGCTCTCGATCAAGCGCAACGGCGGACCGCCGCTGGACTGCATCGGCTTCGACCTCGGCGATCGGATCGACGCCGACGCACTGACCGGGCCGCTGGACATCGTCGGCCACGTCACCATCAACGAGTGGAACGACCGACGTTCCGAACAGCTGCAGCTCATCGACGTGCGGGAGACGGTGTCGTGACCGCCCGTCGCGTGCGCGAGCTCGAGGGCGCTTCGCCGCCGCCCGAGCGCCGGTACACGTACGAGGACCTGCTCCGCTCCCTTCACGAGCGGGATCGCTACGACCTCGTGCTCATCCAGAAGGCCTACGAGTTCTCGAAGGAGCACCACCTCGGCCAAGTGCGGTTCTCAGGAGCGCCGTACGTGGAGCACTGCCTGGCGGTGGCCATCATCCTCGCCGAGCTGCATCTGGACACCACCACGATCGTCGCCGGTCTCCTGCACGACGTGATCGAGGACACCGAGGTGGGCGTCGAGCGGATGCGCACCGAGTTCGGCGAGCACGTCGCCGAGATCGTGGATGGAGTGTCCAAGATCGGCGGCTACGAGTTCCGCAGCGCCGAGGAGCATCACGCCGAGAACTGGCGGAAGATGCTGCTGGCCATCGCCAAGGACCTGCGCGTCGTGCTCATCAAGCTGGCCGACCGCGTGCACAACATGAGGACGCTGCACTTCCTGTCGCGGGATCGACGGGAGCGGATCGCGCGGGAGACGCTGGAGATCTACGCGCCGCTCGCTCACCGCTTCGGCATCGCCACGATCAAGTGGGAGCTCGAGGACCTCGCGCTCAAGCACCTCGAGCCGGAGGCGTACCTGGACCTGGTCGAGAAGGTGGCGATGAAGAAGGGCCAGCGGGAGATGTTCCTCCGCCAGCTCACGGATCCCCTGGCGGAAATGCTCGCCGCGGAGGGGATCGAGGCGGAGGTGCAGGCTCGCGCGAAGCACTTCTACAGCATCTGGATGAAGATGACGACGCGCCAGCGCCGCTTCGAGGACATCCACGACCTGATGGCCGTGCGCGTCGTCGTGCCCACGCCGCGGGACTGCTACGAGACGCTGGGGATCATCCACTCGCTGTGGAAGCCGGTGCCGGAACGGGTCAAGGACTACATCGCTTCGCCCAAGTCGAACCACTACCGCTCGCTGCACACCACGGTGATCGGGCCGGAGCGGGTGTGGGTGGAGTTCCAGATCCGCACCCCGGAGATGCACGGCGAAGCGGAGTTCGGCATCGCCGCGCACTGGAAGTACAAGGAAGGCAAGACGCACTTCACCGATCTGGTGGGCAGCTTCCCGTGGCTCGGCGAGCTGGTGAAGGAGCAGGCCGACCAGAACGCCGAGGAGTTCTTCGATCTGCTGAAGTCCGACCTCTTCCAGCAGGAGGTCTTCGTCTTCACTCCGAAGGGCGATCTCAAGGTGCTTCCCAAGGGATCGACGCCGATCGACTTCGCCTACCTGATCCACACCGAGATCGGGGACCACTGCGTCGGCGCCCGCGTCAACGAGCGGATCGTCCCACTGCGCTACCGCCTGGAGAGCGGCGACACGGTGGACATCATCACCTCGCCGAGCGCCAAGCCGAGCCAGGACTGGCTCAAGATGGTGGCCACGGCGGGAGCGCGCAGCAAGATCCGCCGCTGGCACCGGCACGAGACGATGGACCACTCCATGGCGCTCGGACGGGAGATGCTGGCCCGCGAGGCGCGGCGCCAGCGAGTGGACCTGGACGCCGTCCTCGACGACGACGCGGTGAAGGGGCTCGGCTTCGATTCGGTCGAGAAGCTGCAGCAGACCGTCGGTCAGGGCGACTACTCCGCGCTGCACGTCATCCGCAAGCTGTTCCCGGACCTGGAGGAGAAGGAAGAGCCCTCGACCATCCGCCGCATCCTGACCTTCACGCGGAAGAAGGACGGCGGGGTCAAGGTGCAGGGCGAATCGAACGTGATGCTGCACTTCGCCCAGTGTTGCCAACCGCTGCCGGGAGAGAGCATCGTCGGCATCGTGACGCGGGGGCGCGGCATCTCCGTGCATCGCTCCGACTGTCCGAACACGCTGCCGCCGACGGTGGAGCTGGAACGGCGCATCGAAGTGAGCTGGGACGTCGCGCCGGACGAGAGGTTCCGCGTGAAGCTCCTGGTGGTGGGGGAGCAGCGCAAGGGTCTGCTGGCCGACGTGTCCTCCGCGATCAGCGGCCTCGACACCAACATCCTCTCCGCGAGCATGGAGCAGGACGGGCCGCGTGCGGTGGGGACGTTCCTGGTCGAGGTCGAGGATCTGCCGCACCTGCGCCGGGTGGTGAAGGTGATGCGCCGGGTCAAGGGCGTCGACGACGTGCGGCGCGTGGACCACGCCGACGGCGGAGGGGCCGCACCCGGGTTGCCGGCCCAGGGGACGTGACCGGCGCGCTGGGCTCCGCGGCACGCCTCGTCGCGCGCGGCGAGGCGCTGTGGTACCGGGCGCCCGCGCTCGGCTTGGTACCCGACGTGGTCCACGGCGTCACCCACGCGAGCCTGGGCAACTTCTCCCTGTCCACCGGCGACGACCCGGGCGAGGTGCGCGAGCGCCGCAGGCGGCTGCTCGAGGCGGTGGAGCTGGACCCGGGGAGGATCGTGGCGCCGGCGCTCGCCCACGGGTCCGACGTCGCGGTGGTCGGCGCCGACGGAAGGCTCCCGGAGGGCAAGTGGGACGGGCTCGTGTCCGCGGAGAGCGGTGTCGCGCTCGCGGTCACGGTCGCGGACTGCGTGCCGGTGTTCTTCGCCGACGCGGCCGGTCCGGCGGTCGGTCTCGCACACGCCGGCTGGCGAGGCCTCGCCGCGGGCATCGTGAAGAACGTGGTCCGCGTGCTGGTCGAGGAGCTGGACGTCAAGACCGGCGACCTGCTGGTCGCCACCGGACCGGCCATCCGCGGCCCGAGCTACGAGGTGGGACCGGAGGTAGCCGGCCTCTTCCCGGAGACCTTCGCGGTTCCGAGCGGCGACGCGTCGCACGGCAAGGTCCGCCTCGACCTGCCCTCCTGCGCTCTGGCGCAGGCCGCGAGCGCCCGGGTTCCGCGCGACAACCTCATCGACTTCTCCCTCGACACCTTCGCCTATCCCGGCGAGCTGTTCTCGCACCGCCGCGGCGACCGCTCGCGTCACTGGGCGTTCATCGGCCGGAAGTGAGGTCCCCGACTTGCTGAAGCGCCGGCAGATCATCGACGCGGTCGTCGCGGAGCTCGAGCCGCTCCCCTGGGCGCAGGCGGCGTGGCTCGGCGGAAGCGACGCTTCCGGACGCACCGACGACTGGTCGGACATCGACCTCATGCTGGTCGTCGACGACGATCGCAAGGAGGATGCGTTCGTCGCGTTGCGCACGGCGCTGACGCGGCTCTCGCCCGTGGCCTACAGCTGGAGGCTCCCCGAGCCGACCTGGCACGGACACGCGCAGGAGTTCCTCCAGCTCCGGGACGCGGATCCCTGTCACTTCATGGACGTCGTGGTCCTCCTGGGCAGCAACGGCGACCGCCTGCTCGAACCGGAGCGGCACGGGGACGCGCTCGTGCTCTTCGACCGTGCCGCCATCGTCAAGCCCGCGCCGTTCGATCGCGCGGCACATGCGGCGAAGATGGCGCGACGTCTCGTCGAGCTGCGCCAGACCTTCTTCCTGTTCCAGAACCTGACCACGAAGGCCGTGCGCCGCGAGGACGTGCCGGATGCGGTGCAGCGCTTCCAGGCGTTCACCATCCGGCCGCTCGTCGAGTTGCTGCGCATGCGGCACTGCCCGGACCGCTACGACTTCGGCCTTCGCTATCTCGACCGGGATCTTCCGGCGGACCTCGGCGCCGAGATCCGGCTGCTCGTCCTGCCGCGCACGCTGACGGAGCTCGCGGCGTTCCGTGAGCGCGCCGAGACCATCTTCCGGAGCGAGATCCTCGCGCTGGACACAGGAGAATGGAGCTTGCCACGATGACTCGTACCTGGCTCGCGGCTCTCGCGGGAATCGGCCTCTCGGTCGCCGCAGCGAAGGCCTCCGACACCCTGATCGTGCTGAACAAGGACGACGACTCCGCGTGGCTGATCGATCCCGCATCGGGGACGCGGCGCGCCGAGATCCCGCTGGGGGACGCCCCTCACGAGGTGGCGGTCTCTCCCGACGGGCGAAGGGCGGTGGCGGGGAACTACGGCAGGGAGGTGCCGGGAAGCACGCTCACGGTGCTCGACGTGGTGCAGGGCAAGGCGCTGCGCACGATCGACCTCGCCCCCCACCGGCGTCCTCACGGTATCCGCTGGCTCGACGGGCGCCGTGTGCTGGTGACCTCCGAGACGAGCCGCAAGCTCCTGGAGGTGGACGTCGAGACCGGGAAGATCGTCGGCGAGCACGACGTGCAAGCCGACGTCCACATGGTCGAGGTGTCCGCTGACGGGAAGCGCGCCTTCGCCACCGCGATCGGATCCGGCAAGCTCGTCGTCCTCGAGCTGGGCGGCCCGGCCGGGGCGCCGAAGTCCGTCGCGACCGGAGCCGGAAGCGAAGCTCTCGCGGTGCGTCCGGGCGGGCGAGAGATCTGGGTCGGCAGCAACGAGGAGCACGTGGTGCGCGTCGTGGACGCCTCGACGCTCGCGGTGCTCGCCACGATCGAGTGCGGCCTGCAGCCGATCCGACTCGCCTTCGTTCCGGACGGGACCATGGCGCTCGCCTCCTGCCTGCTGTCCAGCGATCTCGCGGTGATCGACGCGGAGAAGCGTGCGCTCGACGCGCGCGTGGCGCTGGCGGATGCGCACCTGCACGAGGACGACTGGAAGGAGCGGCCCATCGAGGAGATTCGCCCGCTGGTGGAGCGGGCCCTGCGGGAGGGAGCCCGGCCGATCGGTGTGCTCACCGATCCCGAGGGGACCTTCGCCTACGTGGCGAGCCGAGGTCTCGCCCGCGTCGCCGTCGTGGAAATCGCCACGTGGAGCGTCGCCCGCATGATCCCGACCGGGGGCGGTCCCGACGGGCTGGCCTGGGCGAGGATCGCCGACTGATGCGGGCGCTGCTGCAGCGCGTGTCGAGCGCGTCAGTCGCGGTGGACGGCGAAGCGGTCGGCTCGGTCGGCCCTGGCCTGCTCGTGCTGGCCGGCGTGCGCCGCGGGGATTCCCCGGCCGACGCCGAGTGGATCGCCGACAAGATCGCCGGGCTGCGCATCTTCCCCGACGAGGAGGGCCGCATGAACCGGTCGGTGGTCGAGGCCGGCGGCGGCGTGCTCCTCGTCTCGCAGTTCACGCTGTACGCGGACTCTCGCAAGGGGCGCCGCCCGTCGTTCGAGAAGGCCGCCGCTTCGGAGGAAGCCGTTCCGCTGCTCGATGCACTCGAGCGGCGGCTGCGGGAGGTGGGGCTGGTCGTGGCCACCGGCCGCTTCGGAGCGCACATGCACGTCGATCTGGTGAACGACGGTCCGGTCACCATCCTGCTCGACTCCGAGGACCTTCGGCGAGCGCCGGGAGGTGCGGGGGGCTCACCCGTGGGCGCGCGGCAGGGGATCGTGGGATCGGATTCACCACTCCTCCAGATTCCCGTCGTTCTGGCCTCGGCGTCCCCGCGACGGCGCGCGCTGCTCGAGGAGCTCGGGCTGCGCTTCGACGTGGAGCCGACCGACGTGGACGAGGAAGCGGACCTTCCGGCCGACCCCAAAGAGCAGGCCCGGGTGCTGGCCGAGCGGAAGGCGCGGGCCGCGGCGGCGAAGCGGAAGGACGCGCTCGTCATCGCCGCGGACACCATCGTCGTCCTGGGCGAGCGGGTGTACGGCAAGCCCCGGAGCACGGGGGAGGCGGTCCGCATGCTGACCGAGCTCTCCGGGACGGAGCACGTCGTGCACACCGGGGTCTGCGTCGCGGCCCCCGGCGCAAGCCGCTTCCACGGGCGAGTCGTCTCCACCCACGTCACGTTCGTACCCCTCGGCGCGGAGGAGATCCGCCGTTACGTGGCCACCGGCGAGCCCATGGACAAGGCCGGTGCCTACGCCATCCAGGGCCGCGGCGCGCTGCTCGTCGAGGGAATCCGGGGAGACTGGTCCAACGTGGTGGGGCTGCCGGTGGGCGCCACCATCGATCTGATGGAGGAGGCTCTCCGGATCGGGCAGACCGCGCGAGGATAGCCGTCGATTCGCTGCCCGCGACGCGCTAGACTGGGCGGACTCGATCCCTGCGGTTCGGGTCCGAACTCCCCCGTCGGTCGCCCGCTCCTCGCGCTGCAACGTCGGCCCGGAGCTTCGTGCCCTCGGAGTTCGCCATGGAAGGCCGCCCGGATTTCCTCCGGCAGATCATCGACATCAATCCGCACTTCATCTTCGTGAAGGACCGCGAGGGCCGGTTCACGCTGGTCAACGAGTCGGTCGCGGAGGTGTACGGAACGACGGTCGAGGATCTCATCGGGAAGACCGACGCGGACTTCAACGACAATCCCGAGGAAGTCGAGTGGTTCCGCCGCGACGACCTCGAGGTGATGGACACGCTGCAGGAGAAGTTCATCCCCGAGGAGGTCATCACCGACGCGAAGGGCAACGTGCGCTACCTGCAGACCATCAAGCGCCCGCTGGTCGACGAGGACGGCATCGCGCGGCGGGTGCTCGGCGTGGCCACCGACATCACCGCCTTGCGTCAGGCGGAGGAGACGCGCCGCCGGATCGAGGCGCAGATGCAGCACGCGCAGAAGCTGGAGAGCCTCGGTGTGCTGGCCGGCGGTATCGCCCACGACTTCAACAACCTGCTGGTGGGCATCCTGGCGAACGCCGACCTCGTGAAGCGGGATCTGGCACCGGGCTCCGGCGGCGAGCGCTCGCTGGAGATGATCCGCATCGCCGCGCGTCGGGCTGCGGAGCTCTGCCGCCAGATGCTGGCCTACTCCGGGCGCGGACACTTCGTGGTGGGGGCCGTGCAGCTGAACGACGTGGTGGACGAGCTGCGCGAGCTGCTCGGCGCCTCCATCAGCAAGAAGGCCTCGCTGGTGTACGAGCCTGGCGTCGGGCTTCCGGAGATCGAGGCGGACGTCGCGCAGATCCGGCAGGTGGTGATGAACCTGATCACCAACGCGTCGGACGCTTTGCAGGATCGCGGCGGCACCATCCGCCTGCGCACCGGGACGGTGCGCTGCACGGACGGCGACCTGCAAGACACGTGCACGGGCGAAGTCGTGCCGAGCGGGGACTACGTCTTCTTCGAGGTGACCGACAGCGGCGT
>JBQTGV010000098.1:0-12781 GCA_052390515.1 Candidatus Eiseniibacteriota bacterium | reverse complement strand
GTCTATGGCCCAAGCCAGGCGGCCGCGACGAGCGCCGGCGTCGATCGCGAGTATCTCGGCGTGCTCATCGCCGCCGCCGCGCAACACGCGGGCGTCCATCCCGACGTCTTAGCCTCCGTCGTCTGGGTCGAGAGCCAGGGCTGGCCATGGGCCCTCAACGTCGGCGGCGTGGGCTACTACCCACGCACGCGGCAGGAAGCGGAGCAGCTGCTGGCGAGGGTCAGCCAGGACGTCGACATCGGCTACGGACAGATCTCCTACCGCCACTGGGGCCAGGTCTTCGGCCTCCGGAAGGCCGATCTCCTCGACCCGTGGACAAACCTTGTGGTTGCGGCGCTGATCCTTCGCTCCACGATGGAGCTCGAGTCGGGCTGGGGTGGCGTGGGCCGCTACCACTCCGCGACCCCGCATCGGAAGCTCGGGTACGCCCACAAGGTCGCGCGGGCCTACCTCGCACTCCAGGCCCAGCGAGCGCATACGGCGCCTGTCGCCTCGGCCCAGGCCGGGCGCACGCCATGAGGACCCTCCGCGGAGTCCAGGGTCCGTCCTCATGGTGGCGGACATCCGTATGCTGTCTGTCGAAGGTTGCTCTCGCTCTTTGATAAGTCGTCGGCGCCATCGGCGCCGACTGGGCAGAAGGGGACACCCTGTGAGTACTTCCAGGGGCCTTCCGCTCTCCCGGCCCCCACACGTTCGATTGTCGGCCTACTGCATCGTCTGGAGGACTCTGCCGTTGCGATTGGGGCCGGGAAGGGGGAGGAACATGCAGACGGTGGAGTTCCACGAAGTTCAGGGCGGCTTTCGTGCCGTCCTTCAGCCGACCGGAGAGACGCTGCTGCTCACGCACGTCGGACATCGCCAGTGGGCACTCGACTCGGTGGACTGCATCGGCGGGACGTTCCTCGCCGAGCGGTTCACGCTCGACGAGCCGCTCGTCGAGGACACCGCCGAGCAGCAGGCGCGACGGGACGCCGCGGCCGCGAAGTACGTGGCCGTCCAGCGTCTCAAGCAGCTGCTCTCGGCCCAGTGATACGAAGTCGCACCCGGTGGGCAGAACCTTGATCGGCCCCTTCTGCCCCACCACTCGACGGCCCCGTGGCGGATCACACCGCCATGGGGCCGCAGCATCGGGCTCACGAACGCGATGGGGAGTGATCCCAGAGACGCGCTCACCCCGCATCGCGATCGCGTACGGTAGGACAGGACGCTGCAGGCGTCGGGCTCTTTGATAACTGGATAGGAATCGGCGTTCCGCAAGAACGCCGATCTGGCAGAGGGGTTCCCTGTGTGTGATCAGGGTCCCCTCGTGTTCGGCCCTCGCCCTCTTTTTCTTCGCCGTCGTACGCCATTGCGCACGTCCTCATGGCCGGTGGGGGGGGGGGCCGAACACGAGGGGGGAACAGCATCATGATCAACGCGCTCGCAGAGCAGTTGATGCAGGCGCTCCCGGAAGGGGGCGACCCGTTGCAGCGAGTTCAGCAGCTCGCCCGTGAGCTCGGGATTCGGAGGCCGACGCGCCGTGTGCGTCGTGCATTCCTCCGGGTCTGCGATCGTCTGGGGATCGAAGCCCCAGCGTCCGCGCACGGGAGCGTGGCGCCCATGCTCAACCTGCCGCCCGAAGCGGAGTACGTGCTTCGTGCGTGGGAACGTGAGCGTCGCGAGAAGCGAAAGGACCAGCTCATCTCCGCAGCGTCCAGGCTCCAGCAGTCGGCGATCGGGCTCAAGGTCGCAGTCGCGGCCAAGGACACGGTCGCAGGAGCGAAGGCGTTGCGGGCCCTCGCCGGGCTCGATGTCGAGCCCAGTGAGGTCGGGCGCGGCGAGCTCGCCTTCGCGGCGCAGCTCTCCGACCGGCAGCTCAAGCGTCTCTTCGGTAAGGAGGCGAAGTACCTCCCCAACGCGGAAGGCCTTGAGCGTGGCTTCCAGGCCGCTCGCGGCCTGGCGCGGATCATCCTGATGGCGTCGGTGAAGCGGCAGGCGCTGGACGGGGATCCGGACACCTTGCGGTACGAGATCAAGGGTCTCGAGGTCAGTGAGGACGTCGCCCGCAAGCTCTTGGGTGACTACTCGCCGACCATCGCCCGGCGTGCGGCGGTGAAGCGCCGCATGCTCGACCTGCTCGAGGGGCTCGTTCGGGATCAGCGGTTCCCGAGTCGAGCGCCGGACGAGCCGTGGGCCGCCCTCGCGTGGCTCACGATCGTCGGTTACCTCACGCCCCCCATTCGCGCGGACGTCGTGCGACTGGAGGGTGATCGGCCGGTCGCGGTCGATCGGTGGCAGGCTCGGCGGTTGGCCGAGACGGAAGCGCAGCGTTTCGGTCTCGAGGTCTCGCAGTTGCAGGCCACCCTTGAGGTGGCGCGCCGTCTTGTCATGGGCGCAGGCCCGAGCAAGGCGTCGTCAGCGCGGTAGGTGCGCGCAGGCGGGAGAGGTAGAACCTAGGCCCCTCTGCCTCCCCTTTTCGGCGGCGCGGTCGTCGCGCCGCCACAGTTCTTTGACAATCGGATCAGGAACCGGTCGAGCGGCCGTTGAGGCTCGACCGGGGAGGTGGGGAAGGACGTCGTGCCCTTCGGGGCATCGCGGCCCAACCCCTCCGGCTCGCCTCCCCACTTGGGCTGGCAGGTAGCAGTGTGGGGAGGGCCGAGAAGGAGGGGCCATGTGGGACGCATTCATCGATGTGTGGGCGATTCTCGCTGGGGTGCTGAAGGCACCCAGTCGCGTCGTCGAGGACATCCGGCGGGCGGCGAGCGTGCTCCTGTACGGCATCTGTGTCGGCGACATCGTCGGCAACGGGTACCGGTCAACGGAGTCGTTGCGGCGAGACCTTCTGAGCCTCGGGGGCTCGGTCAGAGAGGGCGAGCAGGTCGTGCAGGAGCACGGCGGGCTCGAAGCCTTGCGATCGCAGATCTTCGGGGCGCGGAAGCGGGTGGTCGAGAGCGCGGGGCTTCCGCCCTACGTGCTCCCGAAGCCGCCCTTTCTCCCGGCCAGCATGGACGTGGCTGAGTCCACGGTGGTTCAGCTCGTTCGCTGGGCCGAGGGGCGCAAGGCGACCATCGAGGTTCTCGAGGGACCGCACGTCGGCGAGGAGCTGACGGACTGGCCGCTCGCTGAGCTGAGGATGGCCGACCAGGAGTTCGCCGAGAGTCTCGACACGAGGCTCCGGCTGGTGTTCTGCAACGGGCACCGGATGAACGTCGCGGTGGCGCCTGGCTACAACGCGCCGCAGGACGGCGGGATTCAGTGTCTGAGCGACCAACCCGGATGTGAGCAGTACTGTCCGATGTTCGGCGCCCAGATCTGCGAGAAGTACCAGATCGGCATCGGGCATCCGTGGCGGGACGCAGACACGCAGTTCGACCGCAGGACGTTCAGAGAGCAGCCCCGCTGGAAGCAGGATCTTCAGCGTGGCCGCGCCATCGACACCGGGCGTCTTCGCCCGGCGGTTACGGCCTAACAGCTACACGTGGGGGATCAGCTTGGCCCTTCCCCACCCCCACCATCTGCCGCGGCCCCCTCGGGCCGCGGCTTTTTCCGTCGAGCGCCCCGGGAACTCCGGGGCCTCGCACCGACTTCGACAAGACATCCAGCGACCGCCACGAGGCAGGACGCAGTCGCTGGCCGAGCGGAGGTGAGGCGTGCAATATGCCGTGCAACCCGACCCGCAGAGTGCTGCTGCCTGCTGGCCGTATCCGCTGCTATGCCTGTCGTGGCGTCTGAACCTCGGCGGTCACTGGGTCCTCGCGCCCCAGGACGTGGCGAATCAGGTGCTCGTGACGCGCGCGCGCGAACTCCTCGCGGCCGCGCACCACGACCCGTCGACGGAGGCCGCTTTCGCGTCAACCCGCCTCGATCGGCTCCTCCAGGCGGACTCGAACGACGCGCTGTTTCGGCTCGCGCTGCTCCGGCTCCTCGAACGTTCACCGCTCGGCCGGCTCAGTGCCTCGCATCCCGCGCACCGTGGAGCGATCGTCGCCACGTGTCACATGATCCTTGCCGAGGGCATGTGCGACGGCGTGCGCCGGCAGCGTCGCCTTCCCCTCTTTTGGCGCCGCGCCCTCTCGCCCGCGCTTGCGGGCGCTTCGCGCTTCTACGTGCCGACCGCCAAGCCGGTCTGGGACCCGGCGACGTGGCAGCTCATCGAGATCCTCGACTCTTCGTGGAACGCCGACGGCGTGACCTTCGTCGGTCGCGAGCGGCGCCAGTTGTTCCTGATCGCCGGCACTCGACGTATGGCGGCACGCTACGGCTGGCCCCGTCGCCGCACGCTGGCATGCGGCCGCACCGCGTACCACGTATGGCGGGTGTGGTTTAAGAGCAAGGAACTGGCACGGTTGAGCGTCGTGGATCGCCACGTGCTCCCTCCCGAGGTGGCGCGCATCGTCGGCAGCCCCCGTCTGCTCTACCGCCAAGCGCGGGAGGCACTGCGCACGCAGGCCATCGCGGAGAACCTGGAAGTGCTTCGGAGCGACCTGCGGCACGCGCTTGAGCAGATCGCCGCCGAGTCGGTGCTCTCGCTTCAGGCGCCGGTGACGGCGCAGTGGGCGCAGCCGCCGGCGATCCCCCCGCTCGCAACGGTGCTCGTGCGCACCCCACTCGGTCTCGTGGCACGCGACATGGGCGCGAGTCACCGCGTGGTATTCAGGGCCGCGCACGCGACGGCCGTGCGCCTGATGCGCGCAATGACGGCACCGTGGCGCTGGACGCCGTGGCCGGTCGTGATCGGGCCCCGGCGGGCCATGATCGAGGCCCGGCGGAAGGGGCCGCAAGGGGGCCGCGGCGACTCACGGTTCACGTGGGGTGAGGCGCGGGTGCGATGAGGACGCGCGCGCGATGACGGCGGTCCTTGAAGCGCTCCTCTGGAGCCTCCTGTCCTTCTTCGGCATGTCGTCCACGGCCTGCGCGTTCTGGGGCGCGCTCAACACCGCCGCCGTCGACGGCAACGTCGATCACGTCATGCGCACCGCCGAGACGTCGATCAACGAGCAACTCGTGGCCACCGCCTCCGCCGCTGAGGCGGCGATCGCGCTCGATCGCTTCGGCGCGCGGTGGATGCGCACCGTGACGAGGTTTCCGAGCGATCCGTACACGCAAGCCGTGATGATCCTCGGTCCCGCTCAGGCGACCGTACAGACGTCCTGGAGCGAGGCGCAGCGCGTCTCGACATTCGTGCCGCGCGGCGCGCGGCCACTGTCCGACACCCAGGTCGTCTCCAACCGCATGTCGCGGCTGATCCGCAGCGTGGTGGGCGCGATGGCCGACACGACGCGGGAGACGCTCGAACTGCAGCCCGTTCCCGATAAGTCGGGCGCGCTGTCCCCCGAGCAGGCGGCCGAGCGGTTGGTCGGCAGGCTGACGGCGGCGCACGCGGCCGCGGCAGACGCGCACATTCGCGTTCGACACCTGTTGTTGCGCACGCTGTTCTGGACGCTCGTCTCGTGGTCCCTCGCGAGCCTTGCCCTCACGACCCTCCTGACTACGGCTGTCGCAGTCCATCGCCTGGCGCCCCCGGCGAAGCCGCCGACGGCGATGCCCCTCGCGCCACGACATCGCCCCGTGCGGCTCGTGCGGGGGCCCGCGAACACAGCGCTCGCCGCCGCGTTGATGGCGGAAGGTGTCCCGGCACGACTGGCCCAGGACATCAGCGCGTGGCTGTTCCGCGCCCGGCAGATGCCCGGCAGTCTGAAGGGGCACGATCGCGTGGAGGCCGGCCTCGCGACTCACACCCTCGCCGTGGTGCGCGCCATCAACCGCCTGGCCGCCGACGCGCTGCCACGCGACCGCGCGCTTGCCGCCACGCTGGCCGCCAGCCACGACCTCGGCAAGATCCTCAGCTACCACGAGGACGACTACGGCACATGGACATCGCACTCGGCCGTCCCGCACGACAGCCTTGGCGCACAGGTGCTCGCGCTCAGCCCCAGCCTGCGGGACGTGTTCTCGGCACCAGAGATCGAAGACGTGCTCCTCGCGCTGCACACCGAGCATGCGCCGGATCTCGTCCCTGCCAACTGTCGTCCGCGTGTCCGTCAGCTCCTGGCATGGCTCAAACAGGCAGACGCCGAAGTCGCCGGACGTCCTGTCGCGTCTGCCCCGACCTCCGGGACCGCTGAGGTCGCAGAGGAGGAACTCCACAATGCTTAACCGTTTTGCCGGACTGTCGCTCTCTACCGGTCTGGTCCTCGAACACCTCGACCTCCTCGAGGCGGTGACCGGACAACTTCGCGCCTGCCTGCCCGCGCTCTGGGCGGAAGCGACGCTCACGAGCGCGCTTGGCGGGGTGCTGGCGTTTCTCATCGTCGCCATGCTCCGGACGCGGACGCCGAGGGCGCTCGCCCAGAGGCCGACATCGGTCCCGGCCGTGATGATCGCCAGCGCATGAGCCACGACAGTTCGCTCCGTCCTACGGGCCTTACCGCGCCGAGCGCGCCGGTCCCGAAGGCAACGCTGGTCGAGACGACGACCAGCGTTGCACTGACCATCGTCGGATTCCTCGCCTTCGTGGTGCTGGTGTCGACCCTGCTGGGGTGCATGCCGACCTTCGCGCCCGAGGCGGCCGCGATGGTGGCCTTGACGGCGGTCTGGGCTTGGACCACCTACCGGCTGTGCCGGCGGATCAGGATCTGGATTCTGGCCACGGTGAAGCCTGGGCGATGAGCACCCTCGGCAGGGAACTCCGCATTCCGTTTGCCCCGCTTGTGTTCGGCTACGAGGCAGAGTCGGGCACACCGATCGACATCGCGGCCGATGAGCTCGTCCGCCACCTCGCTGTGTTCGGGACGACCGGGACGGGAAAGACCTCGCTGTTCCTCGCGCTGATGCTCCAGCTGATGGACCGCGGGCGGGGATTCCTCTTCTGCACCACCAAGCACGACCCGATGATGCCGCGCGCGCTCGCGTGGGCGGCGATGCAGCGCCAACAGCTCTGGCGGATGCGGATCTTCGATCCCACACGCCCGGTCCACGCCTACAACCCGGCAGTGACGACGAACCCGATCGCTCTCGCGAACCTCTACTTTTCGCAGTTGCCGCCGATCGAGCCCACGTCCGAAGCCAAGCACTACCACGATATCCAGTTCGAGTTTCTCCTGCTGGCCTGCAGCGCGTTGATGGCAGCCGAGCTGCGTCACGTCCCGGACGACATCCTCCAGCTTGCCCGGAACTACGAGATCGCCGCGCCAAGGCTCCGGAGGCGACTCACGGCGCTCGGCAAGAAAGACCGTATGGCAGATCTCGACGCGTTCTTCCGGCGCTACTACCGGCGCGGGGAGTTCCAAGCGCACCAGGCCCAGGAGGCGCTGTCGGGACTGACCTCGGTCCTACAAGGCCTCGATGTGGGCAAGTGGGCCGGTCTCCTCAACCAACCCTTCAGCGACGTCGATCTGCTGCAGGGCGCACGGCGCGGCCTGTGGACCTACATGGGCCTCCCGCCGGGACTTGACGCCGATGGGGGCCAATTGGGGCGACTCTTCATCACCGACCTCACCATGGCGATCGACGAGATCCAGCGGACGGAGGGCGAGTTGGTGCACGCGCCCTTCGTCATCTTCCTCGACGAGTTTCCGAGCTACGCGTTGCCACAGTTCGCGCGCGTGTTCGAGCAGGCCCGCTCCACGGGCATCGGGATCATCCTCGGCTCGCAGACGGTCAGCGGCCTGAGCGATCGTGCGTCGGGGCTGTCGGAGGGCTTTCGGGACCGCGTGCTTGGCAACTGCGCGCACATCACGTCCTTCCGCTTGGGGCCCGGCGAAGGCGCCGAATATCTCGCGCGCTTCACCGGCAAGGCGGACCGCACGGTCATCCAGGTGAGCGAGACGGAGAGTCGAGGTCGCACCTGGTCGCCGCTGGCGCTCTCGAGCTGGATGGGATGGACGAACCGTACCGACGGGCGCGCGTCCTTCGCGGGGTACCGCATCCAGAAGGACCTCGTGATGGAGAGCCGGCAACTCACCCACGAGCTGGCGTCGCGCGGCCACATGATGTGGCTCAGCCCCAAGGGCGCCCGGACGATGCCGTTCACGCTGTGGAGCCTCTGGGCGCAAACGAACGCTGCGCCGACGGGATGGGACTACGCGAGCCACTGCGCACGGTGGGACCGCGAGCCGCCGCCGCCCCTCGATCTCGGTCGCTACGTCCGACTGGTGAATATCCGGCGGAGCGAACAGGCGGAGGCCGGCGCGAACGGCGCGGGGCGGAACCGCACCGCCGGCGGCAACGGCGCCGCGGCTCCGACGGCGCCGTCTCCTCGTCGAGCGGACGGTCCCGGCGGGGCCGCTCCCCAGCCCGGGACGACACCCGCCTCGACGAGCACCTCTGGTGCGATGCGTCGACGGCGCGGACAGCCCCAGCCGACGACGCTCATCAGCTACGTCCGTCCCGGTGCCCCGGGAGGGCCGTCAACCGGCGCGCCGGCTGCGCCCGTCACACCGCCCCCCGTCACGCCGGCCGCGCCGCCCGCGGCACGGCCGCCAGCGCCATCGACGCGACCCATTACGATCGCGCCCGTGAGCCCGCCGTCGGTACGCCAGCCGGGTGAGGCTGCCGCGGACGACGGCGACGCCCTTGAGGCGAACGTGATGGACGACATGCTCGACCAGGACGGCGACGGTCTGCACGACTGAATCGTTCAGAGTCGGGGGCAGATCTGATCCCACAAGCCCTTATCGATTGCTCACCCGGGACGATCACAGTTGAAGGCGACGAGGGGGAGTACCGGACTCCCCGCGCCAACGGTCCTCCGGGACCCATGCGCGATACCGCGCTCAACTGATGATCGCCAAGGAGGAGCGCAATGCTGTTCGGGCTCGACCTCGGATTCGGGTTCACGAAGAGCGTCTGCAAGTTCGGCTCGGACGCGTTCCAGTCCGTTGTTGCGGACTGGACGCCGAACGAAGTGACCATCGGCGGTGGGTTCGACCGCAAGGATCTCGATGCGCTCATGTACCAGGGACGCCAGTACGTCATCGGCGTGCGGGCTCTCAAGGTCAGCAAGCGCCCGCTCGTCGGACTCAATCGCGAATGGCTCACGACGGTGCCGTACCAGCTGCTCGCGCTGCAGGCCATCCGGCGGCGCGTGCGCGAATCGGGGGGGTTCGCCACGGTCATCACGGGCCTCCCGGTGGACGACCTTGCGGCCCATGCGGCGACCGTGAAACGGCAGCTCGAAGGGACGCACAAGGTGGAGGTCCTGCCGGAAGGGACGCCATGGGAAATCACGATCCAGGAGGTTCGCGTCCTGCCCCAGCCGCTCGGGACCGTGTTCTCGCAGGTGATGGACGACACCGGCGTCATCACCGATGCCTCGCTCGCGGATGCACGCCTCGGGGTCCTCGACATCGGGTTCCGGACGTCCGACTACTTCACCCTCCAGGGATTCGAGGTCATCCCTGGCGAGTGCCTCACGCGCAACAGTGGGATGGCAGAACTGATGCTCGACGTCAGCCGCGAGATCGGCAAGCGCTACGGTGTCGAGATCGACCCGCACGCCATGAACGATTCCGTACTCCGGCGCACGGTGAAGATCGCCGACACGCAGGTCGACATCAGTGCGACCGTCGACTCCCTTCTGGACCGCCACGCCGACGCCATCGCCGCGCACGCCCGGATGCTGTGGGGCGACCAGGCGCGTAGTCTGGAGGTCCTCTGGCTCACCGGCGGGGGCGCTCAACTCCTCGGGGCTCGCCTACAGCAGATCGCCCCGCACGCGAAGCTCGTGGCGAACTCCCGGATCCAGAACGCCCTGGGGTACTACCGCTTCGGGTGCCGGCTCTCCCGGCAACCTTCCCGCTCATGAGGAGCACCGCGCGACGGCCGCCGTCTCACAGATTTCTGATAGACGTCTGTTAGACGGCCGCCCCGACGAGGCCCCACGATGGACTCCTCGAAGGCCACCGACCGGCACTACCGGACGCTCTACTTCAGCCTCGACAACGCCGCAGACGTCGCGATTCTCCGGCGGCTCTTCGCCATCCCTCGGCGGCGACGGAACCGAGCCATCAAGGAAGCGCTGCTGACCTGCCTCGCGCCTGAACTCGGCGACGCGGTCCTCTCCGAGGCGGAGCTTCGTGGGGTCCTTGCCCAGCAGGCCGCGTCGGCGCCGCGGCGCCGACGGGCGACGCCGCCGCCCATTGGAGGGCCTGCACCCGTCTCACGAAGCACCGCGATCACCCCGGTGGAGCATGCAGCGTCATTGCTTGAGGAGGGCGCCGAGGAAGCTCCGGTGGCAACGATGGAGGACAAGCTCGACCGTCTGATGCGTGGTCCGTGGGTCCGATAGGTCACCAGAACTCGTTCGAGTGTCACTGTGCCCGTTTCGACGACGCTACGGCGCCTTTCTCTCACCCCGCCGCAGTCTTACAGAGCATTCCCCCGTCGCTCCATTTGTAGAGAATCCTAATGAATATATAGGCGGGCTTGTGAGGCGCACGGTGTCGCGGACGCCTCGCGGCGGCCATGGCGGGCGTTCGTCGGCGCGCGCTCGCGTCGACGGCGACTGCTGCGGCGCGGCGGAGTCGCGCCTACCTCGGTCCTCTCGCCCGCACGATGCTTCCCGTGCGTGTCGGCGGCGTGGGGCCCGCACTCGTCGGTAGCAGGAGGAGTAGACCGCGCCTTGCGCTCCCGCCGCCGCGGTGACGGCGTGCACAGTCTTCGCATCTTCGCCGCGTCACGTCGCGCTCGTGGTGGCGCGCGCCCATCGCGCCGCGGCCATTCCACGCGGCGTGGAGCCCTTCGACTGGTGCGCGGCGGTTTCTCCATCGTCGGCGGCGGTCTTGCGGCTGGCGCTGTTTTTTTCTTGTGAGGGGATGAGTGGATTGAGAGCCCTCCCTGGCTCCGACGCAACGGCCGTGCTCTAAGCGCTGCGCCGCTGGGCGATCAGGACGCCCCGCGCTCCCCTTTCGTCCTCTGCCCTCGCCACATGCGCGACCCGCTCGCTCCTCTTAGGCTTCAGCCGCTCCTTCCGGACGTCACCGCTGGCGGCCGCTCCGATCCCTGGTCTGAAAGGGTGTGACTCGACATGTTCGCGTCAAAAGGAGGTGAGGTGCTTGGAGTACGTCGAAGTCGGTATCGGCAACGGCGATCTCGACGGGGTGGAACATCGGCGCCCTGGGGTACACATCTCGGGTCGCTTCCGGTCGGCGTGCCTCCGCCTCTGGATCGGTCGTCACGTCGCCGTCCTCGACACGCGCGACGGGTGGTCGACCCGGAGGAAGGAACGGCGAGCGTCAAGGCGGTCGTGGGCCTTCGGTTCGGGGCTGAGATCACGCCCCTGGGTCGTGTGGTCCTGCACCCCGTCAGCCGCGATCTCTCCGTCGGCGGCCTGCCCTGTTTCTTCTTCAGGGAAGGAGAAGTGAATCGAACACAACACCATCAAGAAAAAAGGAGGCGCCGATGATCCCCACGCTGTCCCCGTCGGTCCTCGCTGTCGTGTGCGCCCTGCGTGAGGCCGGCGGCCGTCCGTACCTCGTGGGTGGCGGCGTGCGCGATCGTCTGCTCGGCCTTAGCCCGAAGGACGACGACGTTGAGGTGTACGGGCTGGATGCTTCGGGCGTGCGTGCGGCCTGCGCGCGTGTCGGGACGATCGACGAGGTCGGCGCGTCGTTCTCCGTCCTCAGGGTCACCGTGGACGGGGAGACCGTAGACGTCAGCCTCCCCCGTCGCGACTCGAAGCTCGGCGTCGGCCATCGAGACTTCTCGATCTCCGCCGACCCCGCGATGCCGATGGCCGAGGCGGTGCTCCGGCGCGACTTCACGGTCAACGCGCTCCTGCAGGATCCAGCCACCGGCGCGATTCACGATCTCGTCGGCGGGCTCAAGGACCTCGAGCACCGCGTGCTCCGTGCGGTGCATCCACCGCTGTTCGGTGATGATCCTCTGCGGGCCCTCAGGGCCTGCCGGTTCGCCGCGAAGCTTGGCTTCCAGGTCGAGGTCCACACTCTCGCCCTGTGTCATCGCCAGCCGGTGTCTTCGCTCTCTGGAGAGCGCATCGGCTACGAGCTGTGCGGGCTGCTTCAGGCACCGCATGTCGGCGCCGGCCTGCGGGCACTTCATGCGATGTGGCGCGGGGCGTGGTTCCCTGAACTGTTCGCGCTCCTGTTCACGCTCCAGGACCCGGTCTTCCACCCGGAGGCCGACGTCTGGACCCACACGCGCTACACCGTGGAGGCCATGCGTGCCAGGACGGACGACCTCGGCCTCCTCCTCGCCGCCCTCTGTCACGACCTTGGCAAGCCGCTCGTCACGCGGCTGGCGACCGAGGGACTTCGAGCCGGCCGGTGGATCGCGCACGGTCACGAGGAGGCAGGCGTCGATCCGACGCAGACGTTCCTGACTCGACTCGCGATCGATCGGGCGACGATCCAGCGCGTGACAGGTCTCGTCCGTCGGCACCTCGCCCCGGCGACGCTCTACAAGGTTCGGGACACGGTCGGGATCGGCGCGTTCCGGCGGCTGGCGCAGGAGGTGAACCTGCTCGATCTCGCTTCTCTGGCGCACGCGGACATGCTCGGTCGAGGTGCGCCGGCGCGGGACGCGAGCGCAGCGATCTGGTTCGAAGATCGGGTGCGCGCCTTCCAGCTGGAGGCCTCGGCCCCTGCCCCGCTCGTGCAAGGACGCCATCTGATCACCCACGGGATGTCCCCAGGTCCCGCGATGGGGGCGCTCCTCCGTCGTACGTACGAGGCGCAGCTCGACGACGTCTTCACCGATCTCGATGGCGGGCTGATGTTCGCGCGCTCGCTGCTTTCAACCACGAAGGATGAGCGAGGCTGATCACGCGCAGCCAGGAGGTGCC
>JBQTGV010000097.1:0-1586 GCA_052390515.1 Candidatus Eiseniibacteriota bacterium | reverse complement strand
GGAGGCGTGGACGGGGAATCCGCGCCGGGAGTCGGGTCCGGCTTGCGGGCGGAGGACTTGCGTTTGGCAGTCATGCGCGCCCCAACCTGGCGCGGGCAACATCACCTGCATGCCGCCGGCACTTCTTCTTGATGATCAGGAAGCGAAGCGGACCTGGCACCGAAGTCCCACGGGCAGGGCGAGGTCCGGAGCGTCGAGTTCCAGACGCACGACGAAGGTCGCGCTGGCGGTGTCGACGGAGCGGGCGACCGATTGCACGCGTGCTACGCGGCTCTGCTGCGGAGCGTCTTCGGTTCGCACCCAGGCGCGCCGGTGGGGCTGTCGAACATGGGGCACGCCGCCTCGGTGAGACCGGAGGAGCGACGGGGGAGCTCACTCCCGTGGATTGGAAGTTCCCGGACGCGCTCCCTGCAATCGACTGGGCGCCGACCAACGGATTAGCGCCGGGTCGCTTTCCCGGCCGACTCCTCGTCGTCGGGCGGGTTGGCGGGCGGCTGCGGGGGGGCGAAGACGCCGGCTGCGGCGCGCAGGATGCCGTAGAGGCCTGCGAGCAGCGGGACGTTCGCTCCGCGCGGGGGCACCGCCCCGGCCTCGGTGCCGGACTCCGTGACGGTCGACGGCCGCGCATCGAGCCCGGAATCGGTTTCCGGGGTCGTGTCGGGCACGAAGTAGTCCTCGAAACGCGCGGCCTCGGCCGGGGCGCTCTGGAACAGGGCGTTGTCCGCGGGCGGGGTCGCCGGCGGGCGGAGTTCGAGGCGCTCCGGCACGAGCGCGTCGAGCCCGAAGAGTCGGGAGCCCGTGGCCATCGCCACGGACGGATCGGTCCCGGCCAGGCCGCGCGCGACATCGTCCGGAAAGCCGAACTGGGCGCCTGATACCTCCGGGTCGAGCAGGGCCAGATCGCCGGGTGCGATCTGCGCCAGATCCTCGCTGCCGTCACTCTCGGTCTCGCCCTCGACTTCGGGCGGCGACGGGTCGACCGGATCCGGTGTCCCGGCGCGGTCCTCCGCGGATTCCACGAAACGGCTCCGCGGCTCCGCGGCGCCCGGTGACGGATTCGTCGACGCGGGCGCGCTCGTCGGACCATTCACGACGACCTGGATCGTGTCCACCGACGTGTTCGTTCCATCGCTGACCCGGAGCTCGAAGCGCAGCACGACGGTTCCGAGCACGGGCGGGGCTTCGAAGAGAAGCGTGGGATCGTGGGGATCGGCGATCTCGATCGCCGGTCCGCCCGTCTGCACCCAGGTGAAGGTGAGGCTCCCGCTGTCGATGTCCTGCGCCTGCCCTGCGACGGCGACGAGGTCGCCGGGAAGCGCCTGCTGATCCTGCCCTGCGTCAGCCACCGGCGCGTCGTCGTTGGCGTTGACCGTGATCGTGACCGTGTCGGCGGAGGTGCTCGTGCCGTCGGAGACCGAGAGTTCGAAGACGAGGTCGGTGTTGGCCAGTCCCTCGGGCGTGGTGAAGGTCGGCGCGGCCGCGCTCGGGTCGCTCAGCGGGACGGGCGGACCGCTGACCTGCGTCCAGGAGTAGGTGAGCGCCTGGTTATCGGAGTAGTGGCCAGCGGCGGGGAGGGACACGGGCTC
>JBQTGV010000096.1:0-14744 GCA_052390515.1 Candidatus Eiseniibacteriota bacterium | reverse complement strand
GCGTGCCGAGCGGTCCGCGACGATCAGGTCGCAGGCCAGCGCCAGCTCGAAGCCGCCCCCGAAGACGACGCCGTGCACCGCTGCGACTGTGGTGAGCGGCGTCGCGTCCAGCGCATCGAGGACGCGGTGGATCCGTTCGAGGAAGTCGCGTACGCCGGCCGCGCTGTCCGCGGCGCCGAGCCGACGCATCCCGGCGAAGAGCTCGCGGAGATCCGCGCCCGCCGAGAAGCCGGCGTCGAGCGAGCTGTGCAGGACGAGAGCGCGCGCTTCCCGTTCGAGCTCGGGAAGGGCGGCGGCGAGACGCTCGAGATCCGCGAGCGTCGCCGTGCCGATCTCGTTCGCGGGCGGACGGTGCAGCTCGACGCGGACGATCCGGTCCGCTGCCGTCCACGAGAGAGCCGTTCCCCGGACCGTGCTCACACGCCCACCTCCTCGCGCGCGTAGAGCTCCCCGATCTCCGAATCGAGCGCCCGCGCGATCGCGTCCCGGCGCAGCTTGCCGTTCGCCGTGACGAGGCCGCTCTCGACGGTGAAGGGCTCTCGGCGTACGAGACAGCCGCGGATCCTCTGCCGGGCGGGGAGATCCTCGTTCACTCGCGCGACTGCCTCCTCGGCTGCCTCGCGGGTGAGCGGTCCGGTGAGGACCGCGGCGAGATGCGGGCGACCCGTTCCGACCAGCACGATCTGCTGCGCGACGGGCAGCAGGCGGGCCAGCTCCGCCTCGATCGGTTCCGGCGCCACGTTCTGTCCGGAGCCGAGCACGATGAGGCTCTTCTTTCGGCCGGTGATGCGCCAGCGTCCCTCGTCGGCCTGCTCGCCGAGGTCTCCGGTACGGAACCATCCATCGGTGAAGACCCGCGCGGTCGCTTCCGGCCGGTTCCAGTACCCCTCGAAGACGTTCGGCCCGCGCACCAGGATCTCGCCGTCGTCGTCGGAGCGCATCTCGACGCCGGCGATCGGACGCCCGACGGTCCCCGGCTTCGCGTCGCCGGGGACGTCCATGGTGCAGACGGCCGTCGTCTCGGTGAGGCCGTACACTTGAAGGACCGGCAGGCCCAGCGTCTCGAAGAAGCGCTGCGTCCGCGCGTCGAGCGGCGCGGAACCGCACACGAGCGCGCGGAGGTCACGGCCGAGACGCTTGCGGATGGCGGGGAACAGCAGCCGGCGGGCCACGGCCAGCTTCGCCGCGTCCGGGCGTGAGGTCCGGCGCCCCTCGGCCGAGTCGTGCACCGCACGCATCGCCCCGGTGAAGAGCGAGGCGAAGACCAGGCCCTTCCGCGACATCGCCCGCTCCACGCCCTCGCGCATCCGCTCGAGCACGAGCGGCACGTTCTGGAACCAGTGCGGTCGGATCATCTTCGCGTCGTCGGGAATGCGTGAAGGATCGGTGTTGATGGTGAGCACGCTGCCGCGGCGAAGGCCGGCGAGCAGGGCGATCCAGGCGCCGGCGAAGCACCACGGCAGGTAGCAGAGCACGCGTTCTCGCTCCGGGCACCCCTCCATGAGCAGGTCGAGACGTTCGCCGGTGCGGTCCAGCAGGAAGTCCACGTTCCCGCGCGAGATCACCGCGCCCTTGGGCTCGCCGGAGGTGCCCGAGGTGTAGATCACCGCGACCGGATCGTGCGGGCCCACCAGGATGGGCGCGCGCCGCGCGGTGGCGGGAGAGCCGAAAGCCTCGGCCGGCCGGTGCACCGGAGGCAGGTCCGGCATTTCCCGGCGCAGCGCCTCGGCCACGTCGTCGTCGCAAAGGAGCAGCTTGGGCGAGCAGTCGCGGAGGATGCGCGCCAGCTCACCGGGAGTCTGCCGCGACCAGAGCGGCACGACGACGACGCCCTCGGCGAGCAGCCCGAGATCGACCGCGACCCACTCCGCGGAGTTGGCCGCGAGCAGCGCGCAGCGATCTCCCCGCGCGAGACCGGCGGCACGCGCGAGATCGCGGACGCGGTCCACCGCGGCGAGAAGATCCGCGCCCGTCGTGGCGGCGAGCGTCCCGTCCCGCGCGGTCTGCAGGAAAGGGTGCTCGGGCTCGGAATCGAAGCGGTCCAGGATCCGCCGGAGGAAGCTCATCGTGCCGGCTCCGCCACGCGCACCGGCTCCGGCGGCGCCGCGGCGTCACCGTGGCGCTCCACGAGGCTCAGCAGGTCCGGCGAAAGCTCCGGGAGGTACTGCTCCCAGCGGACGAGGCCGCGCCGCGTCTCGAACCCGGGGAACCGCCGCGCGACCTCCTCTTCCAGGAACAGTCCCATCTGCGCCATTCGCTTCAGATTGCGGACCACGGCGCCGCCGAGGGCGGGACGCAGCGCGTCCTCCTCGGCGCGGATCCGTCGCAGCGCGTCGAGCAGCCGCGCCTCGAGATCCGGCTCATCCGCCTCGATCGAGAGATCCTCGCGGCCGCAGTCCTTCATCAGGTTGCGGATGCGTTCGTCCATGGTCACGCCGACCGCCGGCACGAGCGCGGGCATCGTCGTGACCAGGGCGTGGAAGCGGGACGAGAGCAGCATCCGGCTCTCGCGGAGGATCGAGACGATCTCGTACATGTCGTGGCCGGCGGAGCTGAACACGGGGGCGCCGCCGAGCTTCGCGGCGATCCGCCGGCACGCGCCCTCGTCCAGGCGCTCCATGGCGACGAGGACGGGGAAGACGCGACGCTCTCGCCGGAATGCATCCACCGCGCCGGACACGGCATCCACGTAGCGGCGGAACGCGTCGGTCACCTTCGCGCCGGAGCGGTGGAAGTAGAGCGAGCGGTAGTGGCTCTCGCGGAAGGCGCCGGTAGCAGCGAGCGCCGCCCACTTCGCCGGCTCGGCCTTCACCGGCCACCAGAACGGATGGATCGGGCAGACGGCCAGCACGTCCGTCGTCCCATCCCATCCGGCGGCGGCGAGCAGGCGACGGCCGTGCTCGCTCGGATGCGGGCGGAAGGTCCAGGCCGTATCCGCGCCCGGCTCGGTCGGGACGCGCAGCTCACGGAGGATCCGGGCGGACTCCTCGTTCCGCGTGATCACGAGCGACGTGCCGCAGTAGCGGCGAACCAGGCGACGCAGGCTCGCCGACATCTCGCCGGCCTCGGCGCCGTACCCCACCGACAGGCGGTTCCGGGCCGCGGCGATGCCGAGAGCGCCGACCATCATGGTGGTCAGCGCGTCGGCGAAGCGGCTCTTGAACATCGAGCCCTCGCAGGCGATCACTCCGTCGTGGCGCGGTACCTCCCGCGCGAGGAAAGGCGGGAAGACGTCCGGGAGACGCACCTGCCTGGCCCCGGCGAAGTAGCCGCGCGTGAGCCGCGGATCCTGCGTCAGCACCGAAGCGACGACGCGATCCGCTCCCAGCACGCGATGTACCTGACGCAGCATCTCCTCGACGCGCACGTCGGACCCGGTGTTGCGCGCTCCGTTGTAGCCGGCGAAGAGCAGGCGGAGCGGACGGCCGGGCATCCACGGCTCGGCGCGGTCACGCGCGTGACCGAGCCGCGCGGCCTCGATCGCGAGCGCGGTCCAGGTCTGGAGCAGCAGGTCGGTCATTGCGCGAGGCTCCCGGTGGAGCGGGGCGCGGGCGTCGCGTCGGGCTCCGCTTCGCCCGGCCAAGGGACGTGAGGATAGCGGAAGCCGGCTTCGCGCGCCCACTTCAGCAGGGCGATGCAGCGGGGCACGAACGGCGCCGGTTCCTCGCCGACTTCCGCGACGGCCCGCGAGTTGTCGAAGACGGTGTCGTAGGTCAGGTAGGGCAGGAAGACCCGCAGGAGCGCGGCCCCGCGGCGCGCCGAGAGCGGCCCGACACGCTCCGTGACCGCGGCGAGAGCGTCCGCCGGCCAGGCCAGCGCCGGCACGAAGACCGGCGGGCGGCGATCCACCGCCGCGGCCACGGCCCCGGCGATCTCGTGGCACATCGGCGAGGCCGCTCCGGCGGAGAGGTGGTAGGTGACGTGGCGCGGCTCGGGCTTCCGGTGCAGCAGCACGATCGCGCGGGCGACCCAGTCCGCGGGAACGATGTCGAGACGGTCCGTCGCGCGCATGGGCAGCGCGGGCAGGTCGGCGAGGAACGAGAAGGACCGGACCATGTCGAACTGCGTCGTCTCCGACCGCATCGAGTCGCCCAGCACGATGCTCGGGCGGAAGACGGTGACGGCGGCGTCGGGCAGGAGATCGCGCACCAGTAGCTCGGCGAGCTTCTTGGTCCGTCCGTACGGGTCGTAGTCGCGGCGGCCCCAGTCGACGGCGTCGTCCTCGTGCACGATCTCGTGGGACCGCTCCCCGGCGACGGCCACCGTGCTCACCAGGCTGAAGCGGCGGAACGCGTGCTGCTCGCCCGCCTCCCGCGCGATGCGAAGCGCCGCCAGCGTGCCGCGCACGTTGCCGTCGATGCAGGCCTGCTCGGAGCGACGGTTCAACGAGGCCGCGCAGTGCACGATGGACTCGGTCGTCTCCACCAGGCGGCGGCGGGCGTCGGGGTCGAGCCCGAGATCCGGGGCGGTGATGTCGCCCTCGAACAGGTGGATGCGCTCGCGCAGGCAGCGCTCGAAGTCCGCGAACTCCGCGTGGAACTGCAGCGCGCGCCAGAGGCGACGTTCCGCGTCGCGGGGGCCCTGCGCCCGCACCAGGAGGTTGAGCGTCTCGCCCTCGCGGAGCAGCTCGGCCGCGACGTAGGCCCCGAGGTAGCCGGTGGCTCCGGTCAGGAAGATGGCCATCAAAGTCCCGCCGGCTCGCGGTCCGGCCGCACCGGCCGTCCCTCGATGAGAGGATAGCTCCAGCGGCGAAGGCCGGGGATGTGCACGTCGATCCAGTAGTCGTACCAGTCGAGGCTGCGCACGTCGTAGCCGAACGACTCGCGCTCGTCCTGCGGCAGCGCGGCGGCCAGCTCCTCGATGTGGTTCGCCTCGAAGACCGGTTCGTGCCCCAGCAGGAACGGCTCGTACAGGTCGATCAGCTCCTTCACTCGCTGCAGCATCCGTTCGGCCCGTGCCAGCGGTCCGCGGCGGCCGGCGGGAGCGAGCACTCCGTTGAGCGCGCGTACGGCACGGAGCTGCGCCGGCACGGAGAGCCGCCCGTAGCGCTCGCGGGAGACCGGGACCGCCTCCAGACGCGCGAGGATCCGGCTCCGCCACCCCGGCCGCGAGCGATGGTGCTTGCGATGCGCGAGCGAGGTCAGCTCGACGGCGCGGCGAAGGTCCAGCGGGTTCGTCGCCGAGGTGGCCAGCTGGTAGACGAGGCGATGCCGGTTCTCGAGCAGCGCCGCCGTCACCAGCGTGAGACCGCGCGCCACGAGGTCCACCGGAACGACGTCCAGGCGCTTGCGCTCGTTGACGGGGAGCTGGCGGAAGTGCGTGCCCAGCAGGTGCGAGAGCGGCGCCGACGTGTTCACGCCCTCGTTCCAACCGCGCATCGGGAAGGCCACGGCCGACTCGACGATGGAGGGCCGCACGATGGCGGCGGCCAGGCGCGGGTCCCGCTCGCGGCGCAGCGCGATCAGACGCTCGCCGAGGGCCTTCGTGAACGTGTAGATGTTCGGCCAGCCGAGCTCCCGGGCGCGCTCGGTGATCGCCCAGGTGGCGGGGCGTCGGGTGGTGCGGGTCGAGGCGTACTCCTGCAGCGTGCGCTCGAGCTGAAGCCGCTCGCTCTCCGGATCGAACCCGGCGCGGCCCGACGGCGTCGCGCGCGGATCACACTCCTCGGGGATGCGGCCTTCGCGGCAACCCGCCGCGAAGCACGTGGACACGTGCAGCAGCGCGGCCGTCCGGGAGCGGGAGACGAAGTCGAGCAGGTGCAGCACGCCGTCGACGTTGACGGCGAGCGCATCCCTCGGATCCGGATTGAACTCGGTGAGCCCCGACGAGTTGACGACGAGGTCCACGGTCTCGCGAAGCCGTGCGGCCGTGGCCGGCGGAAGCCCGAGATCCGGCTCTCGCACGTCCCCTTCGTGGACGCGGATCCGCGCGGCCAGCGCCTCGAGCGACGGTCCGTCGCGGCGGCGCAGCCCTTCGAACGCGGGCGATTCGCGGAGCATCCGGGCGAAGCGCGCCTCCGGTTCCCTCGCCCCGCGACGGCGCAGCAGCACGTGGACCGTGCCGAGCTCGGGCAGGTGCTCGAGCAGGCTCGCCAGCCAGACCTTGCCGATGAAGCCGCTGGCTCCGAGCAGCAGGATCTCCCGGTCGGCCAACGCGGCGGTGACGGAGAGCGGGGCCGGAGGAACCGGACGGTCCATGACGATCGTCGCCACGGGCAGCACTCCCAGACGCAGCGAGTCCGATTCGACCGGCGCCGGCAGGCTTCGCCCTGTGGCCACGCCGTCGCGGAACTCGAACCGCTGCGCAACGATCCGATCCGCGGCCAGGTGCCGCGCGAGCGGCCGCACCACGTGCTCGGATCCGTGACTCTCCAGCAGAAGGGTTCGACCCGCGCGTCGCGCGGCCCGCACGCGCTCGACTCCGGCGAAGAGGAGGCGCGGCTTCAACCGCTCCTCGAAGAACACCTCGCCGAGCGCGTCGAGCCGGTCGCGGCTTCGCCCCCGCACCGATCCCGCAAGGCCGCGCGCGCGGCGGAGGAAGGCGGAGTGCCAGCGACGCAGGCTGGGGTCGAGCAGGTCGCCTTCCACCGAGATGCGGACGACTTCGCGGACCGGGGCGGCGGCGAGGCGATTCACCACGACCTCCACGCTACCGTCCGCGTCGCCGCCGGCGCCGGGTCGTCGTGATCTTGGTGACCACGTACGTGCCGCTGGCTTCGTCCACCTTGAGCTCGAGAAGTCCGGCCTCCTGGGCTTCCTCGAGCAGCTCGCTGAAGCTGCGATAGCCGTAGGCCGACTCGGTGAACGCGGGGCTCTTGCGCTTCATCGTCTCCTTGATCCGGGAGGCGAGCGCGCGGTCGTTCTCGCGCAGCAGCGCGCGGGTGGCGTCGAGAAGCAGCGCGAAGGCCTCCTTGTCCTCGCCGGAGATCTTTTCCGTGCCCTCCTGCGGCAGGGGAGCCCGTTCCGCCTCCAGCTCCTCGTAGTACAGGAACTCGTCGCAGTGGTCGGCGAGCAGCTTCGACGTGGACTGCTTCATCCCCAGACCGATCACGTACTTCCCGTTCTCGCGGAGCTTCGCCACCAGCGGCGAGAAGTCGCTGTCGCCGGAAACGATGGCGAAGGTGTCGATGTGCTCCTTGGAAGACGACAGGTCCATGGCGTCGACGACGAGGCGGATGTCGGCGGAGTTCTTCCCGGTCATGGACCGCTTGGGAATGTCCACGAGCGCGATGCCGGCCTCGTGAAGCAGCTTCGTGTAGTTGCGGAAGCGGCTCCAGTCCGCGTAGGCGACCTTCACGATCACCTTCCCCTTGTCCAGCAGCCGGTTGAGCACGCGGTGCACGTCGAAGGTCGTGCGACTGTCCGCCGGGAAGCCGAGCGCCAGGTTCTCGAAGTCGATATAGACGGCGAGATTGCGCTCGTCCGAGCTCTTCTTGATCGCGTTCATTCGCCTCCTCGAGCCGTTCCCGGGCGAAGGGCCCAGCACCGGCGGTCGACCGGAGCATCGTAGCGTATCCTGGAGACATGCGGGGGATTTCCCGATGATCGACCGGTTCGAGATCTTGGGCAGCCACATCCGCCGGCTGGTCAGCCGCAACCGCTGGAGCGCGCGGCTCCTCGGCCACCGACCCGAGGCGGGACGCGGAGACGAGCCGGGGCTCGTGCTCCTGCAGATCGACGGCCTCGGCGAAGCGGTCCTCACCCGCGCGATGGCCGAGGGCAAGATGCCCTTCCTTCGCCACCTCGTCGAGGACGAGGGGTACGGCCTTCATGCGCTGTACTCGGGGATGCCGAGCAACACTCCCGCCTTCCAGGGCGAGCTCTTCTACGGCGTGAAGGCCGTCGTCCCCGGCTTCGGGTTCCTGGACCGAGAGACCGGCCGCGAGATGGTCATGAACGGCTGGGCGGACAGCCGGGAGATCCAGGGGCGGCTGGAGGCGCGGGGCAAGGGCTTGCTCGCCGGCGGCTCTGCGTGGTCCGACATCTACGCCGGCGGCGCCGCCGAGTCGCACCTCTGCGCGTCGACCACGGGCTTCGGTCATCTCCTGGGCGCGCTGAATCCGTTGCACCTCGCTGCGCTGGCAGTGTGGCACACGTGGAGTGCCATCCGCGTGGTCGCGAACTTCGTCGTGGAACTCGGCCTCGCCGTCCTCGACTTCGTCCGGGGCACGCTGGCCGGCCGCCAGGTTCGCGCGGAGCTGCGCTTCATCCTCGAGCGCGTGGCGGTGACCGCGGTCATGCGCGAGATCGTCACCGCCGGAGCCGCCGTCGACGCGGAGCGCGGCCTTCCCGTGATTCACGTCAACTTCCTGGGCTACGACGAGCACGGTCATCGCCGGGGGCCCGACTCGGCGTTCGCCCTCTGGACGCTCAAGGGGATCGACCGCTCGATGCGCAGGATCTGGCTCGCTGCGCACCGCTCGCCACGCCGCGACTACCAGGTGTGGATCTACTCGGATCACGGGCAGGAGCCGGTCGTGGCCTATCGCAAGCGTCACGGCGACGTCGCCGACGTGGTCACCCGCATTTGGGACCGGTTGGAGGGGAGGCAGGATCCGCCCGCGGCACCGGACCCCCGGGCGCTCGCGGAGGCGGCCGCGCGGTCGCGCTCCGAGTGGCTGCGCCGGCAGCAGTCCGGTCCGGAGCCAGTGCCCGCCGGGCAGCCCGGCGCGCCGCGAGTGGTGCACCGCGGTTCGGTCGGGTTCGTGTACTTGCCGCGGGGCACGGCGGTGCAGCGGCGGGACGAGCTCGCCCTGGCGATGGCCACCGAGGGCGGCGTGCCGATGGTGCTGGCCGCGGACGCCGACGGGGCGGCACTCGTCTGGACCGGGAGCGCGCGGCCTCTTCGCCTCCCGGCCGACTCCGCGGAGATCCTGGGCGATCATCCGTACCGCGAGCAGGTGGCCGAGGACGTGCTGCGCGTGGTGCATCACGAGAGCGCCGGGGAGCTGACCCTGCTCGGGTGGAGCCGCAACGGCTCGATCTCCTTCAAGATCGAGAACGGCGCGCACGGAAGCGCGGGCCCGCGCGAGACCTCCGCGTTCCTGCTGCTCCCTCCGGAGATGTCGCACCGGCTGCCGGCCGGCGCGGCGCTGCGCCCGCTCGACCTCCGCTCCCTGGCCCGCGACGTGCTGGATCCGCGGACGCCGCACATCTCCATCCGGCGGGCGCGCGCCCGGCGATCAGAACCGGATCCACGCATCCGGCGCATCCGCGTCATGACGTACAACGTGCACGGCTGCCGCGGCATGGACGGCCGGTACTCGACGCAGCGCATCGCACGGGTGATCGCCCGGGCGAGCGCCGACGTCGTCTGCCTGCAGGAGCTGGATCACGGGCGGACGCGCTCCGGCGGCGTGGAGCAGGCGGTGGAGATCGCGCGGCAACTGGAGAAGGAGTTCCGGTTCCACGCGGTCGCCGAGATCGACGACGGACTCTTCGGGAACGCGGTGCTGTCCTCGCACGCGCTGCGGCTGCGGGCCTCGGGCGCCCTGCCGCGCCTCGACTCCCGGATCGCCCTGCCGGCGCGCGGCGTGCTGTGGGTGGAGGTCGACCTCGACGGCGTCGTGGTGCAGGTGCTGAACACGCATCTTTCCATCCACGAGCGGGAGCGGAGGCTCCAGGCCGCCGACCTGGTCGACAACTGGCTCCGGCGCTCGGAGGGCCGCGACACACGAGTGCTCGCCGGAGACTTCAATGCGTCCGCCGGCTCGTGGACGGCCCGCACGATCGAGCGGGTCCTTCGCAACGTCGCCGCCGACGGACCCCGCGACGCCGCGCACACCTGGAGCGGGCGCGTCCCCCTTCGCCGGATCGATCACGTCTTCGTCAGCGAGGACGTCCGCGTCGCCGGGGCGCACGTGCCGCGGTCGAGACTCACGCGCGTGGCGTCGGATCACCTGCCGCTCGTCGTGGAGCTCCTGCTGCCGCGCGTGGACAGGAGCTCGTAGCCGCGCGTACACTGCCGCCGCCTCCGGAGGCTGGCGGTGATTCGAGTCGAGGGCCTGCGCAAGCAGTACGGGGATCTCGTCGCCGTCGGCGACGTGAGCTTCACCGCGGAGCCGGGCGCCGTCTTCGGCCTGCTCGGTCCGAACGGCGCCGGAAAGACGACGACCATCGGCTGCATCTCCGGGCTGCTGAAGCCAAGCTCCGGCCGGGTCAGTGTGCTCGGTCATGACGTCGTCACCGATGCGCGCGCGTCGCGCGAGCGGCTCGGCATCGTCCCGCAGGAGCTCGCTCTTTACGAGGACCTGTCCGCGCGCGAGAACCTCGCCTACTGGGGCGCGGCGTACGGCCTGCGCGGCGACGGGCTCGAGCGGCGCATCGACGCCGTGCTCGAGACGGTAGGGCTCGCCGACCGGGCGAAGGAAGCGGTGAAGCGCTTCTCCGGAGGCATGAAGCGCCGCCTCAACTTCGCCTGCGGTATCGTGCACGAGCCCGCGGTGCTCCTGCTCGACGAGCCGACCGTCGGGGTGGACCCGCAGAGCCGGGTGCGACTGCTCGAGCTGGTGCGCGCGGAGACGACGAAGGGCACCAGCGTCCTCTACACGACCCACTATATGGAGGAGGCGGAGACCCTCTGCGACAAGCTCGCCATCGTCGACCACGGAAAGATCATCGCGGCGGGAACGCTCGCCGAGCTGCGCGCGCTCATGGGCGAGCGGGACTTGCTGCGGCTCGCCGGCGTCTTCGATCCGGCGAAGGTCACGAGCGCCGTGTCCCGGCTCGGCGACGTCGAAGTCGTGCAGGCCGAGGCGGACGGCGTGACGCTCGCGGCGTCGCGCGCGTCGGCGCGGCTGCCGGTCATCTTCGAGGCGCTGGCCGCTGCGGGTTCGGACGTGCGGGAGACGACGCTCACCCAGCCGAGCCTGGAGACGCTCTTCATCAAGCTGACCGGCAAGGAGCTCCGCGAGTGAGGCGTCCATCTTGACCTTCGCCTGGGGCGGTGCGGAAGCAATGGGGTCACCTTGACCTTCGCCTGGGACACCGCGAAGAAGGACTGGCAGCGGCTCCTCCGTGATCCCGTTTCGCTCCTGCTGTGGATCGGGCTGCCGCTCATCGTGGGGCTCTTGATGACGCTGGCGTTCGGCGGCCGCGAAGGTCCCGAGCCGAAGGCGCACGTGCTCGTCGCCGACCTCGACGACACGTTCCTCTCGAACTTCCTCGTCGGCGCGCTGAGCCAGGACGCCGCCGGCAGCTTCCTCACGGCAGAGTCGGTCACCGAGGAGGAGGGTCGCCGCCGCATCGAGAAGGGCGAAGTCTCCGCGCTCCTCGTCATCCCCACGGGTTTCTCCGAGGCCGTCCTGCGGGAGGACCCGGCCGCGCTCGAGCTGGTCAAGAACCCCGCGCAGCGCATCCTTCCCGACATCGTGGAGGAAGCGCTGTCCCTGCTCACCGACGCGACGTTCTACCTGCACCGCCTCATCGGGGAGGATCTGCGTGCGTTCGCGGAAGGGCCGCCGGAGGGCGCCACGACGTTCCCCGACGAGCGCATCGCGGCGTTCAGCACGCGGATCAATCAGACGATGGAGCGGCTCGGTGACCTGCTCTTTCCGCCGGTGATCGAGCTGGAGGTGACCACCGGCGAGGAGTCCGAGGGGGAGACCGAGGCGACCGCGTCCACAGCGCAGCTCTTCGTGCCGGGGCTCCTGTTCATGGCGCTGGTGTTCATGGCGCAGGGGCTGGCGCAGGACTTCTGGCGCGAGCGCAACCGGCGCACGCTCCGTCGCGTCGTCGTCTCGCCCAGGTCGATCTCCGAGTTCCTGGCCGGCAAGCTGATCGCGGGTGCGGGGCTGATGCTCGGCGTGGTCGTGGTGGCGCTGGGCGTAGCGTGGGCCTACTTCGGGCTGCCGGCTGCTCGCTTCCCGCTCGCCGTCCTCTGGGCGACGTTCTCCGGCGTCGTGCTGATCACCATCCTGCTCGTGATCATGCTGCACGCCTCCAGCGAGCGGACCGCCGGCGTCCTCGCCATGGCCCTCGTGTTCCCCCTGCTCATGGTGGGCGGGAACTTCTTCCCCTTCGAGATCATGCCCGAGGGCATGGCGGCCGTCGGGAAGCTCACCCCGAACGGATGGGCGCTGGCGCAGCTCCAGGCGATTCTCGAGGGCGAGATGGTGGCATCGTCGTTCCTCGTCGCTCTTGCCGGGCTCTTCGCCGTGGGCGGTGTCCTCTTCCTGTGGAGCGTACGGCGTCTCCACGACTTCGCCAGGGGCTGACCGACGTGCTGCGCGCCGCGCTCTTCGTCGCCGGGAAGGACGTACAGTACATGCTGCGCCGGCGCGAGACGCTTCTCTGGGTCTTCGTCATGCCGATCGTGTTCTTCTTCTTCATCGGGACGATCACCGGCGGATTCGGCTCGGGCGGGACGTCACCGACGCGGATCGTGGTGGACGCGGATTCGACGGCCGGGCTGCTTGCGGAGCGCTTGGCGATGCGGCTGGAGGGGCAGGAGTACGTCGTCGTCGGTCCGCAGGATGACCCCGAGCGGGAGTTCTCGCGGCGGCTGCGGGTGCCGGCGGCGTTCACCGACTCCGTGCTGGCCGGCGTGCGCACGAAGGTCGAGTACGAGCACCGCGGCGAAGGCATGGGCGCGAGCTACGAGAACGTGCGCGCCGGCCGGGCGGTGTACGCGGTGCTGGCCGACCTCGTGGTGGCGCGCGAGCGTCCGGAGTCGACGCTCGCGGCGGCGTTCGCGGAGCTGGACGCGACGCCGCGGGCGCTCACTCTGGACGTGAAGTCGGCTGGCAAGAAGCAGCTCGCGCCGACCGGATTCGAGCAGGCGATTCCTGGGACGATGGTGATGTTCATCCTGCTGGTGATGACGACGAGCGGCGCGATCATGCTGGTGGTGGAGCGGGAGCAGGGGCTGCTGCGCCGGCTCGCGTCGGCGCCGATGAGCCGGCTGGCGGTGGTGGTGGGCAAGCTGCTCGGCAAGTTCGCGCTGGGCGTCGTCCAGATCGCGTTCGCCATGGGTGCCGGCAGCGCGCTCTTCGGCATGCGCTGGGGTGCGGACCTACCGATGGTGATCGTCGTACTGCTCGCCTACGGGGTCCTCACCGCGGGAATCGGCGTGCTGCTGGGGAGCCTGGCGCGTTCCGAGGGTCAGGCGGCGGCCGTCGGCGTCATCTCGTCCAACGTGCTGGCCGCGCTCGGCGGCTGCTGGTGGCCGATCGAGATCACGCCGGAGTGGATGCAGAAGCTGCAGCTGTTCCTGCCGACGGGGATCACGATGGACGCGATGCATCGGCTCGTGACGTTCGGCGCGGGAGCCGCGAGCGCGCTGCCGCATCTGGCGGTGATCCTGGCGCTGGCGGCGGCGGTCACCGCGCTGGCGGCCCGGGTGTTCCGGTTCGAGTGAGCTGGTCCGGCGCTCCGTGCGCCCGGGGGGCAGGACCGGGCGCGGGACCGAGCCCGCGCCCGGGTAGGTCTTCCGCTCAGCGGCCCCAGGAGTCCTTGACCCGACCCCAGCTGCGATCCTCCACGCCGACCGGCAGCTCCGGCGGGCAGATGATCACCCCGAGCGGCATGGGCAGTCCGCCCGCCAGCCCGACCTCGTCGACCCCCGCGGGGAGCGTGCCGTCGCAGTCGAGGGTCACCTCGAGCTTGCCATCGGAGTTGATGAACGCCGTGTACCCGGCGGCGAGCAGCGCCGCCAGCACCTTGTCACGTGCTCCGGCCGCGGTCTCCGTGCCGTCGAGCGGCACCAGGATGATCGGACAGCCCTCGAACATGACGGCGAACGTCGACGGTCCCGGCGGGGGCGCGAGGAAGCAGATCTTCGTCTTCCGCCCGCGGTCGCCTGGATCACCGGTCTTCGCGCACGGCGAATCGATGCGCAGAGAGAACGTTCCGCAGTCGAAGTCGATCCCGCCGCCGATCACGCAGCAACCGCTCGCGGCGAATCCTGGAGCCAGCGGGATCTCGATGCGACCTTGGCCGGGCACCGGACTCGGGACGGGGAACGGGGCACCGAAGACGGGCGCGCCGCCGAACATGATCCCGCCGATCGCGGTGCCGAGAGCGGCCATCACCGCGGGAGGGGAGGTGCAGTCCACCGGCCCCGCTGTTGCCGAGACGGTGGAGATGGCGCCGATCGGCGGACAGCAGATCACGAACTCGACGGTGACGGTCACGAGGCCGGGAGGGCCCTGGCAGAATCCGATCTGGATCTGCGCATCGGCGGGCCGTGGCGCGACCAGTGGGGCGGTCAGCATCAGCAGGCCGAGCCATGGGGTGACGGGTCGAAGCAGCCGCGCAGTGCGGGCGGACAATGGGTAGGTCAGCTTCAAAGCGGCATCTCCTCCAGAGGACGGGGGAACCGCGCCGTGGGGCGGCGCGGGTGGGGCACTCGGGATTCGATCGAGCCGCCGGATTCTAGGAGCCTCGTGGGGGTCAGTTCAACTCGGTCGCCGATGGCGAGGTTCTACGGCGCGCTCATGGCCCGCCGCGGCAGGTACGGATTCCTGATCACTGTTCCCGACTGTGACGCCATCGGCTTCCGCGGCTCGGACCTCGCGACGCTCGGGACCCTGACCGGAGCCACGCTCGAAGTCGACAGCCGGACATCGGTCGTCGCCGCGCGGGCGGCGGCCGCGCGACGCGCGTGGGCCAGCCAGGGCGAGCAGGGCACCTCGGACTAGTGTTCCGTCTCGAAAGAACTGATCAGATGGCCTCGCTTACGCTCGCTCGGCATCCGTGCCTCGCTCGCTTCGTGGCCGCCGGCCTCCGCCGTCCGTGGCTCCGGAC
>JBQTGV010000095.1:0-3719 GCA_052390515.1 Candidatus Eiseniibacteriota bacterium | reverse complement strand
ACCCGCCTCGCCGATGACGCGCTGGAAGAGGTCGGTGTCGTAGTTCGAGCGCTTCCCCTGGATCACTGCCGTGACGCGTTCGAGGCCCATTCCGGTGTCGATCGACGGCGCCGGGAGCGGCTTCATCGTCCCGTCCGCGAACCGCTCGTACTGCATGAAGACGAGGTTCCAGATCTCCATCCAGCGGTCCCCGTGGTTCACCGTGCCGGCCAAGTCGGGACCGAGGTCGTAGTGGATCTCCGAGCACGGACCGCACGGCCCGGTGTCCCCCATCGCCCAGAAGTTGTCCTTCATGCCGAAGCGCAGCACGCGGTCGTCGCGTACGCCGGCCACCCGCTTCCAGATGGCCGCGGCCTCCTCGTCGGCCGGCAGCTTCCCCTCGCCGCCGAACACGGTGTAGGTCAAGCGGGCCGGATCCAGCCCGAAGCGCTTCACCAGCAGCTCGTGCGCGAACGCGACCGCGTCTTCCTTGAAGTAGCTGCCGAAGGAGAAATTCCCCAGCATCTCGAAGAACGTGTGGTGGCGCGGGGTGCGCCCCACCTCCTCGAGGTCGTTGTGCTTGCCGGAGACGCGCAGGCACTTCTGCGCGCTGGCCGCGCGCGGGGAGGGCGCGCGCGCCGCGCCGGTGAAGGCGTCCTTGAACGGCACCATCCCGGCGTTGACGAAGAGCAGCGTCGGATCACCCCGGGGAACGAGCGGCGCGCTCGGCACCACGCGGTGGTCCCGTTCGGCGAAGAACTCCAGGAACGCGGAGCGGACCTCGGACGTCGTCACGGTACCTCCTCGTGGTCACCCAGCACCCGCGCGATCGCCTCGCGGACGGTTCCCGGATCGAAGCCGCGGCGGGCGAGCGCCGCCCAGAGCCGCCTTCGGGCCACGTCCTCCGACACGGAGGACAGCGACCGCGCCGAGCGCCGGGCCACCGCGACCGCCACGTCCACTTCGCCCTCCGGCGGCACGACCTCGTCGAGCGCCCGCTCCACCGCGTCCTTCGCGGCGCCCTTGCGCAGCAATTCGGCGCGGAGAGCGGCCCGGGCGCGCGGCGAGAAGCGCAGCCGGTCGCGGATCCAGGCCCGGCTCGTCTCGAAGTCGGAGAGCGCACCCAGCTCGGCGAGCCGGCCGACCGCGTCGTCGAGCTCGGTCCCGCGGACGCCGCGGCCCCGAAGGTGCGCGCGCACCTCGCTCTCGAAGCGCAGCCGCTTGGCGATGTAGCGGAGCCCGATCTCGACCGGAGAGGCGGGCGGGGCAGCCGCGGCCCCGCCCTCCGTCCGCGTTCCCTCCCGCTTACGACTCCTCGGCGGCGGCAACCGCGGCCTCTTGCTCGGAGTCGGCGGAGGACTTCCCCGTCCTCGGATCCAACGCGTAGACCTCGCGTACCTCGGCCTCGAGCCGGTTCCTCACGTCCGGGTTCTCGCGCAGGAACTGCTTCGCGTTCTCGCGTCCCTGCCCGATCCGCTCCGAGCCGTAGGAGAACCAGCTGCCGGACTTCTCCACCAGGCCCTTCTCCGCGGCGAGATCCAGCAGGTCGCCCTCGAAGGAGATTCCCTGCCCGTAGATGATGTCGAACTCGGCCTCGCGGAACGGCGGAGCGAGCTTGTTCTTGACCACCTTGACGCGGGTGCGATTGCCGATGGAGCCGGTGCCTTCCTTGATGGCCCCGATGCGGCGGATGTCCAGCCGCAGCGTCGCGTAGAACTTGAGCGCGTTGCCGCCGGTCGTCGTCTCCGGATTGCCGAACATGACGCCGATCTTCATGCGGATCTGGTTGATGAACACGATGCTGGTGCGCGACTTGGACACCGACCCGGTGAGCTTGCGCATCGCCTGGGACATGAGTCGCGCCTGCAGCCCCATCTGCGCGTCGCCCATCTCGCCCTCGATCTCGGCGCGGGGAACGAGCGCGGCCACCGAGTCGATGGCGATGATGTCCACGGCGTTGGAGCGGACCAGCATGTCGGTGATCTCCAGCGCCTGCTCACCGGTGTCCGGCTGCGACACCAGCAGCTCGTCGATGTTCACGCCCAGCGCCTCGGCGTAGCGCGCGTCGAGTGCGTGCTCGGCGTCGATGAACGCGGCCGTCCCACCGAGCGCCTGCGCGTTGGCCATGATGTGCAGCACGAGTGTCGTCTTCCCCGAGGACTCGGGGCCGAACACCTCGATGATGCGCCCGCGGGGAATGCCCCCGATGCCGAGCGCCATGTCCAGCGAAAGCGATCCGGTGGGGATGACTTGGAGCCCTTCGTCGCCGGCTCGGGGCTCTCCGAGCCGCATGATGGCTCCCTTCCCGAACTGCCGCTCGATCTGGCTCACGGTCATGTCGAGCGACTTCGCCCGGTTCTTGTCCGGGGCTCCCCGCACGGTTCCGGTCATGAGGCTTCTCCTCCTTCGATGGTCATCTTCCCGGAGGTCCGCCCTCCCGTCAAAGGAACGCGGGCCACCGCGGCGTATTTCACTCCCCCGGGCGTTCCTCCCGGCGGGAGCCGGCTCTCCACGAGCCGCACTTCCTCGAGGCGATGCGCCCGCCCTTCGGGCGACACCTCCGCGAGGAGATCCTGGAGCCGTGCGAGGTTCCGGGGGCTCCTCGGCCGGCCCAGCGTCACATGCGCCCGGAACGGGCGCGTCTCCGGCTCCTCCACCAGCCCGCGGGCGACGAGCCGTTCCTCCGCCCGCCGGGCGAGCTCCGCCATCTCCCCGGCCCCGCGGTCGATCCCGAGCCAGACCACTCGGGGCGTTCCGCGCGGCGGGAACGTGCCCGTCCCGCCGAGCACCAGGGAGAAGGGCGAAACTCCCTCGGCCGCGTCCGAGACGGCTTCGACGACCGCCGGAACGCGACCCTCGTCGGTGTCGCCGAGGAAACGGAGGGTGACGTGGAGGTTTTCCGGGGAGACCCACTTCACGTCACCGCCCGCGCTCCGCAGGCGATCCAGCACGCGCGCCGCCTCACGAGCCGCCGCTCCGGGGAGCCACGCGGCGACGAAGAGCCGGCGCGTCAAACGGGCTTCACCCGCGCCCGGCGATACGCCATCTCCAGCGCCTTGTTCACGCTCCGCTCGCGGATCAGCTCGCGCGTGCCGGAGAACCGGAACGTCCGGGCCGCAGACTCCGCGCCGCCGTCGATCCCCACGCACACCGTGCCGACGGGCTTCTCCTCGGACCCGCCCGACGGCCCGGCGATCCCGGTGACCGAGACCGCGAAAGTCGCGCCGAACCGCCGGCGGCAGCCTTCGGCCATCGCCCGGGCGACCTCCTCGGAGACCGCCCCATGCTGCTCGATGAGCGGCGCGGGCACTCCGAGCTGGTCGGTCTTGACGCGGTTCGAGTACGCGACGACCCCGCCAAGGTACACCGAAGACGCGCCGGGAACATCGGTGATTCGCGCGCCGAGAAGGCCGCCCGTGCAGGACTCCGCCGTGGCAACGGTCGAGCCCGCCGCAGCGAGGGCGTGCACCAGGGAGGCAGGGAGGCTCGGCTCCGGCAGCGCGTCCTCGCCCAGCAGGTTCCGGAGCGTGCGCTCGGCCGCGGCGAGCTCGGCCGCCTGCACCGGCTTCCGCGCCGAGAGCCGCAGCACAACCCCTCCGGGCGCGGGCAGGTAGCCGAGCCGGATCCCCTCGCGCGGCCGGAAGCCGGCGGCCTCGATCCGCTCCTGAGCGGCGGTCTCCCGCAGCCCCGCGGTCGCCACGATCCGCTCCCAGCCGTGGCCCTCCGGCGGGTCGGGTAGC
>JBQTGV010000094.1:0-28823 GCA_052390515.1 Candidatus Eiseniibacteriota bacterium | reverse complement strand
GCATCGCGGCATCCAGGGCGTGGGCGACCTGAACCCCGCCGTGTGGGGATGGGACGGACCGGTGGCGAGGATCACGGTGCGCCGCGGGGCGCACCGGGTACGCCTCGCCCCGGTGATGCCCGCGCGGGTGCTCAGTCAGTCCTCCACGCGGCGCACCGTGATCCTCGCCACCGGTCCGTCCCATCCCCACACGGCGGGGTTCAGGTCGCCCACGCCCTGGATGCCGCGATGCGGCTGGATCGGGTCGTCGGTCGGGACACGAACGAGCGGGTTCCCGCAGCACGGCCCGGGAATGTGCGCGACGAGCTCGGTGTTGGTCTCGGAGCCGGCGTCCCAGGCCCCGGCCAGAACGTGTTCCTCGCCTCGGCGGGGGAGGCGGAACGAGTCCAGTCCGGTGAAGGCGTCGTTCGTGTTGACGAGCATGGTGGCGAGCGACAGGAACGGGAATCCCGGTGCGGTCTCGATCCGGTAGCTGGCGCTGTGCCCTGGCAGGATGACCCCGCCGCCCTGCGCCACCGCGTGCACGTGCTCGGACGCCCCGAGCAGGTCCAGCATCGGCTGGTTGACGGCGTCCTCCGCGATCTGTGCGAGCTCGGACGAAGCGACCCGGCCCACGCGGAACATGCGCACGGCGGGGCGATGCGTCGCCAGGACCGGCGGCGAGAGCACCTGGCTCGCGCCCATGCCGGTCGCCGGCGTCAGGTTCTCGATCGTCACCTCGTAGGCGAGGATTGGCCCCGCCTCGGTGACGCCGGGCGACAGCGCGGCGGAGGCGTCGGGCTCGCTCGGCGCGGAGGCTTCGTCGGAGCACCCGGCGAGCATCGAAACGAAGGACACGGTCACGATCGCGGCCAGCAGAAGCTGCTTCACGATGGATCTCTCCGGCACGAGGAAGGGCGCGAGCGGATCCCTTCCGTCGCGTCGCAACCGGTTATGCGCCGACACCGAGATCTGTGACTCGCCGCGGTCCGGACGCGGGGCACGCTTCGCCGCGTTGAGCGGGCGCCTCCCGCAGCTCAGCGGGCGCGCTTCCGGAACAGCGAGACCAGCACGAGCCCGGCGACGAACCCACCGACGTGCGCCATGTAGGCGACGCCGCCGGTCTCCCCGACGTTCGCCAGCGAGCCGAACCCGTTGAGGAACTGCAGGACGCCCCAGAGGCCGATCACGATCAGCGCGGGCATCTCGGTGATCCGGCCGTAGGTGAGCACGCGGACGCCTTGGCGCGGGAAGAGCACGAGGTATGCGCCCAGCACGCCGGCGATCGCGCCGGAAGCGCCGAGCGAGGGAATCACCGAGGTCGGGCCGAAGAAGATGTGGGCGGCGCTGGCCAGCACGCCGCAGAGCAGATAGAAGGCCAGGAACCTCCCGTGTCCCATGCGGTCCTCGACGTTGTCGCCGAAGATCCACAGGTAGAGCATGTTGCCGCCGATGTGCGACCAGCCGCCGTGCATGAACATCGCCCAGAGGATGGTCCAGTAGACCGGCGTCGGTCCGGGGAAGAGCTGCAAGCCCGCGTCGCCGAGCCGCACGATGCCGGCCAGGTCTTCGCCCGACGTGATCTCCCGCGGGACGACGCTGTATCCGTACGTGAACTCCGGATGCCCGACCTGCCAGGCGTAGACCGCCGCGTTCGCCGCGATCAGCGTCCAGGTGACGAAGGGCAGAGAGCGCCGGGTGGAGTTGTCGTCGCCGATGGGGAAGAAGACCGCGCCCTCCTCTCAGTTCAGGTCCGGATCCGCCAGTTCCGCGAGCTTCACCCGCTCGTCGGCACGCATCTCGCCCACGTCCGGGTCCGCCTCGCGGAACAGGGTACGCCGGAGTCCGCCGGTCACGGAGTGGGTCGTTCCGTCAGGATCGGTCACCGACACCGAGCCGTCGAGGACGCAGACGCAGACGCACGCACCGTCCGGCTCGGCGATCACCGCGAACCTCGTTCCGGTCACCTCGATCGCGGCCAGAGGTGACTGCACGACGAACCGGCGCCCGGGCATCTCCCGGCCCGTGGCGAAGCGTGCGTCGCCGCGGACGATCTCGCAGGAAGCGTGGCCCCCGAACCAGCGGCGCGGCGTGTCGGGGAGCGTGAGCTCGGTTCCGGGGGTGACCTCGAGGGTCAGTCGATTGGCCAGGACGAGGTCGAGTTCGAGGCTGCCTGACGTGACGAGCAGGGCGCCCGGCGCGAGCGCCGCGCCCACCGCGCCGGGATCCGCGGCGTCCACGACCCGACCGTCGATGCGCAGCTCGCCCGCGCCCGCAGCCCCGGCGAAGGTCCAGCGGGGCGGAGCGCTGCCGAGCCAGACCAGGAGCGCGGCCGACGCCGCCGCGGCGAAGGCGAAGAGGGGGACGATCGGCGCGGAGCGGCGCACCGGCTCTTCGGTGGCCGCGGCGAACGATCCGGCGACGAAGTGCCCGCGCAACCGCGCCCGGAACGCGGCATCGATCCGCGCCTCGCCGAGCGCGTGCACCGCCTCCGCGGCGCGCCGCTCCTCGGGGCTCGAGTACGCCGCCGTCGGATCCGGATCGTGGCTCATGCGTCGTCCTTCAGCAGCCGGGCGAGCTCGGCCAGCGCGCGCGAGTACCTCTTGCGAACGGCGTCGTGCGTCGCGCCGACGGTCTCGGCGATCTCCCGGTGCTTCATGCCGCGCCAGTCGTGAAGCACGACGACCTCACGCAGCTCGGGGGGAAGCTCGAGGAGCGCTCGCTGCACGCGCGCCTCGCGCTCCGCGCGGAGCACCTGTTCCTCGGGCGAATCCCCGCTCCGGGGATGCGCATCCTGCCAGTCCTCCAGGTCGTCGACGGATACCGAGCTCCTCGCGGCGCGCTGTGCCGAACTGCGCCAGTACTCCCGGCAGGCGTTGCAGGTGATCGTCGTGACCCAGGGACCGGGATCGCGCTGGGGGTCCAGGCGGTCGATCGCGCGGTGGATCTTGAGGAACACCTCCTGCGACACGTCCTCCGCGGCGGTCCGGTTGCCCAGCAGCCGGTAGGCGAGCGCGAAGACGCGATCCACCCAGGCGTCGAAGAAGCGACCCAGCGCCTCCGGATCCCGTGCCGCGACCCGCGCGAGATCCTCCGCCGACAGCGTCTCCCGCCCGGACCCCACCGAGGTCAATCGCCCTCTCCTAGGTATGCGGGAGGCACCGCGACTGTGCCGGAGCGTCGCACGGGAGGGCGGGCGGATCAACGGATGGCCGTGGTCCGCCCGGCGCATCGCCGGTAGGATTCGCCCCATGAGCTTCTTCACGGTCAAATGGGACGACGGTGCGGTCGTCCTCCTGGACCAGACCCGGCTCCCCGAGCGGGAGGAGTACCTGTTCTGCCGGACGCCGGACGAGGTGATCGCCGCCATCCAGCGCCTTTCCGTCCGCGGAGCCCCGGCGATCGGAGTGGCCGGAGCGTACGCTGCGGCGCTCGCCGCGCACGTTCTTCCCGAGACCGCGCCGGACGCCTTCCGGGCCAAGCTCTTGCCAGACCTCGACCGCATCGCCCACGCGCGGCCGACGGCGGTGAACCTCGGATGGGGCGTCGAGCGGATGCGGCAGGCTCTGGACCGGGTCCGAGGCCGGCCGGTCGCCGAGCAGCGAGCCGCCTTGCTCGAGGAGGCCCGGCGAATCGACCGCGAGGACGTGGAAGCCTGCGCGGCACTCGGCCGGTTCGGGGCGGAGCTTCTCCCGGCGAGCGGCACCGTGCTGACGCACTGCAACGCCGGGGCACTGGCCACGGCCGGCAAGGGCACGGCCCTCGCCGTCATCTACGCCGCCCGCGAGGCGGGGAAGGACATCCGGGTGCTCTCCGACGAGACCCGCCCGCTCCTGCAGGGCTCCCGACTCACCGCCTGGGAGTGCCAGCGGATGGGCGTCCCGGTCACCATCCTCTGCGACAACGCCGCCGGCTGGGTCCTGTCCCGCGGGGGGGTGGATTGCATCGTCGTCGGGGCGGACCGGATCGCCGCGAACGGCGACGTGGCCAACAAGATCGGGACCTACCCCCTGGCGGTGATGGCCCGGGAGCACGGCGTGCCATTTTATGTTGCGGCCCCCACCTCCACCTTGGATCTCTCCCTCGCCTCGGGCCGGGAGATCCCCATCGAGCAGAGGGCCCCAGAGGAGGTCACCGAGCCGCGGGGGATGCGCGTGGCCCCGCCCGGGGTCGGTGCCCTGAATCCGGCGTTCGACGTGACCCCCGCCGCCCTCGTGGCCGCCATCATCACGGAGCGGGGCATCGCCCGGCAGCCCTTCCGGGCTTCCCTGGCGGCCCTCCTGGCCGGAACTGCGGGGGACGGCGGATTCCCCCGGCCCCATCCTTGACGGAGCCTCGGCCCCGCTGGTAGGCTACACCGCCTTTGCGGGACACTTTCCGCCGTCGAACGACCCAAGCCCGACCGAGACCTCCCACCCGGAAGAGGTTCGCGAAGTGAGGACGCACGTCACGAAGATTTCGGAGATCCACCGCACCTGGCACGTCGTGGACGGGCAGGGCGTGGTTCTCGGGCGGCTGGCGGCGGAAGTCGCCGGGCTGCTCCGCGGCAAGCACAAGCCCAATTACTGCACGAACCTCGACGGTGGCGACCACGTGATCGTGGTGAATGCCGAAGGCATCGTCCTGTCGGGCCGCAAGCTGGATCAGAAGATGCGCTGGCGGTACTCGGGGTATCCCGGCGGAATGAAACTGACGCCCTACCGAGATTTCCTGGCGGCCCGCCCGACCGAGGTGATTCGCCACGCGATCCAGGGGATGTTGCCCAAGGGTCGGCTAGGGCGCCAGATGATCACCAAGGTGAAGATCTATGCGGGGCCGGAGCATCCGCACGTCGCGCAGAGTCCGGCACCCTACGTCGTGAAGAGTTCGCAGCCGCCGCGCGCGGTCTAGGATCCGAGGAGAAGAAGGATGGCCCGAACCGAATTTCTCGCTACGGGGCGCCGCAAGACCTCCGTGGCGCAGGTCCGTTTGACGCCGGGCTCCGGCAAGCGCTCCGTGAACGGGCGCGAATTCCGCGAATACTTCCGGCGGGACGTCCTCGTCGACCTGACCGAGGCGCCCCTCTCGCTCACCAACTCGAGCGTCACGTACGACGTGACCGCTCGCGTGCGCGGCGGCGGGCTCACCGGACAGGCCGGCGCGATCCGGCTCGGAATCGCGCGGGCCCTGCTGATGGCCGACGGCGGCTCGAAGCGGGCGCTGCGCGGAGCGGGGTTCCTCACCCGCGATTCCCGCATGGTGGAACGGAAGAAGTACGGACAGGCCGGCGCTCGTCGCCGGTTCCAGTTCAGCAAGCGCTAGAAGCGCACAACCTGCACGCCACCCGACCGGAGGGGCGGTCCGCCAGGGCGAGATCGGCGCCGGGCGGTTCCCGACGGGATGACGGTGGCGGAAGCCCAACCGAGAGGAGACCGATTCTTGTCCGACGAGATCACGCTGCGAAGCCTGCTGGAAGCGGGCGTTCACTTCGGGCACCAGACCCGGCGCTGGAACCCGAAGATGCGCAAGTACATCTTCATGGAGAGGAACGGGATCTACATCCTGGACCTCCAGAAGACCCTTTCTCTCCTCGAGCAGGCCCGCAAGCTGGTCCGCGAGACGGTCGCGCGGGGCGGCCGCGTCCTCTTCATCGGGACGAAGAAGCAGGCCCGGGACATCGTCCGCGAAGTGGCGGTGGACTGCGGCCAGCACTACGTCGACGAGCGCTGGCTCGGTGGCATGCTGACCAACTTCCAGACGATCAAGCGGTCGCTGGAGCGCTTCCGCGACCTGGAACGCATGCTGGAAGACGGCACTTATGCCTCCGTGTCCAAGAAGGAGCGCCTCGGTCTCGAGAAGGAGCGCGTCAAGCTCGAGAAGGTGTTCCACGGCATCAAGACGATGGACACGCTGCCCGCGGTCGTCTTCATCGTCGACACCGTGAAGGAGAAGATCGCGGTGTCCGAGGCCAAGAAGCTCGGCCTACCTGTCGTGGGAATCGTCGACACGAACTGCGACCCGGAAGTGATCTCGCACCCGGTTCCCGGGAACGACGACGCCATTCGCGCCATCCAGCTCCTGACCGGGGCCATCGGGATGGCGGTGAAGGAAGGGCAGGCGAAAGCGCGGGATCGCAAGGAAGTGGCCGGGAAGCCGGAAGCTGCCAAGAGCGCCGAGTCGATGATGAGGCCGGAGCCCGCATCGGCGGCGGCGAAGGACTGAGCGGCCGGCCCGTTCCACGCTCGATCCCCCATCGAACAGGACCGGGCCGCCGCCTGAGCGTGCGCCCGAGGAGAGAGAGGAATGTCGATCGACGCGAACATGGTGAAGGAGCTCCGGCTGAAGACCGGGGCGGGCGTGATGGACTGCAAGAAGGCTCTGTCCGAGTCCAAGGGCAACGTCGAGGAAGCCGTCGTGTTCCTCCGCAAGAAGGGCCTGGCCGCGGCGGAGAAGAAGGCCGGCCGGGAGACGCGTGAAGGGCTGGTCGGCTCGTACATCCACGCCACGGGTAAGATCGGCGTGCTCGTGGAAGTGGCTTGCGAGACCGACTTCGTCGCGCGCACCGACGAGTTCCAGGCCCTGGTCAAGGATCTGGCCATGCACATCGCCGCCACGAGTCCGCTGGCCGTGTCCCGCGACGGCATTCCCGCGCCGGCCGCCCAGGCCGAGCGCGAGCTGATGCGCGCGCAAGTCGCGGAGATGGGCAAGCCCGAAGCCGTCCGCGACAAGATCGTCGAGGGAAAGATGGAGAAGTGGTACGGTGAGCAGGTCCTGATGGAGCAGGCTTTCGTGAAGGACCCCGACCAGAAGATCTCCGATCTCGTGACCGCTGCCATCGCCAAGCTCGGCGAGAACGTGCAGGTGAAGCGCTTCGTCCGCTTCGCGCTCGGGGAGGAGTAGTGCGCCGTCCCCAGAACAGCGGTTACGATGGTCGAGCGTCGTAGCCGCCGAGGCTAGCCGAAAGCCCCCTTCGCCTCTCCGGAGACGAGACGCCATGACGCCCATCCGCTACCGAAGGGTCCTGCTGAAGCTCTCCGGTGAAGTGCTCGCCGGGCACAAGGGCTTCGGCATCGAGCCCCCGGTCATGCGACAGGTGGCCAGCGAGATCCAGGAGATCCAGTCGCTCGGCGTCCAGATCGGCATCGTGATCGGCGGCGGGAACATCTTCCGCGGACTCGCCGCCAGCAACCTGGGCATGGACCGCGCCACCGCTGACTACATGGGCATGCTGGCCACGGTCATCAACGGCATGGCCCTGCAAGACTGCCTCGAGGGAATGGGCGTCCCCACGCGCGTGATGACCGCGATCAACGTGATGGAAGTCGCCGAGCCGTACATCCGCCGACGGGCCATTCGCCACCTGGAGAAGGGGCGGATCGTGATCCTCGCCGCCGGTACGGGCAACCCGTTCTTCACCACCGACACCGCCGCCAGTCTGCGTGCGGTGGAGATCGGCGCCGAGGTCATCCTCAAGGCGACGAAGGTGGACGGGGTCTACACCGCCGACCCGGAGAAGGACGCCTCGGCCGAGCTCTTGCGGGAAGTGTCGTTCAAGGAAGTGCTGACGCGCGGCTTGCGCGTGATGGACGCGACGGCGATCTCGCTGTGCATGGAGAACGATCTCCCCATCATCGTCTTCAAGCTCGGCGAACCCGGCAACATGCGCAAAGCCCTGATCGGTGAGGAGATCGGAACGCTGGTCGGAAGCGTGGTTTCCGGCAGGAGTGAACGATGAGCGACGCGGTTTTCAAGCAGACGCGGGAACGGATGCGGGCGGCGGTGGAGTCCGTCCGCCGGGAGTTCGGGAAGCTCCGGGTGGGGAAGGCCACGCCGGCGCTGCTGGACGGAATCGTCGTGCAGGCCTATGGCTCGTCGATGGCGCTGAACCAGGTGGGGACGATCGGAGCGCCGGAGCCTCGGCTCCTGGTCGTGCAGCCCTGGGACAAGAGCCTCATCGGTCCGGTCGAGAAGGCCATCCGCGCGTCGGACCTCGGCCTCAATCCGGCGAACGACGGCAACGTGGTGCGCATCCCCATTCCCGCTCTCACCGAGGAGCGTCGCAAGGACCTGGTGAAGGTGGCGAAGCACTACGCCGAGGAAGGGCGCGTCTCCATCCGCAACTGCCGCCGCGACGCGAACGACGCGCTCAAGAAGGAGCGGAAGGACGGGACCCTCACCGAGGACCAGGAGAAGCGCGCGCACGACAAGATCCAGGAGATGACGAACGAGTTCGTGAAGGAGATCGACGACGTCCTGAGCGGCAAGGAAAAAGAGATCCTGGAGATCTGACGATTGACCGAAGAGGAGCTCGAGCTCAAGACGGAGATCGAGCGCGCCGGTGACCTTCCCCGACACGTCGCGATCATCATGGACGGCAACGGCCGGTGGGCGAAGCGCCGGCATCTGCCGCGTCTCGCCGGACATCGCGCGGCGGTGGAGACGGTCCGAGAGGTCGTGCGAGGCTGCGCGGAGCTCGGAATCGAGGTCCTCACCCTCTACGCCTTCTCGGTCGAGAACTGGAACCGCCCGCGGGCCGAGGTCAACGGGCTCATGCAGGTGCTCAAGGATACGCTGCGCCGCGAGCTCGCCGAGCTGGACGCGAACCGCGTGCGCCTGCGCACCATCGGCCGGGAGGGCGACCTTCCCGCCGACGTCCGGCGCCAGATCGACCTGACCCGTAACGCTCTCGCGCACAACGACGGCCTGCTGCTGAACCTGGCGCTGTCCTACGGCGGTCGGCCGGAGATCGTCGACGCCGCCCGCCGCCTGGTCCACGACGTGACCGAGGGGCGGCTCTCGGCCGCCGACGTGGACGAGGAGGCGTTCGCCCGGCGGCTCTACACCGGGGACCTGCCCGATCCGGATCTCCTCATCCGCACGAGCGGCGAACTCCGCGTGTCGAACTTCCTGCTGTGGCAGATCGCGTACGCGGAGATCTGGATCACCGACGTGCCGTGGCCGGAGTTCCGCCGCCGCCACCTGTACGCCGGCATCCGCGAATACCAGAAGCGCGACCGCCGCTTCGGTCGCGTCGAGAGCCCCAAGGACCCTGCCGGGCTACCCGCGCCCTCCGGCGGCGGCAAGTAGGCGTGGCCACCGCTCCCCGCGTGGCGACCGCGGTCGTCTTCATTCCGTTCTTGATCATTCTTTCGCGGATCGGCGGTCTTCCCTTCCTCTTCCTCGTGCTCGCCATCCTGATCGCGGCGAGCGCGGAGTTCTACCGCCTCATGGAGGCGAAGGGAGTGAATCCCTCGAAGAAGACGGGCATCGCCGCGGCCTCCATCCTGTGCGTGCTCACCTACTGGCGCGGAACGGAGCCGGTGGGGTTCCTGCTCGCCGGGTTCGTCGTCTGGACCATGCTGCGCGAGCTGTTCCGGGCGAAGGTGGCGTTCCCGATCCACGACATCGCCACGACGCTCTTCGGCGTGCTCTACGTGGGCTGGCTCACGTCGTACTTCGTGCTGCTGCGGGAGCTGCCCCGCGAGATCGGCGCTCCGTACTCGATCGGCTCGGCCCTCCTGCTCTACGTCTTCCTCATGTCCTGGGGCTGCGACTCCGGGGCCTACTTCGTCGGCAGGGCCTTCGGGAAGCACAAGCTGTTCCCCCGGGTCAGCCCGATGAAGTCGGTCCAGGGGGCGGCCGCGGGCTTCGTCAGCGCGGTGGCCCTGGCCTACGCCGGCCGGGCGTGGTTCGTTCACGACGCCACCGGGGCGCCGCTCCTCGGCGCCGTCGAGACGGGCGTGCTGGGCGCCCTGGTGGGCGTTTTCACGCAGCTCGGGGATCTTGCCGAATCCCTGCTCAAGCGGGACGCCGCGGTGAAGGACGCCTCGCAGCTCGTGCCCGGCCACGGAGGAGTCATGGACATCTTCGACGGTCTGCTATTCTCCGCTCCGGTCACGTACTATTTCCTCACCTTCGTGGTGTTCCGGTGAGGGGGGAGCGGGTGAGCTGCACCAAGACCTTGGCCATCCTCGGCTCCACCGGGTCGATCGGGTGCAGCACGCTCGACGTGGTGCGGCGCTGGCCGGAGCGGTTCCGGGTCGAGGCTCTGGTGGCGGGGACGCGGTGGCAGGAGCTCGTCGAGCAGGTGCGGGAGTTCCGGCCGCGCCTCGTGGGAGTGGCCGACGAACGGTTCGGATCACGGCTGCGCGAAGTCCTGGGCGGCGGCGTGCACATCGTCGCAGGCAGGGAAGCCGCGCGGGAGATCGCCGGAGCGGACGGTGTCGATCTCGTCGTGAACGCTCTCGTGGGAAGCCGGGGTCTGGCCCCCACGCTCGCCGCGCTCGAGCGCGGCACGGCGGTGGCGATCGCCAACAAGGAGGCGCTGGTCGTCGCGGGCGAGCTGGTCATGGCTGCCGCCGCGGAAACCGGCGCACGTCTGTTCCCGCTGGACAGCGAGCTCAGCGCCATCCACCAGTGCCTCCTGGGGAACGACGGCCGCGAGGTCCGGCGAATCCTGCTGACCGCTTCCGGCGGACCGTTCCGTGACCTGCCCGCCCGCGACTTCGACTCCATTCGTCCGGAGGACGCGCTGGACCACCCTACGTGGCGCATGGGCCGCAAGATCTCCGTGGACTCGGCGACGCTGATGAACAAGGGGCTCGAGGTGCTGGAGACGCACTGGTACTTCGGGGTTCCCTACGAGCGCATCGAGGTCGTCGTGCATCCGCAGTCGCTGATCCACTCGATGGTCGAGTTCGTCGATCACTCCGTCATGGCGCAGATCTCGACGCCGGACATGCGGCTGCCGATCCAGTACGCGCTGACCTTCCCGGAGCGCCTCGCGAGCGGATTGCCCCCGTTCGATCCGGTGGCCGCCGGGCAGCTCACGTTCGAGGAGCCCGACGAGCAGCGCTTCCCCTGCCTGCGGCTCGCGCGCGAGGCCGGGCTGGCCGGGGGGACGGCCCCTGCGGTCCTCAACGCGGCGAACGAGGTCGCGGTGGAGGCCTTCCTGGACGGCGAGATCCTGTTCCCCGAGATTCCGGGGGTCATCGAGGAGTGCCTCGAGACGGCGGAAGCGAACGACCGGGCGACGCTCGAGAACCTCGGCCGGGTCGACGGGTTCACGCGGGAGCGGGCCAGATCGGCCGTTCTCGCCCGCATCGGAGCCACCCGAGCCACGGGGCGTGCCAGGTGACGTTCGTCGAACCGCTGCTCTTCTTCGTCCTCGCGCTGTCCCTGCTCGTGCTGGTGCACGAGTGGGGGCACTACTGGGTCGCGCGGCGGGCGGGCGTGCGCGTGCTGCGCTTTTCCATCGGGTTCGGGCCGGAGCTGCTCGGGCGCACCAGCGGGGACACCCGCTGGTCGATCTGCGCCATCCCGTTCGGCGGCTACGTGAAGTTCGCCGGGGACAACCCCGAGGAGCCCCGCGACGCCGCACCGGACGAGTTCCTGTCCCAGCGCGTCGGCGTCCGTTCCGCCATCGTGCTGGCCGGCCCGGCGATGAACTACGCGCTCGCGGTCTTGCTCTACGCCGCGGTCATCTGGGCGGACGGCGAGCGCGTCTTCCCCGAGCCGCGCATCGGCGGGGTCGAGGAAGGCTCGGTCGCAGCCAAGATCGGTCTGGCGGCCGACGACGTGATCCGCTCGGTGAACGGCAAGCCGGTGGAGAACTGGCTCGACACGGACGCGCGGTTCTCCGAGGTCGGTCCGGGAGGACGCGTGCAGATCGAGGTGATGCGGGACGGCGGCCCTGTCGTTCTGGCGGGAGCGCTGGCCGAAGAGGCGAACGCCCCCGAGGGCTTCGGCATCTCGTTCTTCGTCGAGCCGGTCGTGGGCGGCGTGAAGCGGGGCAGCCCCGCCTGGGTCGCCGGCCTCCGTGAAGGCGACCGCATCGTGTCGGTGGACGGCCAAGCCGTGGACCGCTGGTCCGAGCTACAGGAGCTCGTCTCCGAGCGGCCCGACCGCGAAGTCTCTCTCGTCTACGAGCGCGACGGGGTGACCGAGTCCGCCAGCGTCACGCCGGAGGGCGAGGAGATTGCCGAGGCCGACGGCGGCAACAAAGTCGTCGGGCGAATCGGCATCGTGCAGCCCGTGGAGCGGAAGTCGATCGGGCCGCTCGCGGCGCTCGCCGGTGGCTTCCGCGAGACGTGGACGCTGACTCGCGGCGTCCTCGAGCTGATCCCGCGGCTTCCCGTCATGATATTCAACGCACTGTTCCGCGGCGAGGACGACGGCGGGCTCGGCGGACCGGTGCGCATGGCCCAGCTCTTCGGCGAAGCGGCCCGCTGGGGCGTCCTCTCGTTCCTCTCGCTGCTGGCGTTCATCTCCACGCAGCTCGCCGTCTTCAACCTGCTGCCCATTCCCGTCCTCGACGGCGGGCACCTTGCGCTCTACCTCGTGGAGATCGTCACCCGCCGGCCGCCGTCCATCCGCGTACGCGTCATCCTGCAGCAGATCGGCTTCGCCATCCTCGTGCTGCTGATGCTGTCCGTCACGGTGATGGACGTGGGCCGGATGTTCGGTTAGGGAGCTCCGAGAGAAACTCGAGCCTCTCCCTCGCTAACGCTCGCTCGCCATCCTGGCTCGCTCGCTTCGTGGCCGCCAGCCTCCGCCGTCCGTCGCGCTAGCTTGCGGCCAAACCTCACGGTTCCCGGCAGCAGCACGACGCGGCGATGAGGATGTCGCCGTCCTCACGACTTCCGGCAGTAGCATGACGCGGCGATGACGACGTCGGCGTCCTTCCAGGCCACGCGGAAGAGTCCCTCCGTCCTCGCCGCTTCCTCGGCGCGGCCGCTCCGCCGCAGGCACTCGGCGAGCCCGTGCAGCGCCCACCCGTTGTTGGGGTGGATGCGCAAGTCCTCGCGGTAGACCGCCTCGGCCTCCTCCAGACGTCCCTGCTCGAGGAGCAGGGCGCCGAGCGCGTGCCGGACGGGCTCCATCCACCCCCACGGCTCGTCGTACTTGAGCGCGTCGTCCCGCTCCACGGCGATGCGCAGCAGCTCGAAGGCGCGCTCCACGTTGCCGCGGCGGTAGGTGAGCTCACCCTCGGCGAAGGGCAGCCCGACGTCGAGCACGACCCGCGCCGGGTTGTTGCCGATGTACGCGGTCTCCGGGACCCGCTCCGCCGCTTCCCGGAGCTTGGCCAGCTCGGCCGCGCCCTCCTCGACGCGCCCGAGTGCCGCGAGCGCGACGGTCCGGCCGTACCTCCAGAACGCGGCCGTGACCGGCACGTCGTCGGGCGGCGCCGGCTCGGCCAGCAGCTCCTCCCACTGTCCGAAGCGGATCATCACGTGCACGGGCGTGGCCAGGAAGCCGTCGAGGACGTCGCGGTAGCGGCGGACGACGTCGGGGTGCAGCTGCTGCGTCAGGTCGCGGGCGGCCTGCATCGCCGTCGCCTTGCGCCCCGCGAACATCGAGGCGTACGCGATGTAGTGATAGTTGTGCGCGCGGTACAGCGTGTAGAAGCCGCTGACCCCACCCTTCGCCAGGTAATCCAGGTCGGCGGCGACCGCACGCTGGTTCGCGACGATCGCGTCGTCGTAGTGACCGAGGCGGATGTCGATGTGCGATGGCATGTGCACGAGGTGACCCGCCCCCGGACACAGGTTCCTCAGCCGGTCCGCGGCGGCGAGGGCCCGCCCCGGCTCGGGCGACGCTTCGCACGAGTGGACGTAGAAGTGATTCAGGCCAGGGTGGTCCGGGCGGAGGCGGAGGCCCGCCTCGAGCGTGCTCAGGATCTCCGGAGTTTCCGGCCGCGGCTCACCGTTCGAGGACCACAGATCCCAGGGTCGAAGGTCCATCAAGGACTCGGCGAAGAGCGCGGCCACGTCCGCGTCGTCCGAGTGCGCCTCGTACACCGCGCGCATGGCATCCGCGTAGGCCCGGTCGAGCGTGCTGCGGTCCTCCGGGGCCGGGTCCGCGTAGCGCGTCGCGAGCGCGCGGATCAGGTCCCGCTCCGTCGGGGAGCACTTGCCGGACTGCTCGACCGCGCCCCGCACGTTGTCCCACGCGGCTTCCGAGGCGGCAGCATCCATCGCCGTGTTGTTGATGTTGGGGCCGAGCGAGAGCGCCTTTCCCCAATAGGCCATCGCGCAGGTCGGGTCGTAGCGCAGGGCGGCGTCGAACGAACGGATGGCCTCCTCGTGATGGAAGCCCCAGTAGAAGCCGAGCCCCTGGTCGAACCAGCGTTGAGCCTCGGGGGACTTGGTCGTGATCGTTCGCCCCGACGGCCCCAGCCCCTCGAAGCGCGGCGGAGGGGCCTCGTCGGCGCGGCCCGCAGCGGCGCCCGCCAGGACGAGCGCGAGCCAGAAACCTCGGGTCCAGGTCGTTCGGATCATCGTCTTCCTCCCTCGGGGCCGCGAGCTTAGAGCGGCTCCGCGGCTCCGGCAAGGCACCCCCGGGTGGAGGCGCAGTTCCGGCCGTCCGACCTCGGGTGGCCGCAGGTCCCGCCGTCCGACCCCGCGTGGAGCGGCCCCCCCGAGAACCCGGCCCCCACCCGCGTACCGGGTCGAGGCTCGAAAGCGAGTCACAACCCGAACCCCGAACCGGAAGGAGCACGACGATGAACTCCCAGGCGATGAAGGCGAGCATGAGGAACCTGACCGAAGCCGAGCTGACCCACGTCACCGGCGGATCCGCCGACATGGTCCCGCTGCGCGAGAGCCGTCTGCTGGACGACCAAGCCGGCGACATCATCCCGCTGCGCAGCAGCGTTGCCGTCAGCGAGTAAGCAACCGGCGAAGAGAGAGCAGAGCAGGAAGCGGGCAGGCGAAGCGGAATCGAAGAGGAGACGAGCCGGGCCTCAGAGCCCGGCTCAGGAATCGACCCAGAAGTCGTGGAGCCCCCCCATCAGCATCTGCACGGCCATCGTGACGAGGACCATGCCCATCAGCCGCTCCGCGGCGATGAGACCCCGCTGGCCGAGCCGGCGACGGAGCGCGCTGGCCAGGAACAGGATGACCCCCGTGGCCAGCCACGCGGCGAAGACCGCCGCCAGCCACTCCGGCCATCGCTCCGGTTCACGACTGGTGAGGAACATCACCGCCGCGAGCGCCGACGGCCCGGCCACGTATGGCACGGCCAGCGGGAAGATGAACGGCTCGCCCTCGACGGTCTCGCTCCCGGAGTGAGCCGGCGGGAAGATCATGCGGATGGCGATCAGGAAGAGGATGATGCCGCCCGCCGTCGTGAGCGCCGGCTCGGAGATCGAGAGCAGCCCCAGAACGAAGCGCCCGCCGAACAGGAACACCACCAGCGCCACGAGGGCGAAGATCAGCTCGCGGACGACGACCCGCCTCTGCCGCGCCGGCGGTACCTGCTGCAACGCGGACAGGTAGAACGGGATGTTCCCGAAGGGATCCAGCACCAGGAAGAGAAGCAGCGCGGCCGAGAGCACGGTCATCGGCGGACGTGACTCCTGGAACGAGGCGAGGAGGCGGATCGGGCCGAGACTAGCCGGAGGCGAGAATCCAAACAAGGTCGAGAAGGGCGGCGCGGAACGCGATACACTCTCGCGGTCCGATCCGGGATTCCCCCCGCAGCGAGGTGCGGGTGAAAACGACCGTCGTCCATCCCAGCGGAGCCGCCGGGCTCGTGGTCGAGTACCTGCCTGCGTACGGGTACGCCGAGGCGCTGGCGGGAATGTCGCCCGTGACGGCGCTGCATGCGCCGTCCGGTGGGCAGCGGCCTCCTGCGCTCGCCGAGCTGCGGATCCCCGAGCTCGACTGGACGCTCGCGGTGCGCGCCGGAAACCCGGTCGTGCCTTCGCCGCTCTCTCCCACGACGACCGACCGCCTCGAAGCGCTCCCGCGCCGCATGGCCGCCGGTCTCGAGGTGCGCCTCGAGGGGACGCCGGTCGCGCGGGTTCCGGTGGCGCTGCTTCCCGCGCGCGAGTGGCCGCACCACCCCGAGGCGCGGCGCCTGGTTGCCGCCCATGCCTCGTCCGGCGACGACGTGGTCTTCCGCACCGTGGCGGACGCGGGCCCCGGTTCGCTCCCGGAGATCGCCCGCGGCGGCTCCCGCGAGGCCGTCGCCGCGGTGATGCGCGCGCTGCACGAGCTCCTCGCGTCGGCGCACGAGATCGCCTACGAGACCCCTCGCGTCACCCTCGACCCGGAGTGCGGCACGTCGCACCAGACGGTGCGTTCGCCGCAAGAGATCGCCGGCGAGCCGGGCGCACGCCGCGGCCGCGGCAACTGCCTCGACCTGACGCTGCTCTTCGCCGCGTGTCTCGAGTCCGTGGGGCTCGGTCCGCTGATCCTCTTCGAGGGAGAGACGTCCGGCGCTCCGACGCACGCGTGGATCGGCGCCTGGGCGGACGCGGGCGAACGACATCGCCCGCTGCTGGCCGACGGCCTCGACCTTGCCGCCCGCGCGGCCGCCGGCGAGATCCTGACCCTCGAGAGCACGAGCGTCTGCGCGGGCGATCATCGCTTCACGTTCGACGAGGCCGTGGCCGCGGCGCGCGCCCGGATGTGGCGCGCCGGCCCCGTGCACGCCGTGGACGTGCGCGCGTCCCGTCCGCCGCGCGGCGGCGTTCGCCCGCTCTCGCCGGCCAACGAAGCCACGGTGCAGGCGGCGTACTGGGCCGCCGAGGCGCTCCGGGAGCGCTGCGGCGCACGCTCCCGCGAGACGCTGCACATCCTGTACGGTCTGTGCGCGGCGGAGGGGCCGCTCATCCATCGCATGCTGGAGTCCTGCGGGAGCCGGACGCAGGCGGTCTGCAACATCATCGAGAAGAGCCTGCCGCAGGAGCACCACCAGGGTCCGGGCGAAGAGACAGCGAGCCACCGCGTCACGCGGGAGACGGCTCGGTCCAACGCGCGCAACCGCGGCTCGGCGGTCGTCGAGGAAGGCGACGTGCTCTGGGCCGTGCTGGACAGCCCGAGCCGCAACGTGCGCAAGGTGCTGGAGGCCTCCGGCTGCGACGCATCGGCGCTCGTCGCGCGGCTGGACCGTGAGTGGAACCGCCCGCGGGACGTGACGATGTCGCGGCGCATCGACGCGCCCGCGGAGAGGGGCTGACGTGGAAGCCCGCACGGAGGGGCGGCCGACGTGACGAGCGAGACGACGCAGGCCTCGCCAGCGGAAGCCGAGCTCGTGCGCAAGGTCGTGGCCGGGGATTCCCGCGCGTTCGACCGGCTCTGGGCGGCGGTCGAGCGGGACCTGACGAACCTGCTGCGCGGAGCGCTGCGCAGCGCGCCTCACGTCGAAGTCGACGAGGTGCTGCAGGAAGTCCGCATCTACCTGTTCCGGCGCCTTGAGAAGTACGACCCGTCGTACGCGTTCGTCACGTTCGCCAAGGGTCTGGCGCGAAGCGTCGTGAAGCGCTTCCTCTACGGCCGGCGTGATCTCGTGGGCTCCCTGGACGACGAGGGAGACGACGCGGAGACGACGGAGCTGTCGGCCCTCGAGATGAAGGACCTGCCGCTGGCCTTTCGCCGGGCCATGGGCGAAGGCCGCTTCGCCGACCCCGGGGCGGAGGGCCCCTCGCGGGTCTTCCTCGAGCTGCTGGAGACGTTCCTGCGCTGGGGCGGCTATCCTCACCAGCAGGTCACCTTCGGGTACAGCATCCTCGTCTGGGGCAAGGACCAGCGGAAGGGCGATGCCGTGACGGTGAAGGTCCCGATCACCGGGGATCCGGACCGGGTCGTGCGGGAGGTCGGGCCGCAGGATCTCGAGCCGGCGGCGAACGGGATGCTGGAGGACCTGGCCGTCTCCGGGCGGCTGGATCCCGAGTACCTGGCGAGGGTGAGGCAGCCGCTGGACGGGCGGCTGGCCATGACCGGACGGGAACTCTTCGCCCGGGACCCGGCCTCGGCCGAGCGCTGGCGGATGGTGGCGGAGAGGAGCGTGGGATCGGCACAGCTCCAGGAGTACTTCGGTGAGGATCCGCGGCGATCGGTCTCCGACTGGACCCACTCGGTGAAGAACCGGATCCGGAAGGTATTCGAGGATCCGGCCTCCACCCGCTGGCTGCCGCTTCCGGACCCCCCGAGAACCCGGGAGGGCGGCGCGTAAGGGGGCAGACGAGGGCGCCGCCCGGCACGGCCGGGGCGCCCCACACGCGGAGAGGAACCATGCGGCACCCCACCCAGGAAGATCTGATCACGTTCGCCGCCGGGCGAACGAGCCCGGCCGAGGCGGAGGGGCTGTTCTCGCACCTCGACGGCTGCGGCGCCTGCGCGCAGCGGTACGCGGCGGTGCGGCGGATCCGCAGCGACTTCGAGGGTTCCTGGTCCGGGTTCGTCGACGAGATGACCGCGCGGATGGCGCCAGTGCCGGGGGCGATGGACGTGGTCGTCCGCGGGATGCTCGACGGCGCGAAGCGCCTGGCGACGGCGGCTCTCGACCGCGTGGCGGAGACCGCGCACGGACTCGGCGGGTTCGAGGCGGCGTTCCGGCCGGCGTACGGCGGCGTCGGCGCGCCCGGGGACGAGGGCGAAGCGGCTCGTCTCGCGGAGCGCGCGTCGGCCCACTGCGCCTCGGGCGACGAGCGCGCGGCGCTGGCCGCGCTGGAGGAAGCCGGTCGGCTCGATGCGCGGACGAGCGCCGTGGCGCGGCTGGACCTGCGGATCGGCGGGCGCAAGGTCGGCGAAGTGGTGGTCGACGCGCGGCGGCGCTCGATCTCGGTGATCGTCGACGAGGGCAAGCCCGGCGGCGAGGTCGTGCTCATCACCGGGAAGGACGCGCCGGAGCGGACCGCGCGTCTCGAAGCGGTCGAGGGAGCCTCTCACTTCCTTGCCGAGTTCGAGGACGTCACCGCGGGGTGGTTCTCCTTGAGGTTGCGCGTGCCGGAGTGAGCGCATCGCACCCCAGACATTGAGGGAGCCGCGGGTCGAACTCGGCGTGAGTCGGACCTGTAGACCGGGGCATTCCTGGCGCTCACCTTACGGGGCTCACAGACGTGCAACGTTGCTCCAGATTGGCACTCTGCAACCGTCACACGCGTCGTACAAACCAGTCGAGCAGAGTGCGGCCGCGGAGCGACCCTATCACCACGGTGAGCAAAACAGCGGCCACTCCACCCGCAATCCCACCACGCACCTCGTCAGACAACGCCCCCCACCTGGACGAGAGTATCTGCTGACCATGCCGCTTACATGAGCTAACGCGACCAACCACGCTCAACTGCGCGAGCTGCGGCGCCTCCCATACGACGGAGAAGACGAGATCGCCAATGAACTCGATGTCGTCCAGGGCGCCGAGGGTGTGTTGCTCTGTCCCCACAAGCGCGACAAGTCCCGATCCATAGGCGCACACTTCCCTGGCTCCACCAGTGCGGGCTAGCCACTGAACCGCGAGACTATCGCCCGAGACCTGCGACACCGCGAAGGAGAATGGCTCTGTTCCCGCATAAGGAACGACATACAGCTTCTGGGTCAGGACCGCGTTCCCCCCGAATACACCCTCGGCGAGCACAGCGCCCACGCGTACCTGTCCACCGAACGTGTTGAACTCCAGCTCTGGGATGTTCAACACGAGCGTAGTGCGCTGTTCGTCCGTAGAGTCTGCTTGGGGTGTGAACCGGAAGCACGCCGTTCCTGCACCCGCAATAGCCAGGCTGTGACCTGGCTTCGCCAGTACGGCCTCAGGTGAAAGCAGTAAGAACTCGTCGGGTAACCGCGCGGACACGGCAGCGGGGACGCCTCGCTCAGTCCATGCGACAATCAGTTCGGCTTCGTACGGCAATGCCCAGAGGAGCGTCGGATCAACCACATCCACCGTCGGTGTCACCTGTGGCCCGATTAGATGCAGCGTGTCAGTGCGGTGGAGCCAGAACGCCATATCTCCCGCGAAGAGAGCGTCGCGCGCAACGCCGCCGCGTAGCGACACGGGTGCTCGTCCACCCTCGCCCCGTCAAACTCGATGTCAGCTGGGAACGTCGAGTCATTGGCTGCCCCTAGGCTCGTGCCTAGGAATGAAATGTCAGCCGCCTGAGTGCTCCACCCTGAGTCCGCAAACACCAACGCTTCTATGGGACCAAACACCGTCATGCAAACACTGTCCGCACGGATGGCCGGCGCGCCCGCGACGTTGGCTGGCGCGACTGCGCGCGATGTGCTCGCCCGAAACCACGTGACACTCCCCTGTGCCCGTAAGCTCGCCGGAATCGGCATCAACATCCAACTCACAAAGAGACCAGCCGCAGCGAGAAGCACGGCAGCCCAGAGGGCCCGCCGCCAGCGCAGCCGCGCCCAGAGTCGAGTTTCCGGGGGGATAGCTGGCGGCGTCGACGCGACCTCCTAGGACGATTGTCCACGACCAGTGTAGCCGAAGGATGTCCTCCATCGCGCGGCCCCAGAGGCGACGCCGTTGTCTGCCAGCGCTGCATCTCCCCCGAGAACCCCGAGCTCCCCCCCGTACGGAGGCGTGCATCGAACAGGGATGCAAGGGCGAACGAGAAACCAAACCAGAGGAGATCCGAAAATGACGCGCAATCGGTTCGAGACGGTGAAGGCCCTGGCGAGCGAGGAACTGGCGAAGGTGGTCGGCGGGACGGGAACCCCCGCGCAGCCGATCGGCGACCCGGGCGAGAGCGGCGACCACTTCGGCGACCTGGCGGTCCAGTCGATCAGCGTCCGGAACCGCTAGGAACGAGGGGGCAGGAAGAGGCGGAGGCGCCCCGGGACTCGAAGGAGCCCGGGGCGCTTCGCGTTGGGGCCGGCCTCCCAGGACGTCGAACTTCCCTCGCCCCGACCCCCCCGAGAACCCCCGCCCGGCCACCGTACGGAGGCGTGCATCGAACAGGGTTGCAAAGGCGAACGAGAAACCAAACCAGAGGAGAGACTCAAATGACGCGCAAGAACCTGAACGAGACGGTAAAGGCCCTGGCGAACGAGGAACTGGCGAAGGTGGTCGGCGGGACGGGCACCCCCGAGCAGCCGATCGGCGACCCGGCCGAGACCGGCGAGGCCTTCGGCGAGATGGCGTGGCAGGCGTTCTCCAAGCCGGGCCGCTAAGGCAGACCGAGCGGGCTGGCGCCGGCGCCCTGGGCTCGAAAGGGTCCGGGGCGCTTTGCCGTCCGGGGGGTTCCCCCGGCTTCGCGGCGCCGACGCGTTCGGGTTATTCTGCGCCGTCCGGAGGTTCGCCCTTGCCCGCGCCGCCGTCGTTCTTCGATTTCACGACCGACACCCTGGAAGGCTCCCCGGCGCCCCTCTCGACATTCGCCGGGCGGGTCTGCCTCGTCGTCAACCTGGCCAGCCGCTGCGGTCTGACACCGCAGTACACCGCCCTCGAGGCACTGCACGGAGAACTTGCGCCGAGGGGTTTCACGGTGCTCGGCTTCCCCAGCAACGACTTCGGTGGCCAGGAGCCCGGTAGTCCGGAAGAGATCCGCGCCTTCTGCTCCTCCCGCTACGCCGTGAGCTTCCCACTCTTCGCGAAGCGCAAAGTGAAGGGCCGCGGGAAGGACGAGATCTACCGTTTCCTCACCCGGGATCACCCCGACCCCAGCTGGAACTTCACGAAGTACCTCGTCGCCCGCGACGGCCGGGTCATCTCCCGCTTCGACCCCCGCCTCGACCCCAAGGACGCCAAGCTGCGCCGGGCGATCGAGACTGCCCTGGACGAGACGGCCAGCTAGGACGAGACCACCAGCTACAAGGAGCTGTCGCCCGTCCCGGCGCCGGTCGCCTCCCCTTCGGCCGTCCTGCGGATGCGGCGCCCCCGGGCACACCCCCCCGAGAACCCCGAGCCGCCCCGCGTACGGAGGCGTGCATCGAACAGGGTTGCAAAGGCGAACGAGAAACCAAACCAGAGGAGATCCGAAAATGACGCGCAAGAACCTGAACGAGACGACGGTGAAGGCCCTGGCGAACGAGGAACTGGTGAAGGTGGTCGGTGGGACGGGAACTCCCGCGCAGCCGATCGGCGACCCGGGCGAGAGCGGCGACCACTTCGGCGACCTGGCGGTTCAGTCGATCAGCGTCCGGAACCGCTAAGAACGAGGCGGCAGGAAGAGGCGGCGGCGCCCCGGACTCGAAGGAGCCCGGGGCGCTTCGCGTTGTGGCCGTTGCCTCGGCGCGTGGGCCCGACTCGGCGCGGCCGGCGTTCCGCGCTCCGAGCACGCTACCCGCCGCGCGTCCACTCGGTGATCTCGATCCGCCACCGCGGCTGGTTTCCCACGAACCGGTTCTTCAGGCCGGACGCGCGGTCCTCGATCCAGCGCCGCGGCGTCGAGAGCGTGAACTCCCCTGCCAGGTGCTCTTCGAGCAAGCGCTGCTCCTCGCTTCGATCCGGGTTCACGACGGTCCGGACGTGGATGACGTGGTTCCGCCGCTCGACGACGTCGCGCCAGCCGACCAGCGGGGAGCAGACGATGCCGCCGTCGTCGAAGGCCGCCTCGGGAAGCACGCGCCCCCAGTCGGTCCAGCCCCGCTCGAAGCGCGCGCGGAACCAGAACGAGGGGTGGTTGCAGAGCACGACGTCACCGGGCCGGGCGCGGGCGAACGCGTCCGCGACGACTTCGCCCCAGGGCTCGACGTATCGCCACGTCCCCCACCACGATCCGGTGAGCGCACCGATCCAGGCGGTGCCGAACACGACGGCGAGGGATCCGAGGGCGAGCCGCCGCCGGGTGGTGCCCTCGACGATGGCGCCGAGCGAGAGCAGCAGGAACGGGGCGAAGATGACGAGGCGCTTCGCGTTGAGGATGCCGGAGACGACGCCGGCGGCGAAAAGCACACCGAGGAGCGCCAGCGGCCTTCGCACGGCCCGCGCCCGCCAGGCGGCGGCGGCAAGCCCGGCCATCCCGGCGGCCACGAGAATCGCCGGGACGGTCCAGGGCGCTACCGCTTCGCCGGCGAGAAGCGCCCAGCCGTGATACGCGGCGTCGGCCAGGACGGCGCCGGGCCCGCGCGCCAGGTCCGTCCCCGCGCCGAGCTCCCGCACGAACTCCGGCGCGAGCGGCAGGAACGCGGCCACCAGCACGCCGAGCGCCAGCCCGAGCGGCGCGAGAGGCGGCCGGGGGCGTCCCGCCAGGGCGAAGGCCGCCAGCGCGGCGACGACGGCCCAGCCGAACCAGGAGGTCCAGAGCATCGCCACCCCGAACGCCACGGCGGCCGTCAGGTCCCGCGGACGGCCGGTCGCGCGCCAAGTGAACCAGGCCCACAGCAGCCCGGCCTCCGTCAGGAAGGCGAAGCAGGCCCAGTGGGCCGGAACGGCGAAGAAGGGCCCGGGCGGCCACGCCAGCGCGATGAGCACTGTCGGCCACGCGCGCCCCAGGACCCGCCGGGCGCAGAGCCCGAGCAGCCAGACCCCCACCCCCCAGGCGAGGATCGAGGGCGCGCGGAGCATGGCCGGCGAGGGGTCGGCGGCGCGGATCCAGGCCCCGAGGAACAGGTCGTAGAGCGGGGGGTGCTCCAGGACGGCTTTCGCCTGGAAGTAGCCGGCCAGGACCTCGCTTGGATCCCGCTCTCCGGCGTTCGCCACGATGATCGCCTCGTCCTCGAACACGGCGATCCGTCCGCCCGCGGCGAGAAGGGCCGCGGCGTACGCGGCAATGGCAAGCGGTACAATCAGCCGAGGCAGCGACACCCGCGAGTTTCGAAGAGCCCTGCCGGCCTGTCGAGCGGTATCAGGGCGCGGGCGAGCGTCTCTGTGGGTCACCGCACGCGCTCCGGGACGCGCCTCCCGGGCTCCAGGAACGGAGGAACCATGCTGAGGAGAAGCTTCGCGGCGCCGCTGGCCGCCCTGGTCCCGCTGGCGATGTCCGGGCCGGCATTCGGACTCGCTCACATGCAGGCAGCGTCGATCGACGGCCTCCAGGAGGTCCCGGTCGTCGCGACCCCCGCGACCGGGCTGGGCCACGCCCTGCTCGACACGGGCACAACCACGCTCTTCTACCACGTGGTTTTCACCGGGCTGCTCGGACCGGAGACGGCCGCGCACATCCACGGCTTCGCGCCGTCCGGTGTGGGCGGCGCTGGCGTGCTGCACGGGCTTCCTGCGGGGAGTCCGAAGATCGGCGCGTGGAATTACCTCGAGGCCCAGGAAGCCGACATCATGGCCGGCCTCACGTACTTCAACATCCACTCGACCGTGCACGGCGGTGGCGAGATCCGCGGCCAGATCGTGGTCGAGCCCGCCACGGACATGGTGGCCATCATCGACCCGCTGCAGGAGGTCCCGCCGAATCCCTCGCCGGGCGGCCAGGGCATCGGGGTGTTCGACATCGACACCGCCGCGAACACGCTGAGCTACGAGATCCGCTTCGGCGCGCTCACGGGCGCGGAGAACGCCGCGCACATCCACGGCTTCGGCGCCATCGGCGTCAACGCAGGCGTCAAGCACGCTCTGGTGCTCGGCAATCCCAAGATCGGCGTCTGGAACTACCTCGCGGCGGACGAGGCGAGCATCCTCGCCGGTCTCACCTACGTGAACATCCACTCGACGTTCGACGGCAACGGTGAGATCCGCGGGCAGATCCTGCCCATCAGTCCGCCTACCGGCGTGGGTCCGCTGCCCGCGGGAGCGGCGGGGCTCTCCCTCGTGGCCGCGCCGAACCCGGCGCCGCACGGGAACGTCGCGCTGCTGTACCGCCTGCCCGAAGCGGGCCGGTTCGTCGTGACGATCCACGACGTGGCCGGACGCACCGTTCGGGCCCTGTACGACGGCGAGTCCGACGGCACCGGCATCGTGGCGTGGGACACGCGGGACGCGGGCGGAGCGCTCGTTCCCGCGGGCGTGTACTTCGCGCGGGTCGAATCCGCGTCGGGCAGCCGATCCCGCCAGATCGTCGTTCTCCGCTAGCCGCGCACCGGGTGCACCCCGTCCGGAGGCGGCTCATCGGTGGACGCTTCGCCGCAGTCTTCGCCCTGGTCGGCGCCGCCCTTTCTGGGGCGTGCGCCGATCTCGGTGAAGCACCCGATCCGGACCCGCCCGACGACGGTGGAGGGCCGCCGTCTCCGGAGACGGTCGTGATCCCGGCCGCGGCCGACAACACGATCTACAACCACCCGACCGTGGACCTCAGCAACGGCGGGGGAAACTTCCTCCACGTCGGGGTGACTCCGGGCGGTGCAGCGGGAATGGTCCGGCGTGCGCTGATCCGGTTCGATCTCTCCCTGATTCCCGCGGGCTCGACGGTCGAGTCGTGCCGGCTGGACATGTACTGCTCCGTCGTCCGCACGGGAGACACGGTGGCACGAACGGCGTCGTTGCACCGGCTCACTGACCGCTGGGGCGAAGGCACGTCGGGTTGCTGCGGATCGGGCAGCGGCACCGGCAGCGGCGAGGGCGGCGGCAGCCTCCCGACCGCCGGCGACGCGACCTGGAGGCACCGCGAGTACGACACCCTGCTCTGGGCGGCCCTCGGCGGCGACTACGCGGCCGCGTCGAGCGCCGGCGCCGACATCGCTGCGGCGGGACCGGTGACGTGGGCGTCCACCGCGGGGCTCGTCGCCGACGCGCAGATGTGGGTGGACGATCCGACCGCGAACCACGGGTGGATCCTGATCGGCGACGAGACGGAGCCGCTCGGATCGGGGAGGCGCTTCGACAGCCGCACCAACCCCTCTGCCGCGAACCGTCCGAGCTTGACCGTGACGTACGTGCCGCCACCCGCGTCCGCCGCCGCGGTGGAATCGGCTCGCCGCGATCCCTCGCGCTGAACTCTCCGCCCTGCCACTGGAGGCACACCCATGATCCGTTCGCTTCTCGTCTTCGCCGCCTTCTTCGCCGCTGCCGCCTCCGCCTCCGCGGACTCGGTGGACATCCCCGCCGATCGGGACAACACGCTCTACTACGATCCGAGCGGCAGCCTGAGCAACGCCAAGGGCAAGCACATGTTCGTCGGCGCTACCGCCGGCTCCCAGGTGCGCCGGGCTCTGTTGCGCTTCGACGTCGCGGGCGCCGTTCCCGCCGGCTCGCAGATCGTGAGCGCCATGCTGCGGCTGAACTGCTCGAAGGTCGGCAGCACGGTCGCGCACGACGTTTCGTTGCACCGCGTCACGGCCGGTTGGGGCGAAGGGACGTCGCTGGCGGGCGGCGAGGAAGGGCAGGGCGGAGCAGCCACGTCCGGCGACGCCACCTGGATCCACCGCTTCTGGAACACGACGTCGTGGGGGACGCCCGGCGGGGACTTCGCCGCCGTTGCCAGTGCGTCCGTCACGGCTGCCCTGACCGGCGCCTACACCTGGGGGTCGACCGCGGCGATGATCGCGGACGTTCAGGTCTGGCTGGACGACCCCGCCCAGAACCACGGCTGGATCCTGCTGGGGGACGAGAGCGGCATTGCGTCCACGAAACGCTACGACACTCGGGAGAACGGCAGCTCCTCGAACGCGCCGGTGCTCACCGTGCTCTACCTGCCGGATCCGGTGTCCGTCGCCCCCTCGTCCTGGGGAGGCGTGAAAACGCTGTTCCGGTGAGGTCGGGCCGGGCCTACAATCGCGGTACGTTATTGGGGGCCCGAAGGGATGAAGGACCTGCGCAAAGGCACCGTCGTCGTGGTGGACGACGAGGAGAGTGTCCGCCAATCCCTGACCGCGCTGCTCGAGTCGGTCGGGCTCACGGTGCGCTCCTTCGCCCGGCCGATCGACTTGCTGCAGTCTCCGCTCGACCGCCCCGGCTGCGTCGTCCTGGACCTGCGCATGCCGGGCATGGGCGGGCTCGACGTCTTCGAGCGGCTGCGCGCCCGCTTCCCCGACGTTCCCATCGTGTTCATCACCGGTCACGGCGAAGTCTCCACCGCTGTCCGCGCGATGAAGGCCGGCGCGCTGGACTTCCTGGAAAAGCCGTTCAGCCACCAGGAGCTGCTCGACCGCGTGCAGGAGGCGCTGGCCCGGGAGGCTCGCCGCGAAGCGCAGCGCGCCGATCAGGAGGACATCGGGTCGCGGCTTGCGCTGCTGACCGCACGCGAGGTGAAGGTGCTGGAGCTGATCATCGACGGGATGAGCAGCAAGATGATCGCCTCGGAGCTGGGCATCAGCGTGAAGACGGTCGAGGCGCACCGCACCAGCACGATGAGCAAGATGCGCGCGAAGAACGCGGCCGAACTCGTGCGCCTGGCGGTGTCGGGGGGGCTCAAGGGGAAGGGCGGATGACGATGACTACGAGGGGCCAGCGACGCCGGGTGTGCGGCCCGGGACATCCGAAGCGAGGTCGACGTCCCGTGCGACCCTTCCAAGATGATGGTCGGAGGCCCCTCGCCCCCTCAGGTCATCTCACTCCCACAGAGTATCCGGTGCCGCGGTCCTGCGGCGGTATCGGGAGTAGCCCGTACCGCCGCGGGGGTTTTCCCGCACGGCGCGCTCGCGTGGCGTCAGGAAGTTAGCCTCCGGACATGAGCGCCACCGAACCGGACGTGCTCGCCCGCCTCGACGAGCAGTGGGACTTCGGCGATCCGGCAGGAACGGAGGCGAAGTTCCGGCGGCTTCTGGACGAGGCCGGTGGTGCCGGCGCGGATCGGTCGGCGCTGCTGCAGGTGCGCACGCAGATCGCGCGGGCGCTCGGTCTGCAGAAGAAGTACGACGAGGCCGGCGCGGTGCTCGAAGCGGTCGAGCGCGAGCTCGATACCGCCGACCCGATCGTGCGCGTGCGCTGGCTCCTGGAGCGCGGCCGCGTGGCGAACACGTCCGGGCGGAAGGACGACGCGCGTCCGCTCTTCGAGGAGGCCTGGCGTCTCGGCCGCGAGACCTCCGCGGACGCCTTCGCCGTCGACGCCGCGCACATGGTCGCCATCGTCTCGCCGCCGGACGAGGCCGTCGTCTGGAACGAGCGGGCGCTGGATCTCGCGCGGGCGTCCACGCAGGAGCGCGCGCGGCGCTGGCGTGGCTCGCTCTTGAACAACCTGGGCTGGACGTACCACGGCCTCGGCCGCTTCGAGAGGGCACACGCGCTCTTCGAGGAGGCACTCGCGTTCCGCCTCGAGCAGGGGGACGCGGGACCGGTTCGCATCGCGCGGTGGTGCGTGGCTCGCGCGCTGCGTTCGCTCGGTCGGGTGGAGAAGGCGCTCGCCGCGCAGCAAGCGCTGCTCACCGAGCACGACGCGGCCGGCTCGAGCGACGGGTTCGTGCACGAGGAGATCGCCGAGTGTCTGCTGGCACTCCGCCGACGCGACGAAGCCCGGCCCCACTTCGCCAAGGCGTTCGAGCTGCTCTCGCAGGATCCGTGGCTTCCGCAGGACGAGCCGCAGCGTCTGGAGCGCCTTCGCCGCGAAGGGGCGCAGGCCTGAGCCGGGCTGCCGCGTGAGTGCGATGCAGCATGCCCACACCGCTCCGGTCGTCGCCCTCGTGCTGCTCGTGCTCGTTCCGTTCTGGCCCCTGACGACCATGCAGGGCGTCGTCATCACCGACGACATCTTCACCAGCGATCTCATGAACGACGCGTTCCCCTCCCGCTTCTTCCTGGGCGAAGCGCTGAAGGGCGGCGAGCTGCCCCTGTGGTACCCGCCGGTCTACGGAGGCTTCCCTCTGCTGGCGCGCCCCGAGGCGGGCGTCTGCTATCCGCCGAATCTCCTGCTCTTCGGGCTGCTCCCTCCGTACGCGGCCCTGAACGTGACGATGCTGCTCACGCTCGTGGTCGCCGCCGTGGGCATGTACCTCTTCGCGCGTCGGATCGTCGCCTCGACTCCCGCCGCGATGCTCGCCGCCGTGGCCATCGCCTATTCGGGCTTCCTGATCTCGCACCTCAAGCATCTGAGCATGGTGAACGTCGCGTGCTGGCTGCCGCTCGGACTGTGGTGCATCGAGCGGTGCCGGCGGTGTGCGGACGCGGGTGACGGCCCCGCCGCGCGACGATCACTCGTGTGGCTCGGCGGGGTGATGGCGCTGCAGGTGCTCGCCGGACACGTGCAGATCGCGTACTACTCCGGGCTGGTCTATGGCGCGTACTTCGTCGCGCGTTTCCTCGGGACGAGATCGGCGCGGACATCGGCGCAGTCTGCACCCGGCTCCGATCCGATCGGCGTGGCTCCTCGTGCC
>JBQTGV010000093.1:0-46260 GCA_052390515.1 Candidatus Eiseniibacteriota bacterium | reverse complement strand
CGCGACCACCGGACTGCTCTATTTCCCGGCGAACGCGAGCTCGGGCGTCCTCAACGTGGAGGATCCGGGCATTCGCGTCGTGGACGTCGCCACGGATTCGGTGCTGACGTCGGTGTCAATCCTCACCGGCCTTCCGCCCCGCGACGTGCTCGTGATCCGCGGCTTCGGACCGACCGGGGCGCCTGACGTGGCCGATGGCCCGGCGCGCCTGCGCCTCGATGCGGCTCTGCCGAATCCGTTCGGAGCCTGGACGGAGGTTCCGTTCGCGCTGAGCGCTCCGGCCGCGGTGGCGGTGACGGTGTTCGACGTCGCCGGGCGCCGGGTGCTGGCCCGTCCGCGCGCGGACTTCGGCGCCGGAGATCACCGGTTCCGCTGGGACGGCCGCGACGGCTCGGGAAGAAACGTGGTCGCGGGGACGTACTTCGTCCGCCTCGAGGCAGGCGGCGAGACGCAGGCGCGGACGGTCACTCTCGTGAGGCGTTGAGGCGCCGCCGGCCGGCGTCAGCGGAAGGCGTCCGACTCCGGATCCCAGAATTCGCCCTCGAGACCGATGGCGGCGAAGATCCCACGCATCTCGCCGGGGGCGGGCCGCCGGGACTCCGGCGTGAGCCGCGTTCCGTACCAGGTGACGGCCATTCGCCAGAGCTGATCCATCCGGACCGAGGGGCGACGCGGCCGGCTCCCCGCCGCGCACCACGAGTCGATGAGCTCTTCCGACCGGAAGAAGAGCATGTTGCCTCAGGTGAAGACGATGTCCTCCCACCACCGCGCGGCGGGAACGACGCAGTGGAAGAGCCAGGTCGACGGCTCGGGACCGTCGGGTCCGATCTCGAGATGCAGCGGTTCGCGGGACTGCTCGCAGCGGGAGACGACGGTGCCCGCGCGGTGCAGCGCCGCGGGGATCCCCAGCGCGTCCCAGGCGCAGTTCGCGTGATAGTCCACGCCGTCCACGCGCACGAGATGCTGCGTGGGGACGCCGGAGAAGGGCGGCGCCATGTGGATGGAGAGGCCGTCGGGCTCGAGCACGAGGAGCCGTCGCTCGCGGAGCCGCGCGTAGGAGAGGCGAAGCTCGTCGAGGTCGACGCCCACCTCCCACGCGACCCGGCTCGGCGCGGGTGGCCGGCCGTTCTCGGCTGCGGCGCGGTAGACCGCGAGCTTCACCTGGAGATCGACGTCCACGGTTCCCCCCTACGGTGACGACGCTCGGCCATCGTCATCCACTCCCTCGAATCGGGACCTCTAGGTCCTCAGGTAGGAGGCGCCGTTCACGTCGATGATACCGCCCGTCAGGAATTCGGCGCCTTCCGACGCGAGAAAAACGACGGTGTGGGCCACTTCGTCGGCGCGCGCGACCCGCCCGAGCGGGCTCTGTCGCCGAACCTCGTCGCCGACGGGGCCGGAGAGCGTGGCGGCGGCCATGTCCGTGTCCACCCAGCCGGGCGCCACGACGTAGACGTACACGCCATGCGGCGCCAGCGCCTTGGCCAGCGACTGGCTCATCGCGTTCAGGCCGGCCTTGCTCGCGCCGTAGGCCGGGGCGTCGGGCTCGCCGCGGAAGGCGCCCCGCGAGGAGACGTTCACGATGCGCCCTCCGCCGTGCTTCGCCATGTGGCGCGCCGCCCAGTACGTGACGTGCGCGGGACCGAGCAGGTTCGTCGCCAGCGTGCGCGCCCAGGCGTCCCGCCACGCCGCTGGCTGGGCGTCCAGGATGCGGTGCTCCTCGAAGATCCCTGCGTTGTTCACGACGACGTCGAGACGGCCGAGCTTCGCCACGACGTCACCGATGAGCGGCTCCGCGGCGTCCGCGTCGGACAGGTCCGCCTGCACGGCGAGGTGCGGACCGCCGGCCAGCGTGGCGACGAGCTGCTCCGCGGCGGCGCGCTCGGCCCGGTAATGCACCGCCACCCGCGCACCACGCTCGGCAAAGAGTCGCGCGCAGGCGGCGCCTATCCCGCGCGAGGCTCCGGTGACGAGGACCGCGCGGCCGGCGAGGCTCATCGCCTCATCTTCCGCGATACCGGCTCTTCACCGCTCCCCAGCTGGCCACGGCCATCTCCGAACCGGCGCCGACCGCCCCACATCCGCCGGCGTCGAACGCTCCGATCTGCCCGCACCCGCCCGAGTTCGCCGCGAGGCAGGGCGACGTATCCTGCAGCGTGAAGACACCGGTCTGCGCGCCGCAGAACAGCGGGTCGGCGAACACGTTCCCGCCGAGGTCGACTCCCGCCCCGAGCGCGTCGCCGCCGGCGTTCCCGAAGAGGTCGTTGCAGCTGTAGGTCGGGGCCGCGCCCGCGACGGTGTGCAGCCCCGCGCCGCCGACTCCGAACGCGAAGATGCAGGTCGAGAGCGCCGGCGTCGCCAGCGAGTTGAGGAACGCTCCCGCCCCGAGGCCCGACGTCGCGTCGTTGAACGCGAGCGTGCAGCCGGAGAGCGATCCGCCCGTGAAGAAGTCGTACCAGAGGCCTCCGCCCTGATCGGCCTGGTTCCCGTCCAGCAGCGACGCGGAGATGATCGGTGTGGAGCCGTTGCGCACCGCGACGGCCCCGCCCACGAGCGCACTGTTGCCGCGGAACGTGCAGCCCGTGAGGGACGGAGATCCGAGTCCGGTGACGGAGACGGCGCCGCCCGTCTGGGCGGCCGAGTTCCCTTCGAACTCGCAGCCGGCGAGCACGAAAGCCGAAGCGTCCGCGCCGAGCCCGCCGCCGTGCGCGGCGGAGTTGTTCGCGAAACGGCAGTCGAGGATCTGCATCACCGACCGGTTCAAGTACACTCCACCGCCGAGCGCGACGGATACGCCGTTGGCGAAGACGAAGCCCGACACCACGGTTCCGGTGCTGCAGAACTGCGCGGTCAGCGGCGTCCCGGCTCCTCCGCCGTCGAGGACGGGGCGATTCTCGGGATCCGCGGCGAGCAGCACGACGCCGTCGACCATGTCGACGACCTCGGGGTAGGTTCCGGGTCCGACGACCACGGAGTCGCCGGAGCCGGCCAGCGCGAGCGCCCCGCCCACGGTCGGGACCGAGTCGGGGACGACCCACGTCACCGCGGACGCCGCGAACGGCACGGTGAGCAGGGCGAAGGCGAGGGGGGCAGTGCGCATCGATTCGCAGCCTGGGTGCAGAGGCACCATTCTCGCAAGTACGGAGGGTGCCCTTCAAGTCGGCCGCCGGGGCCTCGGCATGATCCCGGGCCGCCGGGTCTCCTGAGCGCCCGGTGGTCCTTTCGGGGATTCTCGCCTACGGCCTCGTCCTGCTGGCGGCGGTGCTCTGTGGAGGGCTCGCCCGGCTGGTCCGTCTCCCCTCCGTGGTGCTCGCCCTGGTCGTGGGGCTCTTCCTCGGGCGGCCGGGCTTCGACGCGGTCCCCGTCTCGGCCGCGCAGCAGACCCTCCCGGGAGTGATGATCCACGTCGCCGCGCTGCTGGGGGTGCTCGGGTATCGCCTCGGGCAGGGGATGCTCCGGCTTCCCCTCGGCGAGATGCTCCGGCGGTCCCTCCCGCCGCTGGCGCTGGCCGGGGCGACGCTCGTGCTCGGCTCCCTCCTGCTGCCCCGGTTCCTGCCCGGCGCCGAACCGCAGCGCACGTTCGCCCGCTTCACGCTGCCCCTCGCGTCGGTGTTCGCCGTGTTCCCGCTGCTCGCGCTCCGCGACATCCGCGGTCGAGCTCCGGCCGACGCGGGCAGCCTCTTCCTGGTGGCGTCGGGTCTGGTCGGCGCAGTGTGGTCCTTCACGCCCTCGCTCCTCTGGCACCAGGTCGGACCGAGCGTGCTCTGGCGCGACCCGATCCTGGAGCTGGGCGAATCGGGCGCGCTCGGCGTGGCCGCCGCCGTCGTCGCGCTCTCGTTGTCACGGCGCGCCCGGATCCCGCGCCGCGTCGTCGTACCGGTCGTGCTCGTCGCCGCCGGCGCCGCGGCGTTCCGCCTGGATCTGTGGCCGCCCTTCGCCGCGCTCGGCTTCGGCGCGGTCCTCGGGCGAGCGGACGAGCCGGCCTGGCGCATCCCGCACGGCGCGGTGTTCTCGGAGGTGCCCTTCGTCCTGCTCGTCGCGGCGACGTTCGCCCCGGAGCTTTTCCTGGAGTCGGTGGCGCTGCCGTCGATCCTGCACGCCGCGGCGCTCGTCGGGCTGCTGCTCGTCGTGCGCGCCCGCGTTCCGGGGGGCAAGGAGCTGGTGACCGGTCCGGGGCTCCTCTTCCTGGGGCTGACTCTCTCGGTGCGGCTCGACCGGCAGATGGCGCCGATCACGCGCTACGCGGTGGACTTCGCCCTGCCGGCCTGGGTCGTCCTGCGCTCGGTGATGGCGGTGATCACTCGACCGGCTCGATCGTCGCCGACATCGACCCCGCGCAACGCGTGATCCGCCAGTCCGCGCCGTACGCGTGGATCTGGTCCCGCTTCAGCTCGGCGCGCTCCCGCGACGTCGTGTCCACGATGACGCGGCCGGCGGCGTCCACCTCGCAGGCCATCAGGTACGCGGTCTCGCGCGAGTGCCCGAAAACAGACTGCAGCATCTCGATCACGTAGTCGTACGTGTGCTCGTCGTCGTCGAGCAGCACGACCTGCCACAGCGGCGCGTGCACGACCACGGGCGCGGCCGCTCTCTCGAGGCGCACTTCCGGCAGGGCGACGGTGCTCATGGAAGGAGCATAGCCGGCCGGCAGGGGCTCCTTCCAGCACGGAAGCCGCTGGCCCGCGTCCCGGGAAGGGGCGATACTGGGGACAGTTTCGCCGGATCGGGGGTGCCGCAGCCTTCCCCTTCGGCATCACCCTCGCAACGAGGGCCGCATGCCCGCCGCCGACACGGCATGAACGTCATTCTGCTGTCCCCGGAGTTTCCGGACACGTTCTGGAGCTTCAAGCACGCGCTGCGCTTCATCCGCCGCCGCGCCTCACTCCCCCCGCTCGGCCTGCTGACCGTCGCCGCGATGCTGCCCGAGTCCTGGAACAAGCGCCTCGTCGACCTGAACGTCGAGCCGCTGACCGACGCGCACCTCGCTTGGGCCGACCTGGCCCTCGTCGGCGCGATGGCCGTGCAACGCCGCTCGACCCGCGACGTCATCGCCCGCTGCCGGCGCGCAGGCGTCCGGGTCGTCGCCGGCGGTCCGCTCTTCACCGCGGAACCCGAGGCCTTCGCCGACGTGGATCATCTCGTGCTGGGAGAGGCCGAGATCTCGCTGCCGCCGTTCCTGGCGGATCTGCACGCGGGGCACGCCCGGCGCGTCTATCGAGCCGGCGAGTACGCCGACATGCACGCGTCCCCGATCCCGCTCTGGGAGCTGGTGGACCTGAAGCGCTACGCCACCATGAGCGTCCAGTTCTGCCGCGGCTGTCCGTACGACTGCGACTTCTGCAACGTCACCGCCCTCCTCGGCCATCGACCTCGGGCGAAGACCGCCGCGCAGGTCGTCGCCGAGCTGGACCGTCTGCACGCGCTCGGCTGGCGCGGCACGGTCTTCTTCGTGGACGACAACTTCATCGGCAACCGGCGCCTGCTGAAGACCGCGCTTCTCCCGGCGCTCATCGACTGGCGGCGCGAGAAACGCCACGTGCCCTTCACCAGCCAGGTGTCGATGGACCTGGCCGACGATGGTGAGCTCATGGGCATGTTGACCGAGGCCGGTTTCGACTCCGTGTTCATCGGCATCGAGACGCCGGACGACGAAGCGCTGGCGGCCTGCAACAAGAAGCAGAACCTCGGGCGCGACTTGGTGGACGACGTACGCCGCATGCAGCGCAGCGGCCTCGAGGTCTACGCCGGCTTCATCGTGGGCTTCGACAGCGACACTCCGTCCACCTTTCGGCGTCAGATCGACTTCATCCAGCGCAGCGGCATCGTCACCGCAATGGTCGGGATGCTGCAGGCGCCGCGGGGCACGCGGCTCTACGAGCGGATGCGGGCGGAGGGGCGGCTGCGCGGCGAGACGACCGGCGACAACGTCGACGGCACGACGAACATCGTGCCGCGGATGGGCCTGGAGACGCTGCGCCACGACTACCGGGCTCTGATGAATCACATCTACACCCCGGAGCACTACTACCGGCGGCTGCGCACGTTCCTGCGCGCCTACCGCGCGCCCACCGTGCGACCGCCGATCGACCTGCAGCAGGTCCTCGCGTTCGCGAGGGCGGCGGGGCGGCTCGGCGTCCTGGGCGAGGAGCGCTGGCACTACTGGCGTCTGCTGCTGTGGACGCTCGCGTTCCGCCCCACGCTGCTGTCCCGCATGGTCTCCCTGGCGATCGCCGGGCATCACTTCCGCCGCGTCCTGGAGCTGCACGTCCTGTAGAGGGGGCGAAGCTCACACGCGCGCCGCGAAGAAGATCATCTCCTCGCAGCGCCCGTCGAAACGCCGGCCGTCGTAGTCCCCGGCGATGCGCACCGGGCGCAGCCCGGCGCGCGCCAGCAGGTGCTCGAACTCGTACCGGTGGAACCAGCGCCACTTCATGGGCGCGTGGTCGCGGCCGATCCGCCGCGTGCCGCGGTACTCGTCCCAGAAGTAGTCGATGGCTCCGATCTGTTTCTCGACGTCGACGGCCATGCGGAACCGCTGGACGACGCGCGTCCCGGTGCTCGGGCGCTTGCGCTCGTAGGCCACGACCAGCTTGCCGTCGTACGAGAGAAACTCGGGGATGTCCGGGCGAAAGAGGCCGAAGACCGCGAGGCCGCCCGGCGCGAGGCGGCGGCGGATTCCGCGGAGCGCGGCGAGCTGGCGGTCGGTCGTCAGCAGGTGATGGAACGCGTGGAAGGGGACGAGCACGGTGCCGAAGCGCCCGCGGACGCGCAGCGCGGCCATGTCGCCGCGGAGGAAACGGGCGCTCCCGCGGAGCGGCCCGATGCGCGCGAACCGCCTCTCGGCGAGCTCCAGCATCTTCGCCGAGAGGTCCACTCCGGTGACGTGGAAGCCGGCCCTGGCGAGATGCGCGGTGATGCGGCCGGTGCCCGCACCGAGCTCGAGGACCGGATCGCCCCCTTCCCGCGCGCACGCGACCCAGAAAGGAACGTCACGGCGCATGCGGGCGTCGTAGTCGAAGTCGTACCACTTCGCGATGGCGTCGAACTCGGCCATCAAACCCGGGCGGTGGCGTGCTGCGAGGCCCCGGAGAGACCGGTCCTCCCGTCGAACTCGAAGAACACCGGCTTGCAATAGTCGCGCTTCTCGAGGTCGTAGCGCCCCGTCCACTCCCGGCGGGTGAGCTTCCCGACCCAGGAGATCAGCCAGTCCACCTCGTCGGGCGTGTTGAAGAGCCCGATGCTGGCGCGCACGGCACCCGGAAGCTCGGTGTCCTCGCCGCGTGCGAGACGGGCCACCAGTTCCTCCACGTCCTTCACGCCGAGCAGGTGATGCAGGTACGGGTGCGCGCAGAAGCAGCCGTTGCGCGTGGCGATGACCGCTTCGTTGTTGAGGATGGCCGCCGCGAGATCGTGGTGCACTCCGTCGACGTTGAAGGACACGACCCCGAGGCGCGCCTCGGGATCCGCGGGGCCGTACACGGTGACGCCGTCCAGCGAACAAAGGCCCTCCAGGAGCTGGCGGGTCAGCTCGATCTCGTGCAAGCGGATCTCGTCGAGCCCGATGTCCTGGAGGAAGCGGATGGCCTTCGCCATGGCGATGGCACCGGGGATGTTCGGCGTTCCGCCGAGATGCCGGTCCGGTCCCGTGGTGAAGAGCACGTCGCCCTCGGTGACGGCGAGCACGGTGCCGCCGCCGGGGCGATAGGGCGGGACGGAGTCCATGAGCGCTCGCGGCGCCGCCAGGAACGCCGACCCGAACGGCGCGTACGCCTTGTGGCCGGCCGCGGCGAAGAAGTCGATGTGCTCTGGATCGCCGAACGGCTTCAAACTTGTGGCGCGGTGGGCGAGGAGCTGCGCGCCGTCCACGCAGATCTTCGCGCCCTTCGCGTGCGCCATCCGCGCGATGCGGTGTATGTCCGGCATCCAGCCGGTGACGTTGGAGGCGCCGGTGACGGTGACGAGCTTGACCGGGTTCGCGGCGAGCTTGCGCTCCAGATCCGCCATGTCCAGCGCGCCGTCCGGCGTCATTCCCACGCACACCGTCCGCCCGCGAGCGCGGAAGGGCAGATCGTTGGAGTGGTGCTCGAGTACGCTGGTGAGCACGACCCCGTCGACGTGGGACATGGCCCACGCGGCGAGGTCCAGCGCCGCCGTCGTGTTGTGGGTGATGTACACCGCCTGCTTGGAGAGGTCCGCCCCCAGGAACTCGGCCACGGTCTCCGCCGTCCGGTCGAAGAGGTCGCTCGCGATCATGCTCAGGTTGTGGTGCCCGCGGTGGATGTTCGCGTAGTACTTCTCCAGGAACTCGCGGTGGGTCTCCAGCACGACCCGCGGCGGGTGGGTGCTGGCCCCGTGGTCGAAGTAGCGGATGGGCTGGGGCGCGGCGTGCCCGGGGACCGGGAACTTCTGCCGGCAGATGGGGAACTCGTCGCGGATCCAGCGGATGTCGAACTTCACCAAGGCCTCGCGATGCGGCGCCGGACCGGCGCCGATCCAGAGTAGCCCTCGGCCCGTCTCGCTTCCAGCACTTTGTCGCACGGGCACGGAACGGGCGGGCCGAGTTCGCGAGCTAGGCGTTCAACCCCGCAGCTTGAACGTGATCGGCATCAGCACCCAGACCTCGACCGGCTGGTTCTGCATGAGCGCAGGCCGGAACACCGCCGTCTTCGCGCAGGCGATGGCGGCCTCGTCGAGCAGCGGACTGCCGTCTACGAGTAGCACCCTCTTCACCTTGCCGTCCTTGCCGATGAGCACGTTGACGAGCACGGTGCCCTCGATGCCGGCCTCGGCGGCCATGGCCGGATAGACCGGCGGATCGATGCGCACGCGGACCGGCTCGACCTCCACCGGCACGAAGTCCTCGGGCGAAGGGCTCGCGTCGAGATCGGTTTCGATGACCAGAGAATCTCCGGCACCGCCGCCCAGGTCCGTGAGCGGGATCGGCTCGAGCGCCTCCTGGATCTCCTCCTGCGTGGCGATCGTCGGCGCCACCGCCTGCTCGTCCGGAACCGGCTCGGGAATCCCGATGGACGGCGGCACCACCGCGCGCGCGACGTTGATCTGCGGCGCCGCCGGCCGTGAGATGGAGGGCGGCACGCCGAGCTCGGTGTAGCGCACGATCTTGATCTCGCGCAGGTCCGGCGGCTGCTCCTGCGCGCGGCTCACCAGGATCCACGCGGCGAACGCCGCCAGACCGAGCAAAAGCACGAGGGCGTTCGCTCCGCCCAGCAGCCTCTCGAACTCCCGGTCCAGTGGATGCTTCTCCCCGGTCAGCGGGAGACGCGGCGCATCCGCCAGCGAGAAGGCCCAGGGAACGTGCAGCGGGTCCTTGGCGGCGCTCATCCCTGCGGCTCCTCCTCCAGCGGGATCAGGCTGAAGCGCTGCACGTCGGCGTCGGCGAGCGTGTCCAGCATCTCCACCATTCGCTCGTAGCGCGTCTTGCGGTGGATCTTCACCAGGATGACGAGCTCGGGGTTGTGCCGCGCGTTCTCGCGGAACGTGGATTCCAGCTCGCGTTCCGTGATCGGCTGCGGCGATCCGGTGCCGATCCACCAGCGCATCGACTCGTCCGGGTCGATGACCAGCGTCATCACGTTGGACTGCGGCACCTCGATCTTCGCTTCGGGGTCGGGCATGTTCACTTCCATCGCCAGCGGGCGGCGGAACACGGTCGTGACCATGAAGAAGATGAGCAGCAGGAAGGCGACATCCACCATCGGGGTCATGTCGATGCGGACGCCGACACGGGGCCGGGGCCGCGCGAGGCGGAACGCGCCGTCGTCCGGCCTCGCCTGCTTGCCGACAGGTGCCTGGATCTCGGCCACTATCGCGGCTCCTCCGGCTCTCTTCGCTTCGGGTCGGTCATCAGGTTGAAGCGCGGCGCCTTCGCGTCCACCAGCGCGTTCATCACGTCGGCCACCACGCCGAACGACGCGTCCTTGTCGCCTTTCAGGACGACGACCGCCGCGGGATTCCGACTGCGCCAGGTCACGACGGCGTTCACCACCTCGTGCGGCGCGACCTCCTCGGCGTCGCCGACCCGCTCGCTGGAGATGAAGATCTGGCCGCCCTCGGTGACCGTGAGGAGGATCGTGTTCGTCTCCGGCACGTGGATCTCGGAGGTCGACTCCGGCAGCTCGACCGCGGCCTGCTCCGGCGGGCGGAACTGCGTCGTGGACATGAAGAAGATCAGCAGCAGGAAAGCGACGTCCACCATCGGGGTCATGTCGATGCGAACGCCGCCGCGATTCGTCGCCACGACTCAGGCGCTCTCGTCTTCCAGCGTCTGCAGCACCTCGTACGCGGTCTCTTCCATGCGTCCGTTGAATCGGTCCACGCGCGTGGAGAAGTAGTTGAAGAGCCAGGTGCCGAGGATGGCGGTGACGAGGCCGAGGGCCGTGTTCACGAGCGCCTCGGAGATGCCGAGGGCGAGCTGCGTGGCGTCCGGGGCGCCGGCACGGGACATCGCGCGGAAGGAGCGGATCATGCCGATCGTCGTGCCCAGCAGTCCGATCAGCGTGGCGCTGGAGGCCAGCGTGGAGAGGGCGCTCAGGTTGCGCTCGAGGTGCGGCGTCTCGAACGAGCTGGCCTCGACGAGCGCGCGTCGCGTCTCGGCCAGCACCTCGTCCTTGCCGCGCCCCTGCCCGGTGAGCTTGTGGTACCGCTGCAGGCCGGCGCCGACGACGTTGCCCAGGGAGCCGCCCTGACGCTTGCAGGCCTCGATGGCCGCGGCGATCTCGCCGCCGCGCAGGGCCTCCTTGAGGTTCCGGACGAACGAGGGGCCGCTGCCGCGCCCGCCCGCCCGCCCCAGCACGACGAGACGCTCCACGCAGAACGTCAGCACGAGGAACAGACAGGTGAGCCCGAGGACGAGGAGAGGGCCGGCCTGCCGGATGTAGTCGGGCGACCGCGCCCACAGGAACCAGGACACCACCACCGACGCGATGACGACGGGGACGAGGAAGTACCTCTTCAGCAGTTCCATTCCGGCTCTCCTGTGCGGTTCGGGTTCGTCCGGACGCGGCGAAGGTCAGCCGCTCCCGGCGCCGCTCTCCTTCGCCTGCTGCAGAAGCTCCAGCCCCTTCCGCAGCGAACGGTTCTCCGGTTCGATCTTCCTCGCGTGCTCGAACGCCTGTTCCGCGCCGGCCAGATCTCCCAGGCCGAGCAGCGCGTTGCCCTTTCCCACCCACGCCTCCGCGTTGCCCGGCTCGGCGCGTGTGGCGGCGGCGTACGTGTCGGCGGCGTCGGCGTAGCGCCCCTGCCGGATCTGGCAGAAGCCGAGGCCGCGCAGGGCGCCGGCGTTCTGCGGCTCGCGCTCCAGCACGTTGCGATACTCGCTCTCGGCGGCCTGGATCGAGTCGCTGACCGCGAGCGCCTGCGCGAGCAGCAGCCGTCCGTAGACGTGCTCCGGATTCAGCGCGAGCCCGGCGCGGAACGCGGACACGGCCGGCGCGTTCTGCCCGGCGCGTAGCCGCGCTATCCCGAGGTTCACGAGGAAGTGAGGCGCATCGCCGCGGAGGGCGACGGCGCGTTCGAAGCTCACCGCGGCGCTGTCCGGCCGACCCGCGGCGAGCTCCAGCATGCCGAGCTCGAAAGGCACGTCCGGCTCTTCCGGTGTGAGGGCGTGCGCGCGCGCCAGCGCCTCGCGGGCGGTGTCCCACTGCTTCGCCTCCCGCTGCCAGGCTGCCAGCGCGACCAGGTCCTTCGCGTCGAAGCCCGCATCCGGTGGCAGCGCGACGTAGAGGCGGGCCGCCTCCTCCCTCGCCGCCGCGTCCGGGCTGCGGATCCCCGCGCGGAACAGGGCGAAGCGCACGTCGGCGCGCGTGCTGTCCAGGGCCATGGCGGTACGCGCCGCGGCCAGCGCCTGCGTGTGGTTCCCGATCTCCGCGCACGACGCGGCGAGGCCGAGCTGCGCGTCGACGTCGTCGGGGCGGAGCTGTACGTAGCGGAGCCACGTCCCCGCGGCGCGGTCGTGCTGCTTCGCGGCGGCGAAGAGATCGGCGAGCTCGCGCAGCGCCGGCGCGTAGGTCGAGTCCAGTTCGACGGCCTGCAGCAGGCGGTCCCGCGCGTCCTGGAAGCGGCCGACCCTGCGGTAGAGCGCTGCCAGTTCCTCGAGCATCGGCGGGGTGTGGACGACACCGGGTGCGTGCAGCGCTTGCTCCCACGCGTCGATGGCGAGAGCAGGCACGCCCCGCTGCGTGCTCAGATCGGCGACGAGCACGGCGTAGCGCGCGTCGGCGGGGTCGAGGGAGAGCGCGCCGAGCGCTTCCGTCTCCGCTCCGGCGAGGTCGCCCTCGGCGGCGAGCACGAGCGCCATGCCATGACGATAGAGATCCTCGCCCTCGGCCGCGCCGCGTCGCTCCCGCCCCGAGGCGAGCAGCTCACGCGCCTCTTGCGTCCGGCCCCGCTCCAGCAAGAGGAGCGCGCGACCGTACTCGGCTTCCCACAGCCCGGGCTTCTCCGCGAGCGCGCGGTCCAGCTCCGCCTCGGCCTCGTCGCGGCGCGCCAGCCGCAGGAGCAGCAGACCGAGACCGGCGCGCGCCTCGGCGAGCGGACGCGCCGCGATGGACGCGCGGTAGAACGACTCCGCCTCCGCCCACGACCCCGCGCGGACGGCCACCTCGGCGAGGCCCCGGGTGGCGCGCTCGACCTTGTATCCCTCGTCCGCCGCCTTCTGGAAGTGCGCGCGTGCCTCGTCGAGCTGCCCCTCGTCGAGCGCCTTCTGACCGAGGCGAACCGGATCCTCGTCGAGGCCGTAGCTCCGCGGTGCCGCGGCGAGCGGCGGAACGAGGACCAGCAGGAAGCCGAGGAGCGCGAGCTTCGTGATCACCTTCCTAGCTACTGCCCCACGGGACGCCGAGTCAAGTACACCTCGCGGAGGATCGGCTGCGCGGGGCGGAACCCGGCGTCCTCGATCTGACGTTGACCGCGGGGGCTGGTGACGTGCGTCACGAACATCGCCGCGTGGTGCCGTGCGCCCGATAGGCAACAGGCGAAGAGCTGCTCCTGGCCGATCTCCGCGGCGGTCCAGCCGGATGGGGCTCCGCCGGCGAACGAGGAGACGATCCCGACCGAGCGCGCCTCCGCGCTCACCGCCCGCGACACCGCCGGGTCGTCGGCGACGAAGACGACCCGCGCGCCGGGACTCTCCGTCGCGGGCACCTCCAGCATGTCGCAGAGCACCTGCCACGTTCCGAGATTGGGATCCGCCGCGTAGAGTCGATCGAACGCGGCAACGACCGGCGCCATTTCCCCGCGCAGGAACGCGCGCAGCTCGTCGGGGCCGATCGCCGGGAGCGCTTCGGCGCGGAGCAGGAGAAGCGCACCCACCGCGACCGGGAAGGACAGCAGCGTGTCGCCGAGCGCTTCCCGGAACAGCTCCTGCTCCTCGCCGCTCGGGCGCCGGCAGGTGAAGCCGACGTCGGCCCGCCCGTTCACCATCCGCTCGAGCGCGTGTCGCGTGCCGCCGCCCTCGCGCGTGATCTCCAGACCGGGGTAGTCGGCCGCGTAGCGCTCCGCCAGCGTCCGCACGAGCTCCGGCGCGAGATCCGCGCCGGCGACCGTGAGACGCAGCTCGTCGCCCGGCGACTCGGAGCCGCGCGGCAGAGCGCGCCACAGCGCGAGGATCACCGCGAGGTACAGCAGCACCCGCAGCAGGATCGAAGGACGGTGGAGCGCGCGCGGGGTCATCCGACGAAGCCGTTCCCTCCGGATGTTCCGGGGCATATGATGGCGCGATGATGGAGACGCGCGACGTGGGCTCGCGGCTCGCCGGCGGCGCTTCGTGCGCGGTGCTCACGGCGCTCGCTGCGCTCGCCGTGACCTGGGCCGGATGCATCTTTCATCGGCAGTCGGAGCCCGAAGCCCACGCTGCGGAGCCGGTTCCCCTTCCCGCGCTCGACGAGAACGGCCTGCTCGACGCCACCGCGGAGCGGACCTTTCGCTACTTCTGGGACCTGAGTCACGAGCGCACCGGACTGACCCCGGATCGGTTCCCCACGCGTTCGTTCGCCAGCGTGGCGGCGACGGGCTTCGCCCTGACAGCCTACCCGATCGGGGCGGAGCGCGGCTGGGTCACGCGCGCGGAGGCACGGGACCGCGTGCTCACGACCCTGCGCTTCCTGCTCGACGCCCCGCAGGACTCGACGGAAGGCGCCACCGGATGGCACGGCTTCTTCTATCACTTCCTGGAGGCGGACACCGGCAAGCGCTTCCGCGACGTCGAGCTCTCCACCGTGGACACCGCGCTGCTCGTGGCCGGGGCGCAGTTCTGCGCGTCGTACTTCGATCGGGGCGATACCGAGGAGGCGAGCGTGTGCGCGCTCGCCGACTCGCTCTACGCGCGCGTCGACTGGCGCTGGGCGACGGTGCGTCCGCCGGCCATCTCGCACGGGTGGACCCCCGAGGAGGGGTTCCTGCCGTGGGACTGGCGCGGATACAACGAGGCGATGATCCTCTACCTGCTCGCGCTCGGCTCGCCCACGCATCCGGTGGAGCCCGAGGCCTGGGCGGCGTGGACGTCGACTTACCGCTGGGGTGGCACCCCCGGCGAAGAGCACTTCGTGTTCGGGCCGCTGTTCGGCCATCAGTACTCGCACGTGTGGGTCGACTTCCGCGGGATCCAGGACGACTCCACTCGGGCGCGGGGCATCGACTACTTCGAGAACTCGCGGCGGGCGGCGCGCACACAGCATGCCTACGTCGTGGCGAATCCGGGCGGCTGGGCCGGCTACGGCCCGCTCCTCTGGGGGCTCACCGCCTGCGACGGTCCGGTGGAGGGTCGCTTCGAGATCGCCGGCCGGCAGCGCGAGTTCCACACGTACTGGGCACGCGGCGCTTGCCACGTGGTTGCGAACGACGGTACGACCCTCGTGGAGGCAGACGACGACGGCACCATCTGTCCGTCGGCGTGCGCCGCGTCGATCGCCTTCGTGCCGCACCTGGTCGTGCCGGCGCTCGAGTTCATGGTCCGGACGTACGGCGAGAACATCTTCTCCACCTACGGCTTCCTCGACGCGCTGAACCCGACGTTCACGCTGGACGTCCCGGTGCAGCACGGGCACGTCGATCCCGAGCTGGGCTGGTTCGACACGGATTGGCTGGGGATCGATCAAGGGCCCATCCTGGCGATGATCGAGAACCACGAGAGCGGACTGATCTGGCGGACCATGCGCGGCAATCCACACCTCGTCCGCGGGCTGCGCCGGGCTGGATTCAGCGGCGGCTGGCTGGATTCGATTCCGGCGGAGCCGTGAGTCCCTGCCGCCGGGTTCTCGGTCTCCTTGCGCTCGTGGTCGTGTCGGCGTTCACCGCGTGCGCCGGAGGCGAAGAGAGGGCGAGGGTCACGCTGCGCCTCTGGGCTCTCGGCCGCGAGGGCGAACTCGTTCAGGAGCTCACCCGAGATTTCGAGGCCGAGAACCCCGGCGTGCGTGTCGAAGTGCAGCAGATCCCGTGGTCGGCGGCGCACGAGAAGCTGCTCACCGCGTACGTGGGGCGCAGCACTCCGGACGTCGCGCAGCTTGGCAACACGTGGGTGCCGGAGTTCGTGGCGCTTCAGGCGCTCGAGCCGCTGGACGAGCGCGTGCGCGGCTCCACCACGGTGGACGCGGCCGACTACTTCGCCGGCATCTGGGACACGAACGTCGTCGACGGCACGCTCTGGGGCGTGCCGTGGTACGTGGACACGCGCGTGCTCTTCTACCGCAAGGACCTGCTGGCGCGCGCCGGGTGGACCGCTCCGCCATCCACCTGGGACGGCTGGAGGCGGGCGATGGAGGCGGTGAAGGCGAACGAAGGTCTCGATCGGTACGGAGTCTTCCTGCCGGTCAACGAGTGGACCCAGATCGTGATCCTCGGCCTGCAGGCCGGGTCGACGTTGCTCGATTCCGACGGCACGCGCGGCGCCTTCCGCGAGCCGCCCTTCCGCCGCGCGTTCGAGTGGTATCTCGGCCTCTACCGTGACGGGCTGGCTCCTGCGGTCGGGAACAACGACATCGCCAACCTGTACCAGGAGTTCGCGCGCGGCACCTTCGCCATGTACGTCACCGGCCCGTGGAACCTCGGCGAGTTCCGGCGCCGGCTGCCCGAGGACCTGCAATCCGCCTGGGCGACCGCTCCGCTCCCTGGTCCGGACGAGTCCACGCCTGGCGTGTCGCTGGCCGGGGGCTCGAGCCTGGTGGTGTTCCGGGGAACGCGCCAGGGCGACCTCGCCTGGAGGCTGGTGGAGTTCCTGTCGCGGCCCGAACAGCAGGTTCGTTTCTACCGGATGAGCGGCGATCTCCCCGCGCGACAGAGCGCCTGGGCCGACTCCGCGCTCGCCGGGGACGAGCAGGCCCTGGCCTTCCGCGTGCAGCTCGAGCGCACCGTGCCCATGCCCAAGGTGCCGGAGTGGGAGCAGATCGCCACCGCGGTGCTGGAGCGCTCGGACCAGGCCGTCCGCGGAGGAGTCCCCACGGAGCAGGCGCTCGCGCTCCTGGACGGCGACGCGGAGCGCATCCTGGCGAAGCGCCGCTGGCTGCTGCAGCGTCGCGGCGCCGGGCCGGATGCGGAGGCCCGATGAGCGCATCGGCGGAGCGCCGGGAAGCGCGGGCGGCGTGGATCTTTCTCGCGCCGGCCCTGCTGCTCATCGGCTTCTTCTTCCTCGTTCCCGTCGTCGCCGGCGTGCTGCTCTCCCTCACCGACTTCGACATCTACGCGATCGGCGACCCGTCCACCGCGCGCTTCGTCGGGTTGGCAAATTACTCACGGGCGGTCTCGGATCCCTCCTTCTGGGGAGCGCTGCGCAACACGCTCTACTTCGTGACGGTGGGCGGGCCGCTCTCCGTGGCTGTCTCGCTGGCCACGGCGCTGCTGCTCGTCGACCGCACGGTGCGCTGGCGCGGGCTCTTCCGCACGGTGTACTTCACGCCGGTGGTGACCACGCTCGTCGGCGTCGCGATCGTGTGGCGGTACCTGTACCATCCGCGCTACGGGTTGCTGAATCACGCGCTGGAAATCGCCGGCCTCGGCCCGGTGGACTGGCTCGGCGATCCGCGCTGGTCGATGCCGGGGATCATCCTGCTCGCGGCGTGGAAGAGCTTCGGCTACAACATGCTGATCTTCATCGCCGGACTGCACTCCATCCCGGTCGAGCTGTACGAGGCGGCCGCGGTCGACGGGGCCGGGCGCCTCCGCCGCTTCCGACACGTGACCCTGCCCGGCCTCGCGCCGGTCTTCGTGTTCGTCGCCGTGACCACGATGATCGGCTACTTTCAGATCTTCGCCGAGCCGTACGTGATGACCCAGGGCGGCCCGCTGGGGAGCACGCGCACCATCATGCTGCTCATGTACGAGGAAGGGTTCCGCTGGTGGCGTATGGGAACCGCGGCGACCATCGCGGTGCTGCTGCTGCTCGTCACGCTCGCCGGAACGCTGGTGCTGGCGCGCGCGCGGCGGAGCTCGACATGACGCTCTCCGCACGGGCTTCGTTGCTGCACCTCGTTCTCGCCGCGGGCGCGGTCCTCACCCTGGCGCCCACCGGCTGGATGATCTCGGCCTCGATGATGCCGGCCGGGGAGGCCAACACGGTCCCGCCGCCGCTCCTCCCCTCGCGGCCGACGCTCGAGCACTATGTGGCGCTGTTCACCCGGCTCGATCTGACGCGGAGCTTTCTCAACAGCGCGCTCGTGGCCGTCGCCGCGACGATCGGGTCGGTCCTCGTCTGCGGCCTGGCCGGATACGCCTTCGCGAAGCTGCGCTTCCGCGGTCGCGACCGTGTCTTCGCCGGGCTGACCGCGGCGCTGGTGATCCCGGCGCAGGTGGGGATGCTGCCGCTCTTCCTGCTGCTGCGAGAGCTCGGCCTGGTGAACACCTACGCCGGCGTGGTGCTGCCGTATCTCGGCAGCGTGTTCGGCATCTTCCTGGTGCGCCAGTACGCGCTCGGCATCACCGACGACCTGCTGGACGCGGCGCGCGTCGACGGTGCCGGCGAAGGTCGGATCTTCTGGCAGGTCGTCGTCCCGGTGATCCGGCCCATCCTGTTCACGCTGGCCACGTACACGTTCCTCGCGGCATGGAACGACTTCCTGTGGCCGCTCATCATCCTGACCGACAGCGCGAAGCACACGCTGCCGGTGGCGCTGGGGAGCCTCTCCGGGGAGCACGTCCAAGACACGGAGCTGATGATGGCCGGTGCGGTGGTGACCGTGCTGCCGCCGGTGCTGGTCTTCCTCGCCTTCCAGCGCGCCTACGTGCGCGGCATCCTGGCGGGGAGCGTGAAGGGATGAAGGCGATCGGCGGCGGGCGGTCCAGGAATGGCGCGAGCCGCGAGCCGGCGGCGGCCGCGGCGGCGATCCTCGCCGCGCTGTCTCTCGGAGCGACGGCGGCGCCGGCGGCCCCCGCCGCGGCGGATGCCGGCTCCGTGCTCGTCGACGGCTTCGAGCAGCCGCTGCAGTGGTCGGCGCACCCGGCGGACGGAGTGGCGATGAAGCTCTCCTCGGAGCCGGGCTCCCGCGGGCAGTGTCTGCGTCTGGACTTCCGCTTCGCCGGCGGCGGATGGGCGATCGCGCGGCGGGATGCTCCCGTCACGCTCCCCCGGAACTGGGCGTTCCGCTTCCGCGTCCGCGGGGAGTGCGCGCCGAACCACCTGGAGTTCAAGCTCGTCGACGCGAGCGGTGAGAACGTGTGGTGGTCGGTGCAGCGCGACTTCGCGTTCCCTCGCGAATGGGACACCGTCACGATCAGGAAGCGCCACGTGACCTTCGCCTGGGGGCCGCGCGGCGGCGGCGAGCCGAGCGGCATCGCGGCGATCGAGCTGGCCGTCACCGCCGGGCAGGGCGGCGAGGGCACCATCTGGGTGGACGAGCTCGAGCTCGTGGAGTTGCCGGAGGTCGCGCCGGTGACCGAGGGCGAGTCGTTCGCCTGGCGGACCGGCGAGTCGACCGGCGAGCGCCTGTTCGCGGCCGACCTCGGCACCGCCCGCGAGTGGGGCGCGCTCGTGCTCGACTGGGTGGAAGGCCGGCACGCAGCGGACTACGTCGTGGAAGGGTCCGCGGACGGCGAGGCGTGGGACGAGCTGAGCCGCGTCACGGGCGCCAACGGCGGACGCGACTGGCTCTTCCTGCCCGAGTCGGAGTCGCGGCACGTGCGGGTGCGGGTGGTCTCGCCCGCGGGGGCCGGCGGCGCCGAGCTCGCCGCCTTCGCCGTGAAGCCGCTCGCGTGGTCCAGCTCTCGGGAAGCGTTCTTCGAGCAGGTGGCCGGCGGCGCCCGGCGCGGCCTCTACCCGCGCGGCATCCGAGGCGAACAGCCGTACTGGACAGTCGTGGGCCTCGACCGCGACACGCACGAAGCGCTGCTCGGCGAGGACGGCGCGCTGGAGAGCGGACCGAGTGGGTTCTCGGTCGAGCCGTTCCTGGAGAGGGGAGAGACGCTCGTGACCTGGGCGGACGTCGCGGTGGAGCAGTCCCTGCTGGACGGCGCGCTGCCCGTTCCGTCGGTGACGTGGCGAGGCGGGGGCGTCGATCTCGTGATCACCGCGGTGGCCACGGGCGAGCCGGGCGCGTCACAGGCCGCCGTGCGCTACACGCTGCGCAACACCGGGCGGGAGGCCGCGAACGTCACGCTGCATCTCGCGGTGCGGCCGTTCCAGGTGAACCCTCCGTCGCAGGCGCTGAACCTGCAGGGAGGGGCGGCGCGCATCGAGCAGCTCTCCCGCGACGGACGCGTTGTATCGGTGAACGGCGAGCGCAAGCTCGTCAGCCTGACCACCCCGACGCGGTGGGGCGCGTCGACTTTCGCCGCCGGCGACGTCGTGGCCGAGCACCTGGAGCGCGGAGCTCTCCCGGGCGAGGCGTCCGTCGAGGATCCGTTCGGCGCGGCGTCCGGCGCGTTCTCCTTCGCGCGCGAGCTGCCCGCGGGCGGCCGCGCGGACGTGGTCGTGCGGTTGCCGCTCTCGGGTGCGGCGGCGGAGCCGCCTCTCCCGCCAGAGGGTGCGGCGTGCTGGTTCGAGGAGCAGCTCGCCGCCTCGCGCGCGGCATGGTCCTCGCGAGTGGACCGCGTGCGGATCGAGCTGCCCTCCGCCGCGGGACGCATCGCCGAGTCGATCCGCGCGCAGCTCGGCTGGATCCTGGTGAACCGGGCCGGCGCGGCGATCCAGCCGGGCACGCGGTCCTACGCGCGCTCCTGGATCCGGGACGGTTCCCTCACCTGCTCGGCCCTGCTGCGTCTCGGGCACGCGGACCCGGCGCGGGATTTCCTCGAGTGGTACGCGCCGCACCAGTACGCAGACGGCAAGATCCCGTGCGTGGTGGACCGGCGCGGCGCGGATCCGGTGCCCGAGCACGACTCGAGCGGGGAGTTCATCTTCCTCGTGGCCGAGATCTGGAGGCACGGGCGGGATCGGCCGCTCCTCGACGCGATGTGGCCGCGGGTGCTCTCCGCGGCGGACTACCTGGACCGGCTGCGCCGCGAGCGGCGCACCGACGAGTACCGCGCTCCGGAGAAGGCGGAGTTCTTCGGCATCCTGCCGCCGTCCATCAGCCACGAGGGGTACAGCGCGAAGCCGATGCACTCGTACTGGGACGACTTCTTCGCGCTGCGCGGCTTCGACGACGCGGTCTTCCTCGCCGGGGAGGTCGGGAACGAGGCCGAGCGCGATCGGCTGGCCGCCATCCGCGACGAGTTCGCCGCAGACCTCGCCGCGTCGGTGCGCGCCGCGATGGCGAAGCACGGCATCGACTACGTCCCCGGCTGCGCGGACCTCGGCGACTTCGACGCGACGTCGACGACGATCGCGCTCTCGCCCACCGGTGCTGCTCGTGTCCTCCCCGAGGAGGCCCTTCGCCGCACGTTCGAGCGCTACTGGGAGTACTTCGGCGAACGGCGCGCCGGCGAGCCCTGGGAGGCGTACACGCCGTACGAGCTGCGCCACGTCGGCGCGTTCGTGCGTCTCGGCTGGCGTGACCGGGCGGCCGAGCTGCTCGAGTTCTTCCTCGACGACCAGCGGCCGGCGCCGTGGCGGCAGTGGCCGGAGGTCGTTTGGCGCGACCTGCGCTCCCCGCGATTCCTCGGCGATCTCCCGCACGGCTGGGTGGGCTCGGACTTTCTGCGCTCGGTGCTCGACATGCTCGCGTACGAGCGCGAGGACGATCAGGCGCTGGTGCTGGGCGCGGGCGTGCCGTCGTCGTGGTTGGACCCGCCCGGCGTGCGCGTCACCGGACTGCGCACACGTTGGGGAGCGCTGGACTTCACGATGAGCCTGGATGAGAGCGAAGCGGTCGTGGTGCAGATCAGCGGCGAGATCACGGTTCCGCCCGGCGGACTCGTGCTGAGCCTGCCGCTGGACCCGGCAGTCCGTCGCGCGACGGTGAACGGCAGGCCGGCCGAGCGCACCGCGAGCGGCGATGTCGTCGTGCGGGGCCTGCCTGCCGTCGTCGTTTTCGCCCACTGAGCGGCTCTCGCACCGCAAACCCTACCTCGCGTAACGTTCATCGCGCCGCCCGCTCGGTCAGCGCCGCCCCGTTCGTCGCGACGACGTCCCGGTAGAACAGCGCGCTGTCCTTGAGCGTGCGCCGCTGTGTGGCGAAGTCGACGTGCACGATGCCGAAGCGGATCGCGAAGCCCTCGGCCCACTCGAAGTTGTCGAGCAACGACCACACGAAGTAGCCGCGAAGATCGACGCCGGCCTCGATGGCCGCAGCCGCCGCGCGGAGATGCGAGCGCAAGTACTCGACGCGCCGCGGATCGGGCACGCGCCCGCCCTCGGCCACCGGCGGATCGGCGAAGGCCGCGCCGTTCTCGGTGACGTAGAGCGGGACGTTCCCGTACCGCTCCTTCACCCAGCGGAGCACCCGCGTGAGGCTCTCCGGATGCACCTCCCACCCGGTCTCCATGACGCGGTCGGCGGGCGGCGGCACCGACCGCGCGCGCAGCAGTGGTGTCGCGTCGTCCCGGCGGACGACCCCGCGCGTGTAGTAGTTGATCCCCAAGAAGTCGATCGGCTCCGCGATCATGCGAAGGTCGGCGGCCGGCGGGACGCGCCAGGCATCGCCCCAGATCTCGCGGAGCTCCTCGGGGTACCTCCCGAGCAGGACCGGATCGAGGAACTGCCGGTTCATGTACGCGTCCGCCTGCGCCGTCGCGGCGGCGTCCTCCGCCGACTCCGAGGCCGGGTACTTGGGCTCGAGGTTCACGACGAGCCCCACGGCGCCGTCCGACTCGGCGCGGCAGGCGCGCACCGCCTCGCCGTGAGCGAGCAGCAGGTGATGCGCGGCCACCCTCGCCTCGGCCGCGCTCCGACGGCCTGGCGCGTGCACGCCGTGCAGGAAGCCCGCGTCGACGACCACCCACGGCTCGTTGATGGTCATCCACATCGGTACGCGGTCGGCCAGCGCGCGGAACACGACGCGCGCGTAGTCGGCGAACCACTTCGGGCTCTCCGGATTCAGCCAGCCGCCGTCGTCGTCCAGCGCGGCGGGCCAGTCCCAGTGGAAGAGCGTCGCGCAGGGCCGGATGCCCCGGGAGAGCAGCTCGTCGACGAGCCGCGAGTAGAAGGCGAGCCCCTTCGCGTTGATCGCTCCGCGTCCCTCCGGCATCACCCGGCTCCAGGAGATGCTGAAGCGGTACGCGCGGAGCCCCAGCTCCTGCATGAGGCGCACGTCGTCGGCGAAGCGGCGGTAGTGGTCGCAGGCCACGTCGCCGGTCTCGCCCGAGCGCGTTCGCCCGGGCGTGTGGGTGAAGCGGTGCCAGTTGCTCGGGCCGGCGCCGTCGGCCAGAGGCGATCCCTCGATCTGATACGCGGAAGTCGCCGCGCCCCACAGGAAGCCCTCGGGAAACGTCGGCGAAGCGCTCACGCCGCGGCGCCGTCGCCGAGCACGGCCTCGACGCGGTGGACTCGGCCGTCGCGCCGGATCGGAATGCGCGCGGCGCGCCCGTCCACGGAGAGCGCCACGCCGTCCAGCGTCGCCGAGACCACGGCACGCGCCCTCCGCGACGGATTGACGACGCGGATCTCGTAGCGCGTGTCGCCGCCCGGGACGCGCCAGGAGATCTCGAACTCCGGCCACTCGTCGGGTACGCAGGGATCCAGCACGAGCTCCCGGCCGCCGTCGAGGCGCATTCCCAGCAGCCACTCCACGGCGACGCGGTGCATCCATCCGGCGGAGCCGGTGTACCAGGTCCAGCCGCCGCGGCCGACGTGCGGAGCCTCGCCGTAGATGTCCGCGGTCACGACGTACGGCTCCACCTGGTACCTCGCCACCTGCTCGGGCGTGGCACTGCGGTGCACCGGGCCGATCATGTCCAGCAGCTTCGCCACGCGGTCGTGTCGCCGCAGCTCGGCCATCGCGGCGACGACCCACAGCGCGGCGTGCGTGTACTGTCCACCGTTCTCGCGGATTCCCGGCACGTAGCCCTTGATGTAGCCGGGATCCTTCGGCGTGTTGCGGAACGCCGGGGTGAGCAGGCGGATCAGCCCGTCGCTCTCGGAAACGAGATGCCGCTCGACCGCGTCCAGCGCCCGGACCGCGCGCTCCGCCGGCGCCGCCCCGGACAGCACCGCCCAGGCCTGCGCGAGCGCGTCGATGCGGCACTCATCGCTCTGCCGGGACCCGAGCGGCGAGCCGTCGTCGTACCAGCCGCGGCGGTACCAATCGCCGTCCCAGCCGTCGGCGTTCAGCGCTCCGCGAAGAGTCTCGCGGTGCTCACGCCAGCCGCGCGCCCTAGCGGCGTCGCCGCGCTGATCCGCGAGATCGGCCATGTCGCCGAGGATGGCGAAGAGGAAGAAGCCCATCCACACGCTCTCGCCCTTGCCTTCACGGCCGACGCGGTTCATGCCGTCGTTCCAGTCGCCGGTGCCGAAGAGCGGCAGGCCGTGGACGCCGCGCGCCAGGCTGCGGTCGACGGCGCGACAGCAGTGCTCCCACAGGCTCGCCGAAGTGCCGCTGTCCTCGGGTCGGAGGAACGCCTCGTCCTCGCCGGGGCGAAGCTCGCGGGCGCGCAGGAAACGCGCGGGTTCGTCGAGAACGGCGGCGTCGCCGGTGACCCGGGCATAGAGGGCGGCGGCCCACGGAAGCCACAGCAGATCGTCGGCGAAGCGCGTGCGGATGCCGCGCCCGTCCGGCGGATGCCACCAGTGCAGCACGTCGCCCTCGACGAACTGGTGCGCGGCGTGCAGCAGGAGCTGTGCGCGCGTGAGCTCGGGCCACGTGCTCACGAACGCGCAGGCGTCCTGCAGTTGGTCGCGGAACCCGAAGGCTCCGCCGGACTGGTACGTGGCCGTCCGCCCCCAGAGACGGCAGGCCAGCGTCTGGTAAGGCAGCCAGCCGTTCACCATCACGTCGAGAGAAGGCATCGGGGTGCGGACGCGCAGCGCGCCGACGCGCGTCTCCCAGGCCGCGCGAGTCTCCGCGAGCGCGCGCCGAGCCGCACCGGGCTCGGCGAACCGCGCGATCATCGCTCGTGCTCTCTCCGCGCCGGACGCTTCGCCTCGCGGGCCGCCCGCGGCTTCGCCGAGCAGGAACGAGACCGTGGTCGTACCCCGCGGCGGCACCTCGACGACAGCCTGCAGGGCGAAGCACGGATCGAGGCAGGCGCCGCTGCGACCATCGAGCTCGTCCTCGCCGCGCAGCGCGATGGGGTCGGACGGGCTGCCTCCCGAGCCGAGGAACGACCGGCGCTCGGTGGTGAACGTGACGCGCCGCACGTGCTCCGCCGGAACCACCGCGGCGAACGCCACCCGGTCGACGCCGGCGACGGTGTTCCCGGCGAAGAGCGCGCCGGACTCCCCGTCGAGCGAGGTCACGATCGTCTTGCGCCCCGGCTCCGGGACCGCCGCGAGCACGAGCTGATGGTAGGCGAAGAGCGCGAGCCGGAGCGGCCGCTCCCCGGAGTTGTGCAGCTCGACCAGGGAGACCTTGACCGGCGCGTCGACCGGCACGAAGAGAGTCGTCTCGGTCTCCAGCTCGCCGAGCCGGTGGAGCGCGCGCGTGGTGCCGAACCCGTGACGGACCTCGTAGCGTCCCCCGGAGGGACGCGGTCCCGGGAAGAGAGACCAGGCCTCGCCGGTCTCCTCGTCGCGAACATAGAGAGCCTCGACGTGCGGATCGAGCAGCGGGTCGTTGCACCACGGCGTGATGCGGTGCTCGCGGCTGTTGCCGCTCCACGTGCAACCCGCGCCGGTCTCGCTGACGAGGAAGCCGAAGTCCTCGTTGGCGACGACGTTGGTCCAGGATCGCGGCGGCAGGAGCAGGCCGTCCTCGGTCGATGCGGGGCGAACGACGTACTCGTCGCCGGAGGCGCTGAAGCCGCCGCAGCCGTTGAAGAACGCGAGGGCCTCCGCGGGCGGCTCCGGCTCGCCCCGCGACACGTGCGGGCGCGGCGTCGCCGTGGGGGCAGGCGGCTCCGTGCGGGCGAGCACCTCGAGCGCGCCGGCGTCGGCCTCGCCGGGGCCGGCGCGCCCGAGCGAGGTCTGCTCGGCGGACTCGGCGTCCCGGAACGCCCGCTCCACCGCGCCTTCCGCCTCGAAGGCCTGGACGAGGTCGAGCGCCGCGTCCCGCGCCGCCGCGACCCCCAGGAGGAAGGTCACCGCGGATTCGGCCCCTGTCTCGACGACGACGGTGCGTCTCAGGCAGATCGCCGGGTCGACCACGACGCCCGATGTGCCGGAGAGCGGCGTTCCCCGAGCGATCGAACGAGGGGCGCCGCGGGCCGTCCGGGCGCTCGGCGCGCCGATGCGCCTGCCCGTCGGCGCCCACAGCTTCGCCCGGTCGGTCTCGTGCTCGAAGCTCCCCTCGCCGAGGACGGCGTGCACGAGCCAGGGGTGGGGCTCCCCGGCGGCTCTCGGCCGCCGCCGCACGAGGATCGCCCGGCGTTCCCGGACGAGCTCCGTCTCCAGGAACAGCTTGGAGAACACCGGATGAGCGGCGAAGGCCGAGGCGTCGTCGAGGACCACCTCGGCCACCGCCGCGACCTGGACGGTTCGGGAGCGCGGAGAGCCGTTGCGCATCGTGAGGCGGCGGATCTCGGCCGGCCAGTCCGGTGCGACGCAGATCTCCAGGCGGAGCTCGAGCCCGTCCAGGTTCGAGGTCGACACCCACCGTCCGGGCGCCCAGCCGTCGCTCGAAGTCCCCGCTCGGACGAGATTCCCGCTCTCGACGTCTCGGACCCAGACGAAGAACCCGTCCGCATCCTGCACCGGGTCGGCTCGCCATCGGGTCAGCGTCCTGCCACCGGCGGCAGACCATCCGGTCCCGGTTGGCCCGAGAACCGTGGTGTAGCCGCTGTTCGAGAGGACACGGACCGGGGAGTCCGAGGTGAGGATTGGTTCCGGGACAGGGGCCTTCGAGGCGTCGTCGGGGTCGTGCATGCGATAGCCCGGGGCAACCTAGCACGGCGCGTCGCGCCTCTCAAGGAGCCGCGGCCGGAGGTAGTGGGTCATTTGACCCACTACCCGGGCGGAGCGCCCGCTGGGCGGAGGCAGCACGGTCCGCGCAGGCCGACGCGGTCAGGGGCGGGCTGCGTCAAAAAAGGGGGCCGCACTTGAAGTCGGGTGCCAAAGCAGTGTAAACGTTTACGCAGCGCAACCGGTTGCACAGGGCCCAGGGCCCGGGGAGGTTGCGCGCGGCGGGTGTCGGCAGGCGGGGTTTCCCGGGCTCGTGAGAGGGCACTGCCTTGGCGACCATCCGTGACGTGGCGAGCGAAGCGGGAGTCTCCACCGCCACGGTGTCGCGCGCCCTGAACGGCGGCCCGCGAGTCAGCGAGCGCACGCGACGAAGGGTGCTCGCCGCCGCCGACCGGCTGGAGTACTGGCCGAACATCGCCGCCCGCACCCTGACGACGAAGCTCACGCACGCCGTCGGCGTCCTGCTCCCCGATCTCTACGGCGAGTTCTTCTCCGAGGTCATCCACGGGATCGATCTCGCGGCGCGCGCCGAGGGACTCAAGACGCTGCTGTCGTCGTCCCACGCCGACACGGACACCGTCCTGGCCGCCGCACGTTCGATGCGCGGCCGCATCGACGGGCTGATCGTGATGGCGCCGGACCACGGCTCCGCCGACGCGATCCGGCGCATCGCCCGCGGCTTCGACATGGTCCTGCTCAGCCCGCGCTTCGACGTCGACGGATGCAGCGCGATCTCGGTGGCGAACTTCGAGGGCGCATATGCGGTCGTCGAGCACCTGATCCGGCTTGGCCACCGGCGCATCGCCATCCTGCGCGGGCCGATCGGCAACGTCGACGCCGAGGAGCGGCTGCTGGGATGGCGCCGCGCACTGGAGGACGCCGGAATCGAGTCGACGCGACGCCTGGAGTTCGCCGGCGACTTCTCGGAGTTCTCGGGCTACCGCGTCGCCCCGGCGATCCTCTCGGTGAAGCCGCAGCCCACCGCGGTCTTCGCCGCGAACGACTGCATGGCCATCGGCTTCCTGGGGGCGCTCCCCGGGCTCGGCGTGAAGGTGCCCGACGACGTCGCCCTGGCAGGTTTCGACGACATCCGCATCGCCCGCTACATGAACCCGCCACTCACCAGCGTACACGTCGACGCCCAGCAGATGGGCGCTCGTGCCGTCCAGTTGCTCGTGTCCCGCGGCAAGAGCATGCCGGCGGGCCGCGAAGTCCTGCCCGCGCGGCTCGTCGTGCGGGAATCTTGCGGCGCCCGGGTGGCGCCGAGGGGAGGGCCGTTGCCATGAGACTGCCAGTCGCCGGCGCGCTGCTGCTCGGCGCGCTCATCACCGGGGTGGGGCCCTCGTTCGCCGCACCGGCGCGCGAAGACGTCGTCTGGGCACGCTTCGCATCCGCGCCGATCACGCTCGACGGAGTACTCAACGAATCCTCCTGGGCGAAGGCGGAGTCGGTGAACGTGCGCTACGGGATCGACGCCGGCATCCCCGGCAGCGGGTACAAGGTCGAGGCAGGGCTGTTCGTCGGCACCGACTCCACGGACACCACGCTCAAGTTCCTGGTGCACGGAAATCAGCTGTACCTCGGCGCAACGGTCCGTGACTCGTCGGTGGGAGGCTCGGAGCTGTTCAACCGCTTCGACGGATTCCTCATGGCGATCAAGGACCACGCGGACACGACGTTCCCGAAACCCCCCGCGGAGTACTTCTACTCCTGGTGGTACGAGACCACGCCGGATCCGCAGGTGCCCGGCCAGGCGCCGAGCTTCATCGGCAAGTGGGCGACGTCGCCCCCCGGCTCGCCTCGCGACTCCACGCAGATCGCGAACTGGGACGCGGTGACGGTCGTCCAGGGTCTGTCCAACGACGACTCCGTCATCGACCAGGGTTACACGGTGGAGATGCGTTTCAATCTGACGCCCATGGGCTACGACGTCACCCAGCCCGGCGGGGACATCGTGGAATGGAACATTCAGATCTACGACTGCGACTGGTTCTGGCCCTTCGGCGCCGGACTCAAGTTTCACACCGACCGGGTGTGGTTCCAGTCGCCCTGGGGCAACGTCGGGTGGTACCACGAGGTCAAGATCCACGCGCGGCCCGACGTCACGGTGAACTCCGGGATGGTCCCGATCGTGGGCGCCGAGCTCGTCATTCCGGAGGTCACGGATCCACCGCCGACGATCAACGGCTCCCTGGCCGACGCCATCTGGAGCAACCCCGACGTCTACACGTTCGACATCCGCTGGGACGACGCCGCGCTTCGCGCCTCGTACCCGGGCGACGGTCCCTTCCGCTCCGGCCAGTTCCAGCCGCCGCTCAACATGGCCACCGCGTTCGTGGCCGACCCCGCCGACGCGACCGTGAAGATGACTTTCATCGGCGACTGGCTGTACATGGCGTTCGACGTCAGCGACCGGGTCGTGCAATTCCATCCGTCCTTCGACCGCTGGGACGGCTTCCTCATCACGTTGACCGATCGCGTGGTGCGCGGTGCGCTCGATCACCAGCTGCTGACGCATCGACTCAGCTTCCGGGTTAGCCAAGCCGGGGCGGCGGACGCGCAGGACGAGCTGCCGTCCTACGTCGTCTCGGGGGACGCGCTCGTGGCGCTGGCGCTCAAGAGCGGCACGACGGTGGACACGCTGGGGACGGTTCCCGACCAGGGATACACCGCCGAGCTGGCGCTGGACCTCACCGGGTTCGGCTATCCGTCGGGTCTCGGCGACGGCTCCCTCTTCCTGGGCGTGAATCACCTCGATGGTGACTCGTTCATCCCCACGACGGACAGCTACGGCACGCGCACATGGTGGTTCCGCCAGTACGAGGGTGAGTGCTGCCCGGTGTGGGCCTATCTCGCGCCCACCACCGCCATCGGCGTGGATCCGTTCGCGGCCGACGCCGCCGCCGGCGCGTACGCGTTCGCCCGGCCGTTCTCGAGTCCTTCGACGCTTCCCGGCGTCGAGTACTCGCTGCCCGAACCCAGCCAAGTGCTGTTGGACTTCTTCGACGTCGGCGGACGGCTGGTCGACAGCCGCGCGCTGGGTGTGCAGGGGCCGGGGGTGCGGCAGGTTCTCTTCGACGGGCGGGGCCGCGCCGCGGGCGTGTATCTCTACCGCGTGCGGCTCGCCGATCCGCAGACGGGAACGGTCCGCGCCACGCTCTCGGGGAAGACGGTGCTGGTGAAGTGATTCGGGAGAAGGGAGAGGGGCTGGATGCCGTGTAGCGGGCTGCATCGCGTCGGGATCGTGCTGGCGATCGCCGCGGGCGGGCTCCTTCCCGGGTCCGCCCCGGCGGGCACGACCGGAAAGCTCACCGGCCGTGTGCAGGACGACGAGAAGCGGCCCGTGCACGCGGCGACCGTCGTGCTGGTCGGCCAGCCTTTCGGCGCGAACACCGCGCAGGACGGCAGGTACACGGTGCTACGCATCCCTCCCGGCACCTACGACGTGACGGTCCGCCGCGTCGGCTACGAGACGCTCACGGTTCGAGGTGTCAGCGTCTCCGCTGACAACACGACGTGGCTGGACCTGGAGATCGGGGTGGCGCCGATCGAAGCGGAGGAGCTGATCATCACCGCGGAGCGCCCGCCGGTGGACTTGAGCCTCACCAGCAGCATGGCCCGCCTGGACCGCGAGGAGATCGAGAAGCTCCCCGTGCAGGAGCTGGAGGACGTCGTCAACCTCCAGGCAGGCGTGGTCGAAGGTCACTTCCGCGGTGGGAGGATCGGAGAGGTCCAGTACCAGGTGGACGGGATCAGCATCAACAACCCGTACGACAACAGCGCGAGCCTCACGCTGGACCGCTCGCTGCTGCAGGAAGTGCAGGTCATCAGCGGGACGTTCGACGCCGAGTACGGCCAGGCGATGAGCGGCGTGGTGAACGTGGTGCTCAAGGACGGTTCGTCCGAGTTCGAGTGGGGCGGCGAGGTCTTCGGCGGGAGCTTCGTGTTTCCCGACAACGACGATCGCCTGACCGACACGGATCTCCACCTGGGGGACATCCAGAACTACCAGTTCGCGGCGAGCGGCCCGGCTCCCGTCTCCGATACCGTGTACCTCGCCAGCATCCGTTACTACCACTTCGACGACTACGTCTACGGCACGCGGACCTTCGTTCCCACCGACGTTTCCGATTTCGAGAACAAGGTCTTCGCGGGCACCGGCGACGGCGAGGAGCTCCCGCTCGGTTTCCTCCGGGAGTGGTCCGGCGCGATCAAGATCACCAACAGCTCGCTGCCCCGGACCAAGCTCAGCTACCAGGCCCTGCTGGAGAAGTTCGATGGGAGAGGCGCCAACTACGCCTTCCGGCTCAACCCGGACGGCCTGACCGAACAGCACGGGTTCGCGGCGATTCACGGCTTCGATCTGACCCAGACCCTCAGCGAGGACTCGTTCGTGGAGGCCAGCTTCCGCCACGACTACTTCGTGTACCACGACTACAAGTACGAGGATCTGTTCGATTCGCGGTACGACGCAGCCGGACCGCCGGTGGGTGATCCGACCTACGAGCTGGGCGCGTACGTGCAGGGCGTCAGCTTCTCGCGCTTCGAGCAGCGGACACGCGGCATCCGGACGAAGGCGAATCTCGTCAGCCAGCTGACCTCCACGCAGCAGGTGAAGACCGGCGTCGAGCTGCACCTCCCTCGAGTGGCGTTCGGGACACCCGGCCACCTCACCCAGACGACGGAGGACGGCGTGCTCACGTTGGTCCGGCACGTGGACGAGCCGCCGGACTTCCCCGGACCGCGGGAGTATCGCCCGGTGGTCCTCGCCGGGTTCGCCCAGAACCAGCTGGAGTGGAGCGACTTCCGGCTGCGGGGCGGGCTCCGACTCGACTACTTCGATGCGCGCGCGTGGATCCCCGGAGACCTGTCCAACCCCGCCAACGCGATCGCCGGTGTGACCCCGTCCGCCCAGGTCAAGACGTCCAGGAAGGTGTCGGTCTCGCCGCGCCTCGGGCTGGCCTATCCGATCGGGGACGAGGCCGCCATCCACGTCGCGTACGGGCACTTCCGGCAGTACCCATCCATCGGGGCGATGTTCACGAACGCGGACTACTCCGTGCTGAACGACCTGCAGGCGGGGACGGTCGACTACGGCGTCATGGGGAATCCGGACGTGGAGCCGGAGCGGACCACGCAGTACGAGATCGGCTACAAGCAGGCGCTGAGCGAGGACTTCGGTGTCGACGTGACCACGTTCTACAAGGACATCCGTGATCTGCTCGGCGTCGAGTTCATCACCACGTACAACGGCGCGGAGTACGCCCGCCTCACCAACGTCGACTTCGGGAGCGTCTTCGGCGTCACGCTGGCGCTCGACCACCGTCGGTTCGGGGCGCTGTCGGTCGCGGTCGACTACACATGGCAGCAGGCGCTGGGGAACGCCAGCGATCCGCGCGAGACGGCCACGCGCGCATCCGCGGGCGAGGATCCTCGCCCCCGGCTCGTGCCCTTCAACTGGGACCAGCGACACACCTTCAACGCCACGGTTTCGCTGGCGGAGCCGGGGCCGTACTCGGCGAGCGCGGTCCTCCGCGTGGCCAGCGGACAGCCGTACACGCCGACGCTGGAGTCGGGCTTCGGCTTCGGCCTGGACGCCAACTCGGACCGCAAGCCGGTGGGCGTGGTCCTCGACGTGCGGGCGGAGCGGGAGCTGGGAACGTGGATGGGCTCGGACGTGAGCGTGTTCGGCCGCGCGCTGAACGCCTTGGACGAGACGTTCTTCAACGGCTTCGTGTTCCCCAGCACGGGGAGTCCGTACTACTCGAGGTTCCCCGAGGCCGACAAGGTGTCCCTCGCGGATCCGACGCGCTTCTACGCGCCGCGCCGGATCGAGTTGGGGATCCGATTCGGATCTTCCCCCGAACCCGAGGAGGAGAGCTAGCGTGAGGGGTCGCCGGCGATTCGAGGCGCAGAGCGCGAGGCGCGGCCGAGCGATCGCGGCCGCGTTCGTCGGCGCGCTGCTGGCCGGGTGGACCGGCGGCGCCCGCGGTGACGTACCCACTCCGGTGCCGGAGGACCAGCGCGGGCGCATCGACGCGGAGCGCTCCGGCTTCCACGACGCCAGCAACATCCGCACGATCTTCTGGAACTACGGAATGGTGGGCGACTATCCCTCCGACCCCGGCGGCGTCGACCTTTCCGTGTTCCACTCGGTGGAGGTGCCCAAGGGCAGCGGCATGAACTACAGCGACGGGATCACGCCTTTCGTGCTCGCCAAGATCATGCAGCGCAACGGCGTCGAGTCGCACATCATGGAGACGGGGTTCCGCGAGCGGCAAGCGCCCAGCCCGACCACGGCGAAGGACATGCGCTTCGAGCCGCGCCCGGGCTACTTCGAGCCCAGCCCGGTGCTGAACCCGGCGCGATCTCCGGCCGTGAGCAACGATCCGCGCACGTGGCCGGATTCGTGGCCGGACCGCCTCGACGATCCCGACGATCCCGGCTGGCCGGGAAGCTGGAACGGGTACTTCGGGAAGCAGATCGTGGCCGACCAGGAGTCGTACATGGTCCTGGACGACGACATCTACGACGCATGGGACTTCCAGCCGGACAGCCGCGATCCCTCCCGCAAGGGGCTCGGCCTGCGCATCGAGGTGCGCGGGTTCCAGTGGTCCAACCCGCAGGCGCGCAACGTCATCTTCTGGCACTACGACATCGTGAACGAGGGAACCACGGACTACGACGACAACATCATCTTCGGGCTGTACATGGACTCCGGCGTCGGCGGCTCGGCGCTCTCCTGCGACGGCATCTTCGAGTCGGACGACGACAACGCCTTCTTCGATCGGAGGTTCGACCAGGATGTGATCAACCTCGTGTACACCTGGGACCTGAAAGGGCACGGGCGGGACCTCTCCAGCAACTGCGGCCGCACCGGGTACCTGGGCTACGCCTACCTGGAGACTCCCGGGAACGCGCTCGATCTGGTGGACAACGACGAGGACGGAATCACCAACGAGACCCGAGGCTCCGATCCGGGAACGCTCATTCTCGGACAGCCCTCGATCCAGAGCTACGTGAGCGCGAACTACGACCTGACGCGGTTCGAGGCCGCGTACGGGCCGCTGGTGGAGCGCCCGGCCTACGTGGCAGAGGCGTGGTGGACGGGCGACGAGGACATGGACTGGGTGGCGACGCAGCACGACACGGGTGCCGACGGACTTCTGGACAGCGGGGACACGGGCGAGAGCGACGGAATGCCCACGGACGGCGAGCCCAGCTTCGGCCGCACCGACCTGAACGAGTCCGACCAGATCGGGTTGACCGGATTCAAGATCAACCGCATTCGCCCCGGATCCGGAAGCAGCGAGTCGGCCGTCGACGACATCGTGTTCTTCACCAACAACAACAACTGGCCGGAACGACTCTACGACCAGTTCACGGATCCGGACTCGTCCGTGCGGTTCGGGGAGCCGCTCGCCTCGAACTACAACATCGGGTTCCTCTTCGCGTCGGGTCCGTTCAAGCTGAAGGCCGGGGCGCGCGAACGGTTCAGCTTGGCGCTGGCCTATGGCGCGGACCTGAGCGAGTTGCGGCGCACGGTTCGAACCGTGCAGCAGATCTACGACGCGAACTATCGCTTCGCCGTCCCGCCGCCGCTGCCCACCGTGACCGCCGAGTCCGGCGACGGGTACGTGCGGCTGTCGTGGACGGACCACTCCGAGCAGGGCGCCGACCCCGTGACCGGCGAACAGGACTTCGAGGGCTACCGCGTGTATCGCTCGACGGATCCGGAGTTCCGCGATCCGCAGGTGATCAACACCGGGACGGGATCGGGTCCGATCGGAAACGGTCGCCCGCTCGCGCAGTTCGACCTGGAGAACGGCCGGAGCGGGTTCTCCGATCAGAGCGTGGAGGGGGTGTCGTACTTCCTGGGAACGGACAGCGGGATCGTGCACACCTGGACCGACTACGGCGTCACCAACGGGCAGCTCTACTACTACGCGGTCACTTCCTACGACCACGGTTCGGATCGGTTCGACTTCTATCCTTCGGAGAACGCGATTGCGGTCTCGCGCACACCTCGGGGCGGACTGGTGGCGCCGCCCAACGTCGTGGCGGTGCGGCCCAATCCGAAGGTGGCCGGCTGGGTGCCGGCGGGTGTGGGCGAGGCAACGAAGGTGGCGGGGGACGGCACCGGCACGGTGGCCGTCGAGGTGGTGAACTCCGACCTCGTGCCCGACGGACACCTGATGGAGATCACGTTCGCCTCGCAGCCCGACAGCATCCGCGCCGAGACGTACGCGCTCACCGACGAAACGGAAGGCAGCCTGCTCTTCGAGACCGGCCGCGATCTGGACGGCAAGGGCATCGGTCCGGTGGGCTCCGGCCTGCTGCCCGTGGTGTACACGCCGGCCACCGTGTCGGTGGACACGACGCGCACCGGCTTCACCGCCGCGTCCACGACGGACGCGCGCTACACGGCGAGTTTCCTCGACCCCACCCCGGTCCCGATGTCCATCAACCTGCGCCGGACCGGATTCCCCAACGACGCGAAGATCGTGTTCTCGGACGTGTTCGCGGACTCCTCCATCGACATGTTCCCCATCAGTCCGGCGCGGGCCGCGAAGTTCAAGATCTACGCGGAGACGGACACAGGCGACGTCGAGCTCGAGTTCCGCTTCCGCGACGTGGCGCCGATCGACGGGTTGCTCAACCGTCCGAACGAGCTGGTGGACATCGTGACCTACGCCGGACTGGACTCCGTGGCCACGTGGCGCTTCCAGCTGCCCGCCGGCGCGGCGGTGCCGGCGAGCCCACCGGGGGCCGGTGACGTGTTCGAGCTTCGGCTGGTCCGGCCGCTCGGGGCGGCGGACGTCTTCACGTTCACCAGTCGGGGCGAGAGCATCGACGGTGCGAGGGCCCGCGCGGAGTTCACGCCCTACGTCGTGCCCAACCCGTACGTGGGATCGGCCAGCTTCGAGCCGGAGCGCTTCGCCATCTCCGGGCGGGGCGAACGCCGCATCGAGTTCCGCGGGCTGCCCAGCCTCTGCACGATCCGCGTGTACACCGTCCGCGGGGACCTGGTCCAGACGCTGCGGCACGACGGTTCGAACGAGGGGTACGTGGCCTGGAACCTGCGCACCAAAGACAACCTCGATCTCGCGCCGGGCCTGTACATCTACCACGTGGAGGCGGCGGCGATGGGCTCGTCCACCGGGAAGTTCGCGGTGATCAAATGAACCGACGAACGACGCGCATCCTGTTCCTGCTCACGGCCCTCGTTCTGCCGGAGCTCGTGGCGGTGCCGCCGGCTGCGGCGCAGAGCAAGGCGGGGACGACCATCGCGCAGTTCCTGGGGATCGAACCGAGCGCGCGCACCGCGGCGCTGGGCAACGCCGCGGTGGGCCTGTACGAAGGCATCGAGTCGGTGTACTTCAATCCCGGCGCGCTCGGCGCGCTCGATGCCGCGTCCGCGCAGTTCACGCACGCGGTGTGGTTCGTGGACATCTCCTACGACTACGCGGCGGTCGCGGTGCCGCTGTCGAACTGGGGCACGCTGTTCGGCAGCCTGACCTCGCTGAGCTCGGGCGAGATCGACGTGCGCACGGTGGAGAGTCCCCTCGGCACCGGCGAGCGCTACACCGTCGGCGACGTCGCCGTCGGGCTGGGGTTCGGGCGCCACATCACCAGCCGGTTCGCGGCGGGCGTGCAGGTGGACTACGTACGCGAGCGGATCTGGCACTCGGTGCAGACCACCGTGGTGTTCAACGTGGGCACGGTCTACCAGCTCGGTGTGGGCGGCATCCGGATCGGTTCGTGCATCTCCAACATGGGGACGCGGTCGGAGTTTTCCGGCAGGGACCTGGCCATCCTGTTCGACGCCGATCCGGACGCGTTCGGCGACAACAGCGCGCTCCCCGCGGAGCAGTTCACCGACCGGTTCCCGGTGCCCATCGGGTTCCGCGTGGGGTTGGCGGCTCCGTACGAGACGAGCCCGGGTAGCCGCTTGCTGGTGCTGCTCGACGCGTTGCACCCCGCGGACAACTCGGAGACGCTGAACACGGGCGTGGAGTGGACATGGAACGAGGCGCTGGCACTCCGCGCCGGCTACCAGACTCTCTTCCAGCAGGATTCGGAGCTCGGCTGGACCTTCGGTACCGGACTTCGCGGAGGCCTCGGCGAGCGGGAGTTCCGCGTGGACTACGCCTGGGCGAACCACGACCACCTGGACGGCACGCATCGGCTGACGCTGGCCCTGGAGCTGGAGAGGGACGCGGAGCGGGAGCGGCGGGAAGGAGACGAGGAGTGAGATCCGGAACGGGACGGCGGTGGATCGCCGCGGGGACGCTGACCGTGGCGCTCTCGGCCACCACGGGCGAAGCGCGCGCGCTGGAGACGGCGGCTTTGCTGGACAGCCTGCAGTACAAGGGCTTCCAGTACTTCTGGACCGAGGCGAACCCTGCGAACGGGTTGGTCAAGGACCGCAGCACGCCGGGATCGCCGTGCAGCATCGCGGCGGTGGGATTCGGGCTCTCCGCGATCTGCGTGGCGATCGACCACGGCTGGATCACGCGTGAGGCCGGCCGCGACCGCGTGCTGACCACGCTCGACACGTTCTGGAACGGTCCTCAAGGGACGGCGACGAGCGGCACGATCGGCCACAAAGGGTTCTTCTACCACTTCCTGGACATGAGCACGGCCACGCGGACCTGGACGAGCGAACTCTCGACCATCGATACCGCGCTGCTGCTCGCCGGCGTCCTGGACGCGAAGCAGTACTTCTCGACCGCGGACTCCCTGGACGTCGAGGTCCGCGCGCTGGCCGATTCACTCTACCGGCGCACCGACTGGGAGTTCGCCCGCGCTTCCGGCGTGGGCATCCGCATGGGGTGGAAGCCGGAGACCGGCTTCTCCGGATTCGGCACGTGGGTCGGCTACAACGAGGCGATGATCATGTACCTGCTCGCGTTCGGGTCTCCGACTCATCCGCCGCTCGGCGCGTCGAGCATGTGGTTCACCTGGACGAGCGGCTACAACTGGTCAACGCAGTACGGGTACACCTACTTGATCTTCCCGCCGCTCTTCGGGCACCAGTACTCGCACTGCTGGATCGACTTCCGCCTCGTGCAGGACCTGTACATGACCAGCAAGGGGATCACGTACTTCGAGAACTCGCGACGCGCGACGTTGGCCCAGCGCGAGTACTGCATCGCCAATCCGGGCGGATTCACGGGATACGGGGCCGATCTGTGGGGCCTGACCGCCTCGGACGATCCCTTCCTGGGGTACGCCGCGCACGGCGCCCCCCCGGCGCAAACCGACAACGGCACGCTCACCCCGACGGCGCCGGCCAGCTCGATCCCCTTCGCGCCGGAGGTCGTGATCCCGGTGCTGCACAACATGTACGACAACTACCCGCTGCTGTGGGGCGCCTACGGGTACAAGGACGCCTTCAATCCGTCAGCGGCGTGGTACGACACGGACTACCTGGGCATCGACCAGGGGCCTATCGTACTGATGATCGAGAATTACCTGACCGGGTCCATTTGGAGCCGCTTCATGCAGAACGCGGACCTGCAACACGGGCTGGCCGTGGCTGGCTTCGGTCCCGCGACCGGGGCGCCGGCAGTCTCCGGCGGGCTCGGTGGGCTCTTGCTGGGCGAACCGGTGCCGAATCCGGTGCGCGGCATCTCCGAGATCTCGTTCCGTGTACCGGCCGCCGGACGAGCGACGCTCTCCCTGTACGACGTGCAGGGAAGGCTCGTCCGACGCCTGGTGGACGGAGAGGTGGCGGCGGGAGAGCACAGGACGACCTGGCGGGCGAGTGGGCTCGCCAGCGGCGTCTATGTCTATCGACTCGAAGCGGGCGGCCGGAGCGTCGCCCGGAAGCTCGTCCTGGTGCGCTGAAGTGGAAGGCCGCGCCGGGGCGGACGGGAGGAGGTGAGAGAACGCAATACCATGTAAGGACGCGGTCCCTCATGGAGGAGACCGATTCGATCACATCTTGCCCAAGGAGTAGTGCAACCATGAAGCGAATCGTGACCAGGTGCGCGTTCGCGACGGCAGCGATGGCGTTCGCGGTGGGTGCCTCCGCGACGCCGATCGTCAACAGCGTCGCGATCACCCCGCGCATTTTCAACGACTGCCCGACGTCGAGCTTCTCGTCGGTGAACAACTACCCCATGATGGTCCAGACGACCGACAGCAACCTGAGCTGCGGCGGGTTCGCCAACCTGCACGTCTGGAAGTTCTCGGACGACGGCGCGACCAACCTTCTGTTCGCCAACAGCTCCGAGTTCCGCTTCGCCGTCGACCTGGTCATCTCCGGGGCGACCGAGGGTGAGGCGGGGATCAACATCGCGCCGTGGTGGTTCGTGGGCGACGGCCGGATCAACTGCCGCACGACCGACGGCGAGGTCGCCGTGTTCGGCGGCCGGATGCCGTTCTATTCGTTCACCGCGAACCACGGTGTCGTTTACGCGAAGGGCACGTCGATCCATCTGGAGATGATCTATCACCCGAACGGCCTGAGCTCGTCGAGCCCGGGCACGGTCGAGTACGTCGTGACGTACGGAAGCAACACGTACTCCAGCGGCGCCCTGGCCCTGGACATGGGGAACCCGGCGGAGGATCCTCCGTACGGTCTGTGGGGAATCCTGAACAGTGCGACCGTGGGCGGCTTCCACCAGCCGTTCCTGCAGGGCGGCAATCCCAACGCGTCGTCGACGGCGACGTTCACGAACATCGAGTACGAGTGCCTGAACCCCGTGTCGGTCGAGACGCGGAGCTGGGGCCAGACGAAGGCCGGCTACAAGTAGCTTCGCCCGGACTTCCGAACGCATTCACGGCCCCGCCGGCACGAGTCGGCGGGGCTGGTTCGTTGCATCGCAGACGCCGCGCCCCGCGGATGGGGCGAGCGTTCCGCGAGGCGGGACCCTACCGCAGCCGGACCGGTGCTCCGTGCCTCATGCCGTCGGGCTCCTCGTCGTCCAGGAAGCGCATCTCCAGGGTGAGCCCGCCGTCCTCCTCGACGGAGAAGAGGGCGAACTGGTCGGCCTCGCCTTCCTTCCGCATCAGTTCCTCCTGCGTGATCTTCCAGCGCTCGAGCCCGGTCCAGCCCGCCTCCTCGAGGAACGCCGTCTCTTCGCCGCGGATGTCCCGGGCGCGGCGCTCCCCGGCCCCGATCCACAGGAACGCGTCGCGGGGGCGCCCCGAGATGTTGACGAGGTGCAGGGAACGGCCGTCGTCCCGCACCAGACGGAAGCGCTCGAAGGTGTGCGTGTGCCCGGTGAGCACGACGTCGACTCCGGCGTCCACGAGCAGATCGACGAGCGTCTGCCCGCCGTCGGTGAACGCCCACAACGTGCGGGCGGAAGGGCGGTGCTTCTCGGAGGACTGCACCAGCGGATGGTGCATCACGGCGATCACCAGCGCGTCCTTCGCGCCGAGATCGGCCGCCTGCTCCCGGAGCCAGGCGACCTGCCGGCCCTCGCGTGTGGCCGGCTCCACCGACGGCGGACACTCGTCCCGGTCCCCGTCCGCTCCATACGTGAAGTCGTTCGTGTCGAGGAAGAGGAACGCGGCCGGGCCGATGTCCTTGCGGTACCAGAGCCGCTCGGGCGAGAGATCCCGGTCCAGGTAGGCCAGGAAGGCCGCGGTGTTCGCCCGCGCGGCCGGGTCCCCGTGATCGGCCACCTCGTGGTTCCCGACGCCTACCAGATAGGGCAGGTCGCGGAGGGGGTGGAGGATGTCGCGCAGCCACCAGAACTGATCCGAGTGGGATCCGTCGTCGACGATGTCGCCCGTGTCGAGGACGAAGGCCGGGCGCTCGTCATCCCGGAGCGCGGCGATCCTCTCCACGAGCCGCTGCCACTCACCGTCGGCCAGCGCACGCTGGTCGCCGAACACGGCGAAGCGATACGACGCGGCGGCGCCGGGCGGGAAGACGGACTCGACCACCGGATGGTCCAGCGCCGCGACCGGCCGGAGCGAGGTGTCCGGCCAGGGGTCCGTCTCCCACGGCCAGCGAAAGGCTTCGGCGGGCGCGGCCAGCAGCAGGAGCGTGACCGTCGCGGCCGAGAGCCGGCTTGACCGGAACGGCAGGAATCGAGAAGGATGCATCGCCGCAGCATACTACGCGGCGACGGAGAGTCGATGACGGGAAACCCCGCGGTCGCCGCGAGGAAGGGTTTGCTCGAGCGCGTGCTCGGCCTCTTCACGGAGGTGCGGCCCGGGGAGTCGGGCACCGCGCTCCTCCTCGCGCTCAACGTGTTCCTGCTCCTCACCACGTACTACATCGTGAAGCCCGTGCGGGAAGCGCTGATCCTGGCCGGGGGCGGCGCGGAGGTGAAGAGCTACGCCGCCGCGGGCCAGGCGCTGCTGCTGCTCGGGGTCGTGCCGGCCTACGCCGCGCTCGCGTCGAGGGTGCCGCGGCGGCGCCTCATCAACATCGTCACGCTCTTCTTCGCCGCGTGCCTCGCCGGCTTCTACCTGCTGGCGAAGGCCGACATGCCGTACCTCGGCGTCGCGTTCTTCTTGTGGGTCGGCATCTTCAATCTGATGGTCATCGCGCAGTTCTGGTCCTTCGCCAACGACGTGTACACGCCGGAGCAGGGCAAGCGCCTCTTCGCTCTCGTGGCGTTCGGCGCGTCGTTCGGCGCCGTGGCGGGGAGCTGGATCGCCGAGCGCCTCGTGGAGCCGCTCGGCGTGGAGCAGATGCTGGTCGTGGCGGCGGTGCTCCTGGCCGCGACGCTCGCCATCACCAACGTCATCGAGGCCAGGGAGCGCAACCGCCCGAGGGCCGTGGCCGAGACGGGCGCGCGCACGGCGGACGAGCCGATCCCGCCCGGCGGCGCCTTCCAGCTCGTGCTGCGCAACCGCTATCTGCTGCTGATCGCGTTCCTGATGCTCTTCCTGAACTGGGTCAACACCACCGGCGAGTACATCCTGGGCCGCGTCGTCCGGGAGGCCGCTGCGCGGAGCGTGGAGGCCGGCACGAGCGGCGGCCTCGATCTCGGCGACACGATCGGGAAGTTCTACGCCGGCTTCTTCTTCTGGGTGAACGTCGTCGGCGTGCTGACGCAGCTCTTCCTGGTATCCAGGATCCTCAAGTACCTCGGCGTCCGGCGCGCGCTCCTCTTCCTGCCGGTGATCGCGCTGGGGGGATACTGCCTGCTCGCCTTCTATCCCGTGCTCACCGTGGTGCGCTGGGCCAAGACCGCGGAGAACGCCACCGACTACTCGCTGCAGAACACGGTGCGCAACGTGCTCTTCCTCCCGACCACGCGGGAGCAGAAGTACAAGGCGAAGCAGGCCATCGATACGTTCTTCGTCCGCGCGGGAGACCTTCTCTCCGCGGGGCTGGTCCTCGTCGGAACCACGGTGCTGTCGTTCGAGACGACGCACTTCGCGGTCGTGAACCTCGTGCTGGTGGCGGCGTGGCTGGCTGTCGCCGTGGCCATCGGGCGGGAGAACGCGAAGCTCGCCGGGGCGTAGTGTCGCGTCCCGACAGGCGCCGTCGGCCGCCCTGGGCGTGCCTCAGTCCTGCCGCTCGATCCCTGCGGCCTCGAAGCCCGAGCCGGTCCAGAGGAGGTGTGCCTTGACCCATCCGCCCGGCTCGGCACCCGAAGGGCGGGCCGTCCGGATCTTCACATAGAAGAGGCGCGCCTCGGCCTCGCCGAGGTCCCGCTCTTCGCAGAAGGAGCCGACGCGCGCGAGGTCCTCCCGCGAGAGCACCACCTCCGGCTCCCCCGACTGGCGCTCGCCGAGCACCTCTTCGTCCCGCCCGCCGAAGTCGTTGTGGAAGAGCGCCGCCCGGTACGAGGAGCCTGCGGCCGGCTCGAAGCCCGCCTCGACGGCCCGATCGATGCACGTGACGCGCTGTCCGCCGTCCTCGTTCGCTTCGATCCGGAACCCGTCCAGAGGGTTGACCCGGCCGTACCAGTGGCGGCCGATGAGGTCGCGGCGACGAATCAGCGTGTCCGCCAGGAACTGCTCCACCTCCGGATCGCTGTACTTCGCTTGCGCCACGATCCCGCGGATCTTCTCGTCGTCGAGCGACATCACCTGCTTCGCTCCCCAGAAACCGTCGCGGTCGGTGAGACGCTGGAACGCGAGGTTCGGGTAATTCGGCTTCCACCGCGCCGGATCGAAGCCCTCCACGCCGAACCAGCCGATGGCGGGGTCGGCCCGCAGCACGTGTCCCTGCCAGGGCCGGCGGCGAAGACCCAGCGTCACCAGGGATTTTCCGGCCTCGGCGAAGTCCGCCTGGTACTCGAAGCCCTCGCTCGGCAGGTTCGCCCAGACCGAGGCGCTGCCGAGCGTCGCGCCGAAGTCGATGAGGTAGTGGAGCAGGTAGCCGTCCGGCGCGTACATGTCCAGCGAGTTGATGCGGCGCACGTCGTTGTGATTGACCCACGCGGCGAACACGTAGAGACCGCGCAGCTCGCGGCGATGCTCGTGGCGGAAGCGGTCGTTGGGGTCGTCGCCGCGGGTGCCGAGGTACGAGTACGGTCCCATCGGCTTGCCCGGGAGGAACTTGCTCGCCACCGCACGGATCGAGCCGTCCGGAGCGCGCGGCACGCGCTCCAGGATCTCGTCGACGTCCGCGCGGGTGAGCGTGCGTTCCTGGCCGAACTCGTCGACGAGGGTGACGTCGCCTTCGAGGGAGAGCTGCTCCGCGCCGAAGAACACGAGATAGTTCTCCGCGGTGTTGTATCCCGCCGCCCACGCGAGCTTCGTGCAGATGATCTCGGCGCCCGAGGCCATCTCCGGATTGGTCAGCGGGTCGAACTTCAGGAGATACGTGTCGCCGCGAGCGTCCTTGATGCGGAATCCCGGCGTGACTCCCTGCGTCTTGACGCCGCGCACCCTCCATGGGGCGCTCCGGTCCGGGCCGTCGCCCTGATCCGGGCCGCGCAGCGCTTCCTCCAGGGAGAGGCGTTCGCCGCGGTTCGTGAACCAGCTGGAGTTGGGCACCTCGTCGAACGCGTCCACGTTCGCCGCCTGCTTCGGCGCGCCGGAGACCGAGCGCGCGTGGCGCGGCAGATCGAACCAGGAGTGGATCTGGCGGAAGATCGAGTTGTCGGCGAAGTCGTAGTACTGGTTCGGCGCCGCGGCCTTCGGCTCGGGCACCGGCTCCCGGTCGGGCAGCTCCGCCAGTGGCCCGGCGAGGAGCAGCTCCTTGGACGTGCCGCAGCCGCCGGCGGCCAGGACCAGCAGCAGCGGCAGGGTCCGGGCGAAGCCGCCGGCAGCTCCCGCGGCCGGCACCGGGATCCGGGCGAAGGGGCGCCGCATCCGCCGCATCAGAAGTCCCGTCCGGTCCGGTACTCGATGCGCGTCTCGTCCGCGGCGAAGGCGGCGTCGATCCGCAAGAGCGTCGCCCAGCGGTTCCGGACGCGGAGACCGAAGCCGACGTCCGACTTGAAGTCGTCCATCACCAGGTCGTCCTGGATGGCGGGCGAGACGAGGCCGGCGTCGAAGAAGAAGACCGCATCCATCGCCGTGCCGCTCGGCAGGCCGATGTCCCAGATCGGGAAGCGATACTCCACGTTCAGCAGCGCGGAGTCCCTGTCGCGGAAGCGGAGCGGATCGTACGCGCGCAGCCCGCTCGACCCGCCGAGCTCCTCCAGGAGCCAGAACGGGATCTCCCGGCCGGCGTGCGGCTGCGTGATGGAGCCTCGGACGCGCGCGGCCAGCACCCGATCGCCCCAGAATACCGGCACGGCCTGGTAGAGCGACAGCGTGAAGCGTGAGAAGCCGAACGCGGATCCGTCGGCGTCCCGGGCGACCTGCACGCCGGCGACGACCGCGCTCTCCGGCGCGGGACCGCCGCGGTACGGAACCGCCGGGAAGCTGAGCGCCACCGACCCCGCAACGAGCTTCGCCCCGCCGATTCCGGGAAGATCCGGGAACTCTTCGATCGTATCGGGATGCTCGCCGCCGCTGGGTGCTTCGAGCTCGCGGAAGTCGCTCCAGGCACCGTCCACGGCGATCTGCACCGACGCCGGTCGAAAGGTGATACCGGCCCCGCCCCCGACGTCGTCCTGGCGGTACTGCGTGCGGTCGTCCGGGCTGGTGCCCTGCCCGACCCCGGAGAAGTTGTCGCGCGCGCGCACCCGGTAGCGCCCCCAGGCGTGCAGCGCGGTCCGTTCACCCAGCGCCTGCTGGAGGAGCAGGCTGTGCGTCTGGTACTCGCGCACGGTCCACTGCGTGATCCCGGCGATCTGCCCCTGTCCGATGCCGGCGAAGGCGCCGACGCCGAGCCCGAATCCGGCGCCCTCCCCCTCGCTTCCGCCGGTGACGATCAGGTGGCGCTCGGCGAGCCACGGTGGGATGCGGCTCGCCTTGCCGATCAGGTTCCTGTGCTCGACGAACGACATCGTGTGCTCGAGCCCGTCACCGAGCAACGCGAAGGGCAGCTCCGCGATCGCCACCGGGACGCGCAGGGCACGCTCGCCGGTGGAGCGGTCCTTCGGCACCGCGGCGAGCGGATGCGCCGGCGCCGTGGCGGACGCGGCAAGGAGCAGGGCGAAGAAAGGGGCGACGACCATGAGTGGCCGCCCACAGTAGCAGAAGACCGCTCAGCGGAGCAGGGTCACCTTGCGGGTCCGGCTCGCGCCGTCGGACTCGAGCCGGAAGAAGTAGACCCCGGCCGCCGCACGCGCGCCATTGGCGTCGAGCCCGTCCCACACCGCCGAGGCTTGGCCCGCCGGCACCGCTCCCTCGCGGAGGACGCGGAGCGTGCGGCCGGACACGTCCACGACGGAGAGGCGGACGTCCCGGTCCCGATCCAGCGAAAAGGAAACCCTGGCGCCCCCGCGCGCGGGATTCGGCTCGACGCCGAGCAGACCGAACGAGCTCCTTCCGGCCGCTTCCGGGAGCACCGCGGTCGATGCGGCCGCGGGTGCGAGAAGCGAGGCGGACACGTTCGTGCCGATTCCGGGAAGGAAGAGCCCGCCGAGCACGTCCGACACGACCGGCGGCGCGTCGGCGTCGAAGCGGAAGTTGAAGAGCGACTGGTAGCCGAGGGCCGGCGCCGCGGGGTCCGTCGCCCAGTCGTCCGTGCTCCAGGTGACGAGGCCCGGACCGATCACCGGGGTCCAGTCGGTCGAGGAGTCGTGGTCGACGTCGTGGAAGCCGACGTTCGTGACGTTCGCCGTCCCCGTGGGAACCGCGAAGGAGAAGAGCCCCCGATTCGAGGTGTAGTTGTAGACGGCGTACTCGTAGTGCCATTCGCCTCCGCCGAGCGAATCGACCTTGACCGCGAACCACAGTGTGCCGTCGTCGGCGGCCGCGGGCACGGCCGCTTGCTGATCGCCCCACGTCGCGATGAGCGCACCGTCCGTGTCCTTCTGTGCCCAACCGGGGGTCGAGTTGATGTCGCTGAAGACCCAGAGGTTGGCCCAGGTCACGGTGCATTCCTTCCAGCCGATGTTGTTGTCGATGTTCTCGTCGCCCTGGACGTAGTAGACGCCCTCGTAGAAATAGCGCGCGCCGGACAGACCGAGATCCTCGTCCCAGGCCTCGAGCCGGTGGTCGACCTCGCTGGGGACGCCCATGAAGTTCCGCTTGCAGTCCACGGGCGTGCCGTCGAAGTACGAGCCGCACGCGGTCCAGTCGCCCGTGTGAGGGTTCACTTCTTCGCGGGGCCCGAGGTAGAGCGTCGCGCCGTTGTGGCCGACCGCGTACGTGTCCGCGCAACCGACGCCCAACGAGTTCGGGGCGGCCGTGCATCCGTAGAGGCAGTCGTTGGCATTGGTGGCGAAGAAGCCGTGCTTGATCCAGTTCTTCCCGATCATCTCGAGCCGGCCGTTCACGTCGAGCCGGTACAGGGCGAGCCCGATGAACGGGTGCTCTTCGATGAGCGGACCGTTCACGGTCTCGAGCTGCCACCGCACCGGTACCGAGCCGGGGTTGCAGGAGGTGGTCGCAGCGGAGAG
>JBQTGV010000092.1:0-9691 GCA_052390515.1 Candidatus Eiseniibacteriota bacterium | reverse complement strand
ACCAGCGTGCCGGAGGCGTCGCGGGAGTCCCATCCGACGATATGGCGCCCCCGGGTCAGGCGCCGGTCGAGAAGCTGCCGGACCAGACGGCCGCGGACGTCGAACACGTCGATCTCCACGCGAGAGTCGTTCGCCTCCAACGAGAACGAGAGCGACGTCGCGTCCGCGAACGGATTCGGAAACGGTCCCTGCAGCGATCCGGCGGCGGCATCGGAGGCCTGCGGCGCGCCCACCGGCGAGCCGGTCGAATCCGGCCAGCGGATCGATTTCACGTACTCGGCGATGAAGTCGATCTGCGCCGCCGATAGGTGCGACGTGGTTCCGTGCTCGTCGTTCGGATTGAACGTCGTCATCACGGCCTGCAGCGTCTGGGCGAAGTGATCGTGCAGGTACGGGGCCGTATCCCAGACGCCCATCAAGGAGGGCGTGTCGAATCCGGCGGCGGCATCGGTGTCCCCCGGATCCGCCGTGCCGACGTCGTGCTTGATGAACGGGAGCGCGAGCCGGCTGTCGGTGAAGAGCGGCGGGACGTGGCAGTCCGCGCAGCCGACCGTCGGATCGTTGAAGAGCACTTCGCCGCTGTCCGCGTTCGCGGTCTGCGAGCCGTCGGGATTCAGGAACGGAGTGTCCTTGCGCGGCGAGAGCGTCGCCATCCAACGGCCGATGTCGTCCATTTCCTGGCTCAGGCCCGAGTTCGGCGCGCCGAGCGGCGGGTTGCCGCCTCCCGGAATGAGGCCCGGACCCCCGGCGAAATCCAGGATGCCGAAGTCGTGATCGGCCATCTCGTCCTTGTCCCCGGTCCAGTCGTGGGCGCCGGTGAGACCGATGCCCCGGATGTCGGGCGTCGAACGGAGATGCTTGCCGAACTGGCTGAGATCCCAGGGCCGCGCGTCGTGCGTGCCGAACACGTGACAGGAAGCGCAGGACGCCCGCTGGTTCACGGACATGTTCCCGGTGGATGTGAAGAAGAGCCTCTTCCCGTTCAGGATCTGCGCCCCGAGCGGTTCCGAGGTCGTCGTCGACACCGTGGTGACCACGGTCTGGTTCGAGGTGTTGATGACCGTGACGCTGCGTCCCAGCCAGTTCGCCACGTACGCACGGTTCAGCGTGGGGTGCGTCACGATCCCGATGGGCGCGGCTCCGGCGGGAACGACCGCCACCTCCGAAGTCGACAGGATGTTGGACGTGAGCACGGTCACGTTGTTGCTGTGCAGGTTCGCCACGTACGCGCGCCCGCTCTTGAAGTCCACCGCGATCGGTCCGCCCACGTCTGTGCCGGACTCGCTCAGGTAGTACGTGCTCGCGACCATGTCCGCGCTGGTGGTGAGATTCACCGGCCGGATGCAGGCGTGGAACATGTTCGTCGCGGTGAGTGGGTTGGCGAAGAGCTGCCCGTTCGAAGTGTGGATCATGTTGTTGGGGATCCACAGCAGAGAGTCTCCTGGCGCGGGTGCGACCGTGATGTTCTGGATGGTGCTCGGGTATCCCCCGAGGTTCTGCGAGAACACTTGGCCGATCGAGATCGGTGCGGTCGTCCACGTCGAGGGGAAGACCGTCGTGAGGCGTCCGAAGATCTCCGGCATGAGCAGGTGGCTGACCCACGCGCGCGCGCCGTCGTCCCGCCACGCGATTCCGCGCGGTCTGCGGTACACGGAGATCGTGGAGATCACCGACCGCGTCGCCGCGTTCACGGCGAAGACCTTGTCCGAGCCGCTGGACGTCACCAGCGCCACCGTCCCTTGCGGATTGAACGCCACGCCGAAGGTCTCGTAGCCGATCTCGAGGGTGTCGATCACCGTCCGCGTGGCCACATCGAGGATATCGACGCGATCGTCGTCCATCGACGCCACCCATGCTTCCCCGTTCCACGGATGGAGGTCGACGGTCCACGGATTCGCTCCGACCGGCACTTCCGCGAGCAGCGTGTTCGTCGCCGTGGAGATGACCGAGACGCTTCCGTGATCCGGGTTGACCACCCAGACCTCGCTCCCGTCCGGCGTGATCTTGATGGCCGACGAGCGCGTCGACAGCGGCGTGATCACCTTGATCGTCTTGGCGTCGGTCGCGGTGACCACGTCGTCGTTGCCCACCTCGAGCTCCAGGTTGTCGAAGCCGGAGGCCGCGCTGAAGCTCGCGAAGGAGAGTCCGGACACGACGATCTGATCGGACGCGGCGAAGTCGGTGGTCACGTCGATCACGAGCGTGGCGTTCGCATCCTCGAGCGTCACCGTGGTCGAGACCTTCGCCGCGGCCGTTCCGGTGACGATGGCGCTCAGATCGCCCGGATGCCAGGTCATGGGGAACCCGGCCGGGATTCGGATGCGGATGTCGTTCGCGGCGGTGACGGCCGGGGTCGACGCGTCGTCGGTGACCGTGGCCGCGGCGATGGGCGTCGCCGGATCCCCGACGAAGAGGTACTGGTCGGCGTTGGACGACAGAGTGGGCGCGGCAAGTGCTGCGGCCGGCGCGGCGAGGGCGAAAAAGCCCACGGTCCGGAGCCGGATCGGGCGGGTTCGCATTCCGAAACCTCTCGAGCTGGCTGGGATCCCTTCGCTACCGACGAGAGAGAGGTCGTCCGCGCGGACCAAGGCGCCCCCTACTGTAGCACCGGCGGACCCCGGAACGCGAGCGCCCGGGCCGGACTGGGGAGGGCGGCTTCAGTGACACCCTGTTCCCGCCGATTTCCCCGGCGGGGAGGGCTGTCACCATGAGCGCGCTGGGCAAGCTGGTCGCCGTCCACTACGTCGACGGTCGTGTGGTCAAGGGCAGGACGTCGGACTTCAAGCCGAACTGCGACTTCTTCCACGTCCGCACGGACGCCGGAGCCCTCGCCAGGGTCGAGACGGCCGCCCTCAAGGGCGTGTTCTTCATCCGGACGCCGGAGGGAGACCCGGGGCATGACCAGCGCAACGACTTCGAGGCCCGTGCCGGCTCGGAGAAGAAGATCTGGATCGACTTCGTGGACGGCGAGGCCCTGGCGGGATGGTCCTCCGCCTTCGCCTCGGGCGGCCGAGGCTTCTTCTTCACGCCGACCGACCCCGACTCCAACCTGGAGCGCGTCTACGCCTTCCGGTCCGCCATCCGGGACCTTCGCGTCGGCCCGGAGGCCGAGCGGGCCGCGGAGGCCGCCCGAAAGCGCTCCTGAGGCGATTCCGGACTTGCCGATCGTGGAGAATGGTGGCAAGTTCCGGGGACGTTCGTACACGTCGCGCCGCATGCCTCAATGGGCGCCCCCACGCGGCCGATCCTGAGAGAGCCCGGAGCGGGTAACCGCTTTCACGGGAATCGCTTCGCCCGGCCGACCCTGGAACGAGGATCAGCACCGTTGCCCGTCGGACACGCGCCGAGGACCGCCCAGGCTTCGACCTCGCGGCAGCCCGCGCCCGGGTCGCGGGCGTCGGCTGCGGCGTCGGCGGCCAAGGGCCCGAAGCGCGGGACCGACCGCCGTTCCGCTCCTCGACCCGACGGCTCCTCGCGCGCGCCCTTCGCTCCGAGGGCGGTGTGGCTCGTCGCCGTGCCCCCGCTCGCCGTCTGCCTGATCGGGCTGCCGTACTACGTGGCGCCGCTCTCCGAGCGTCTCTGGTCTCCGTACCACGACTGGCTCAAGCCTTCGGGATACGTCGGCCAGTCCGCCGGGTTCCTGGCACTCGGCATGTTCCTCTTCCTCTGGCTCTACCCGCTGCGGAAGAAGTTCGCGTTCCTCGCCTTCACCGGCGGGCTCGCGCGCTGGCTCGACGTGCACGTGATCGTCGGGCTGGTCTTGCCGCTCGTCGCCGCGATCCACTCCGCGTGGCGCTTCAACGGGCTCATCGGGCTCGGCTACGGGGCGATGATGGTCGTGTGCCTCTCCGGCGTCGTCGGTCGCTACCTGTACGTGCGCATCCCGCGGCAGCGCAGCGGGCTCGAGCTCGGCCGCGAGGAGGCGGCGGCCGTGCGGCGGAAGCTCGTCGGCGACCTGGTCTCCACGACCGGGCTTCCCCCGGAGCACGTCGAGGATCTGCTCCGTCCCGTGCCCGCTCCGCGCGCCGATCAGAGCGCGTTCGTGACGCTCGCGCGGATGGTGCGCGACGATCTCGGCCGGCGGCGGGCGGTCTCGCGGCTCCTCCGCGAGTGGAAGCAGCGCGGAGCCGGCGGCAAGGCCCCGGACCGCGACGCGCTCCGGCGGGTCACGCGGCTCGCGCGCCGGGAAATGGCGCTCTCCCAACAGATCCGACTGCTCGATGCCACGAATCGCGTGTTCCGACTGTGGCACGTCTTCCACCGGCCGTTCGCCGTGACCGCACTGTTGGCCGTGCTCGTGCATGTCGTCGTCGTCATCGCGCTCGGCGCGACGTGGATCCACTGATGGCCACGCTCGCGACCTTCGCCGCGGTCCTCGGCGTGACCCTGCTCGCCGTCGTGCTGCACCTGCGCAGGACGCATCGCCACGCCGGCGAACCCGCCGCATCCTGCCCGCACTGCGGCTACGCCCTCGCCTCGGCCACCACGCACTGCCCGCGATGCGCCGTGCCGCAGCAGATCTTCGAGCTGACCCGGGCACGGACCGTGCAGCCGGCCGCCTCCGTATCCGACCGCGGCGGCAAGCTGCACGCCGCCGTCCGCGCCGACCTGTGCGTCGGTTGCGGCGCCTGCGTCCCGGCCTGCCCGGAGGAAGGTGCGATCCGTCTCGCCGGCAAGGTGGCGGTCGTTGACAAGGACCGCTGCACAGGTCACGGGCGCTGCGTCGAGGCGTGCCCCGTCGGCGGCATCTTCCTCACCACCGGCGAGATGGTGCAGCGCATGGACGTCCCCGACGTTCGCCCGGACTTCCAGAGCAACGTGCCCGGGGTCTACGTCGTCGGCGAGCTCGGCGGACGAGGCCTCATCAAGAACGCCATCAACGAGGGACGCATCGCCGTGGAGCGCATCGCGCGGGAGCTCGGCGGCGTGGCGCGGCCGGCGGACGCGCGCATCGTCGACCTGGCCATCGTCGGATCCGGCCCGGCCGGGCTCTCCGCGGGACTCGAGGCGAAGCGCGCGGGACTCTCGTCCCTGATCCTGGAGCAGGGAACGCTGGCCGACTCGATCCGCCGCTACCCGCGGCACAAGCTGCTGCTGGCCGAGCCGGTCGCCGTGCCGCTCTACGGTGAGCTGTGGGTCGCCGACGCCGCCAAGGAGACCCTGCTCGAGGTGTGGGAGTCCCTGATCCGCGCGCACGGTCTGGACGTGAGGACGAACCGGCGGGTGACCGAGCTCTCGCGGGAGAACGGCGTGTTCTCCGTGCGCGGCCCGGGATTCCGAGTGCGCGCCCGGCGCGTCGTGCTGGCCATGGGCCGGCGTGGGACCCCTCGCCGCCTCGACGTCCCCGGCGAGGACCTGGCGAAGGTCTTCTACGACATCGCCGAGATGGAGGCGTTCCGGCAGAGCAAGATCGTGGTCGTCGGCGGCGGCGACAGCGCGCTGGAGTCCGCCGTGGGCCTGGCGAACCAGAACGGCACGGAGGTGACGCTCGCGTATCGGGGGACGACCTTCGACCGCGCCAAGGAGCGAAACGTGACGAAGCTCGCGGCCGAGGAGAGCGCCGGGCGCATCCGGGTGCTGCGCGGAGGCGTGGTGACTCGCATCGAGCCGCACGAGGTGGAGCTGGACGTCGGCGGCGTACGGCAAGTCATCCCGAACGACTACGTGATCGTGCGCGTCGGCGGAGAGCCGCCGGCCGCCTTCCTGGGAAAGGTCGGCATCCGCACCGTCACGAAGGAAGTGCCGATTCCGGATCCGGCGCTCTCAGCGGTCGTGTCCGGAACGGCGGCGTGAGCCGACTTCGCGTCGCGGCCGCGGCCCTGCTCGGGGCGCTGGTCGCGGGAGAGGCCGGTGCCCAGATCTCGCCGGGGCCGTTGTCTTCGGCGCATGCGGAGCTGGAAGGCATGACGAACTGCCTGAAGTGCCACGGGATCGGCGGGGAGAACGTGGTCGACGACCGCTGTCTCTCGTGCCACGAGCCGATCCGCTGGCTGCGGGAGGCCGGTCGCGGGCTGCACGCGCTCGAGGGCGCGGGTGAGTGCCGCACCTGCCACCGGGAACACGGAGGACGGGACTTCGACGTCGTCCACTGGGAGAAGGGCGAGCCGGAGTCGTTCGACCACGCCCGCGCCGGATGGACGCTGGACGGCAAGCACGCCGACGCGCAGTGCCGCACTTGCCACTCGCCGAAATACCACCGGGCCCCGGTCGCGACGATGGGCGAAGACGGGCTGGGCGAGCTTTCCTGGCTCGGGATGGGGACCTCCTGCGTGGAGTGCCACGACGACGTCCACAAGGGGCGGCTCGGTACGAGCTGCGCCGACTGCCACTCGACACTGGACTTCAAGGGAATCACGACGACGCGCTTCGATCACGACAAGACCCGCTATCCGTTGCGCGGCCGGCACGCCTCCGTCGAGTGCATCTCGTGCCACAAGGGCGGCTACGACCCCGCGGTGCTGCCGGCCTTCGCCAACTGCGCCGACTGTCACCGGGATCCGCACGGCGGAGAGGCGAAGCTGTCCGCCCGGGCGATGGACTGCGCGTCCTGTCACGACGTGAACGGGTACCGGCCGTCCACGTTCACCGCGGCGCGGCACCGCGACTCGAAGTACCCGCTGGAGGGAGCGCACGCGCGCGTCGCCTGCGCCGAGTGCCACGGACAGGGGCAGACCAAGGACAGCTCCGGTTCGGTGCGCGCGAGCTTCCGGTTCCGCCCGGAGTCCGCCCGCTGCACCGACTGTCACGACGACGCGCATGGCGGCCAGCTCGCCGCCCGTGCCGATCGGGGAGCCTGCGAAACGTGCCACGGCGTCGCAGCGTTCCGGCCGAGCCTCTTCCAGGTCGCGCAGCACCAGGAGCTGCGCTTCCCGCTGGAGGGCGTGCACGAGAAGACCGCCTGCAAGGACTGCCACGGTCCGGACCGCCGCCTGCTGCCGGCCATTCCCGAGAGGCCGGAGATCGGCAGCGCCCGCGTCCAGCTGCGCTTCGCCTCCCTGGAGTGCACGCAGTGCCACCGTGACCCTCACGAGGGCCGGTACTCGGCGGGGACCGAGCTCGGCGGCGAGGCCGGGTGCGTGACCTGCCACGGGTTCCGTTCGTTCCGCGAGACGAACGTCGACGTGGACGCGCACGCGAAGTATCGCTTCCCGCTCGGCGGCGCCCACGCGGCCGTGGCCTGCTTCGAGTGCCACCAGGACCTGCGTCTCGAGCCGCCCTCCTCGCTCCTGCTCGCCCCGGCCATGCGGCTCAGCTTCGTGTCGGACGCCCGGGCCTGCGCGGACTGTCACAAGGATCCGCACGGGGGTCAGTTCGCCGGACGCCTGGACGGCGGCGCCTGCGACGTCTGCCACGGCTCCGACTCGTTCAAGCCGGCAAGTTCGTTCGACCACGATCACGACGCCCGCTTCCCACTGGAGGGTGCTCACGAGCGGGTCGCCTGCGAGAAGTGCCACCCCGTCGGCGGCCGCACCGACGGAACCGAGGGGATCATCTATCGCCCCATCGTCCCCCACCGCTGCGAAGACTGCCACGCCACGCCACCACCTCCCTTGAGAGAGTCGCCATGAAGCCGGCCACCACGATCCTCATCCTTTGCAGCCTCGCGCTGGTGCTCGGCGCGGGAGCGGAGGACCAGCCGCAGAACCCGCACGGCTCGTTCGTCGCCGACTGCAACATCTGCCACGTACCCGAAGCCTGGACACCGGCGAAGGTCGGGCTCGAGTTCGACCACTCCAAGTTCGGCTACGTGCTGGAGGGCGCCCACGTGGATACGCCCTGCCTGCTGTGCCACCTGAACCTGGAGTTCTCGCAGGTCACCGGCACGCGGTGCGACGAGTGCCACCAGGACGTGCACGCCGGCGAGCTGGGCACCGAGTGCCAAGCTTGCCACTCCACGCGCAGCTTCATCGACCGGACCGACCACATCCGCAGCCACCGCTTCACGCGGTTCCCGCTCACCGGAATGCACGCCACGGTGGAGTGCTCGGATTGCCACGGACCGGGCGAAGCGTCGGCCATGCAGTTCGCCAACACGTCCACGGAGTGCATCGACTGCCACCTGGCCGCCTATCAGGCGGCGACGCCGACGCACACCATGGCGTCGTTCCCGCCGTCGCAGTGCGCGTCCTGCCACACCACGTTCGGCTGGTCCAGCTTCGGCGGGGCCGGGTTCGACCACTCCCTGACCGCGTTCCCGCTGACCGGATCCCACCGCGCGGCGGCGTGCGAAGCGTGCCATGCCGGAAACCAATTCGCCGGAACGCCGACTGACTGCTACAGCTGCCACGCGACGGATTACGCCTCCGCCGCCGATCCGGTGCACTCGCTGCCGTCTTTCCCGACCAACTGCGTGATGTGTCACTCCACCGTCAACTGGTCGTCGGCGACGTTCGACCACGCCCTCACCGGGTTCCCGCTGACCGGAGCTCACCAGGCGGCCACCTGTGACGGCTGCCACGGCGGCGGCTTGTACGCCGGCACGCCGACGGACTGCTTCGCCTGCCACACCGCGGACTACAACTCCACGACGACACCGAACCACGTCGCGTCGGGCCTGGGCACGGACTGCGCCACGTGCCACAACACCACGGGGTGGATGGGCGCAGCCTTCGCCAACCACGACGCGAACTACTTCCGGATCTACTCCGGGAAGCACCAGGGGCGCTGGACGGACTGCGCGACGTGCCACAACCAGCCGAGCAACTTCGCAGCGTTCACCTGCTTCGATTGCCACGACCACAACGCCCAGCGCGAGAACTCCCGCCACCAGGGAATCTCGGGCTACTCGTACAACAGCCAGGCTTGCTTCTCCTGCCACCCCCGAGCGTGACGATGAGACGATTGCTGCCGCCCGTTCTGTTCACCCTGTTCGTCATCGCGCCGTCCTGCCCGGCCCAGACCGCCGGACTGACGACGGCCAAGGTCACGTACGTCACGTCGAGCACCGTCTACGTCGACGCGGGCGCGGAGTCCGGTGTGAGGGTGGGCGACGCGATCAAGGTCTACCGCGAAGGCGCCTTCATCACGGCGCTGGAGGTCACGGCGGTGGCCAGCCGGCGGGCGTCCTGCCGCCGTGCCGATCCGGAGGCGTCCATCGTGACCGGGGACGAGGTGCGCTTCCGGGCGGCACCGGACTTCGTGGCCGCGGCGGCCGAGGGTGAGGCCGGCCCCGGCACCGGGCTGGACACGGCGCCGCCGCCGAGCGGAGGCTCGGTGAGCCGCTGGCTGGGCGACCACGGCGTGCGCGGCCGGATCGGCCTGCGCTACCTCGGCCTGTTCGATCAGTCGAGCTTCGGCGAAAACTACTCGCAGCCGGCGGTCGACGTGCGGCTGCAGGCCGCCTCGCTGGGACACCCGGCGGTCCACTTCGAGACCGACGTGCGCGCCAACCGCACCTGGCGGACCCGGGCCGAGGGAGAGGACACGACCGAGGGCCGGACCCGCATCTACCGCCTGACCGGCGAATGGAGCCGCGGCCCCGAGGGCTTCCGCGCGGTCGCCGGGAGGCAGCCGTCCACCGCGCTGGTCGCGCTGGGGATCTTCGACGGCCTCAGCGCCGAGGTCGGCTCGGGGCGCTGGCGCTTCGGAGCGCTCAGCGGGTCCCAGCCGGACCCTTCGACCTTCGGGTTCTCGAAGGAGATCTGGGAGCACGGCGTCTACGTCGACTGGCGGGAGCGGGCCTCGGGCACGT
>JBQTGV010000091.1:0-2307 GCA_052390515.1 Candidatus Eiseniibacteriota bacterium | reverse complement strand
GCCATGCTGGAGATGGAGGGCGAACTCCTCGCCCGCGTGGATCTGGTGGTGGTGACCTCGGAGGCGCTGTTCGAGGCGAAGTCGGCGAAGCACCCGCGCGTCCGCCTGCTGCCTCACGGCGTGGACTGGGAGCGGTTCCGCTCGGGGTCGGGTCGGGTGCCGCCGGAGCTCGAGCGGCTCGGGAAACCCCGAATCGGGTACGCGGGGCTGGTCGACGAGCGGCTCGACGCCGCACGCGTCGCCGCGCTCGCCCGGGCGATGCCGGACGCATCGTTCGTCTTCGTGGGGCCGCGTCAGCTCGGCCCGGCGGAGTTGGACCGCCTCTCCAACGTGCACTTCCTGCCGCCGGTCGCCTACGATGACGTGCCGGCCGTGCTCGCCGCGCTGGACGTCGCGTTCCTGCCGTACGTGGACAGCGAGCTGACCGCCCGCATGAACCCGCTGAAGCTGCGCGAGCTGCTGGCTGCGGGGCTCCCGGTGGTGGCGGCGCCGCTTCCGGAGATCGTACGCCTGGGCGGAGTCCGACTCGCTCGCGACCAGGACGAGTGGCTGCGCGCGCTCCGTGCTGCGGTGGCCGAGGGGCGGTCGGGAGCGGCCGCGCGGTCGGCAAGCGTCCGCGATCAGAGCTGGGAGGCGCGCGCGGAAGAGTTCGGGCGGCTCATCCACGAGGCCGAGGCGGCGAGCAGGGCGCGATGAAGGTCCTGGTGATCAGCACCCTCTATCCGAACGCTTCGCAGCCGGTCCACGCGCTGTTCGTGGAGCAGAGGGTGGCGACGCTCTCGCGGCGGGTTCCGGTGAGGGTCCTCGCTCCGGTTCCGTGGTTTCCCCTGGCCGGATGGATGCGCCGCTACCGGCACCGGCGCCTGATCCCGCATCGGGAGGTGCGCCGCGGCGTCGAGGTGCGCTATCCGAGGTTCCTCTCGATTCCGCGCCTCGCCAAGCCGCTCGACGGCCTGTTCCTCTTCGTGACCTGCCTCGTGTCGGCCGCGGCAATACGCAGGAGCTTCGCCTTCGACCGCATCGACGCGCATCTCGCTTTCCCCGACGGATGGGCGGCGGTGCTGCTAGGACGCGTGTTCCGCGTACCCGTGGCGGTCACGCTCCGCGGCCATGACGTGAACGACCTGCCGCGGTTCCCGGTGCGACGGCGGCAGGTGAGCTGGACGCTCCGAAGGGCCGGGGCGGTCTTCGCCGTGGCGGACGCGCTGCGGGAGGCGGCGCTCGGGCTCGGCGCCCCGCCGGAGCGAGTCGTCACCGTGGGCAACGGGGTGGACGCGGATCGATTCGCGCCCATGGACCGAGCCGCCGCGAGAAGTGCGATCGGCCTGGACGGAGCTGGACCGCTGCTTCTCTCCGTGGGACATCTGGTGGAGAGGAAGGGATTCCACCACCTGATCCGAGCGCTGCCCGTCGTCCTGCGGAGATTCCCGTCGGCGCGGCTCGCCATCGTCGGCGCGCCGGGCGAAGAGGGTGACTTCTCCTCGGGGATCCGGTCGGCCATCCGCGAGGCCGGGGTGGAGGAGCGGGTGATCCTGCCGGGGGCGGTGGCCCACACGGAGCTCGCGTGCTGGTACTCCGCCGCCGACGTGTTCTGCCTCGCGAGCGCGAAGGAGGGTCGCGCCAACGTGCTGCTGGAGGCGCTGGCCTCGGGAACGCCGGTCGTGGCCACGCGGGTCTGGGGAACGCCGGAGATCGTCTCCGCCGAGCGCTACGGCATCCTGGTGGACTCGACCGAGCCGGCCGTCTTGGGCGACGCGCTCGGCGACGCGCTCGGGCGCCCTTGGGACCGTGAAGCACTGGCGGCGCATGGCCGAAGCTTCTCCTGGGAAGCGACCGCGCGAGAGGTCGAGCGGGTCCTGAGCGGAATCGGGAGCGAGCAGGAATGAGAGAGCTCGGAAAGGGGGCCGCGCGCCTGGCATGCCGGCTCTTCGCGCTGCCGGGATGGCTTGCCTACCGCGCGGCCTCGCTCGTGCTCGATCCGGACAAGGCCTTCCACGGCGCGACGCAGGGATTCTCGCTGCTTCCCGGAGTCCTCGGCGAGTACGTGCGCCGGGAGTTCCTGCGCATGTCCCTCGAGGAGTGCTCGGCCGACTGCTGCATCTCCTTCGGGACGGTGCTGTCCAAGCGCGGGGCGAGGATCGGACGGCGGGTGTACGTGGGAACGCACTGCACCCTGGGCCTCGTCACCCTGGAGGACGACGTGCTCCTGGCGTCCAACGTCGACGTGCTCTCGGGGTCGTCGCAGCATCGCTTCACCGATCCCGACGTACCCGTCCGGGAGCAGGGTGGGAGCTACGAGCGAGTGCG
>JBQTGV010000090.1:0-8173 GCA_052390515.1 Candidatus Eiseniibacteriota bacterium | reverse complement strand
AACGTGCCGATGGCGGTGCGCGCCGCGCCGACGAGGACCGCCTCCCGGTCCCGACTCATTCTCTCGCTCCTTGGCCGGACCTCACGCCGTCGCTCTGGACGTGCGACGGAGCAGGTCCCTGCTGATGATCATGCGCTGGATCTCGGAAGTGCCTTCCCCGATCTCGGTGAGCTTCGCGTCCCGCATGTAACGCTCCACCGGGAACTCCTTCGAGTAGCCGTACCCCCCGTGGATCTGGATGGCCTTGTGGCACACCCGGTGGGAGACCTCGGAGGCGAAGAGCTTCGCCTTGGAGGCCGCCGTGGCGAAGTCTTCGCCGCGCTCCTTGAGCACCGCGGCCTGGTACACCAGCAGCCTCGCCGCCTCGATCTCGGTGTCCATGTCGGCGAGCATCCACTGGATCGCCTGGAACTCGGCGATCGGCTTACCGAACTGCTCGCGCTCCATCGCGTACCTGGCCGAGGCTTCGAGCGCCGCCTGGGCGAGCCCCAGTGCCATCGCCGCGATGGAGATCCGTCCCATGTTCAGGATCTCCATGAACTGCTGGAAGCCGCGGTCCACCTCGCCGAGGACCATCGAGCCGTCCACCTTGCAGTCGGTCAGGAAGAACTCCACGGTGTTCGAGCCCCGGCAGCCGAGCTTGTCGTACTCCGAGCCGACCTCCGCCCCCGGCGTACCGCGCTCGATCAGGAACGCGGTGATGCCCTTCGTCTTCTTCTCCGGCGAGGTCAGCGCCGTCACGGTGTAGAGCCCGGCATAGCCGCCGTTCGTCATCCACGCCTTCTGCCCGTTGAGCACCCAGGAGCCGCCGTTCCGCACCGCGCGGGTCTGCATGCCTCCGGCGTCCGATCCGGCGTTCGGCTCGGTGAGCCCGTAGGCGCCGAGCATCTCGCCCTGCGTCAGGCGCCGCAGGTACTTCTCCTTCTGGTCGCGGCTCCCGAACTGGAAGAGCGGACCGCAGCCCAGCGTCGTGTGCGCCGCCATGGAGAGCGCGGTGGAACCGCACACACGGGCGACCTCCTCCACGGAGATCGCGTAGGAGAGGTAGTCGCAGCCCGCGCCGCCCCACTCCTCCGGGTACGGGATCCCCAGCAGGCCGAGCTTCCCCATCTTGGCGAAGTTGTCCGCGGGGAACGCGCAGGTGCGGTCGATCTCCGCCGCCCTCGGCGCGATCTCCTTCTGGGCGAAGTCGCGCACCATGCGGCGCATGCGGTGGTGCTCGTCGGTCAGGAAGAACATCGGCTCTCCTCGGGGTCGTCCCTTTCAGGCTCGTTGCGCGGACGCGTCCCTCGAGGGGAGCGCGGCTCGGAGGAAGTCGGCGACCTCGCGGGTGTCGGTGCCGGGACCGAAGATCTTCGCGACGCCGAGCTCGCGGAGACGGGCGGCGTCCTCCTCGGGGATGATCCCGCCGGCCAGCACGAGCACGCCCGAGAGCCCCTCGGCGCGGAGCAGCTCGAGCACCCGCGGGAACACGGTGAGGTGGTTCCCCGACAGGGTCGAGAGCGCGATCACGTCCACGTCCTCCTGCACCGCCGCGTCCACGATCATCTCCGGCGTCTGGTGGAGGCCGGTGTAGATGACCTCCATGCCCGCGTCCCGCAGCGCACGCGCCACGACCTTCGCGCCACGGTCGTGCCCGTCCAGGCCCGGTTTGCCGACGAGAACCCGGATCACGGCCGCGCGACGCCTCTCGCGGCGCGGCGCTTCGCCACCTCGGAGCGGATGTAGCTCACGAACTCCTCCATGGGCGTGCCCGGCTCGAAGAGCCGGCCCACCCCGAGCCGGGAGAGCTGCACCATGTCCTCCTCGGGAATGATCCCGCCGCCGGTCAGCAGCACGTGATCCAGCTCCCGGCTCCTGAGCTCGGCGAGAACCCTGGGCAGGATCGTCATGTGCGCGGCGGAGAGGATGCTCACCCCCACCGCGTCGGCGTCTTCCTGCAGCGCGGCTTCCGCGACCATCTCCGGAGACTGCCGGAGTCCGAGGTAGATCACCTCCATTCCGGCGTCCTGCAACGCGCGCGCCACCACGCGGACTCCGCGGTCGTGGCCGTCCAGCCCGACCTTCGCCACGACGATGCGCACGGGGTGCCCGGTCGATTCCCTCATCGATCAGACGACGGCCGGTTCCAGGTACTCGCCGTGGACCTGCCTGCACGCGGCGACGATCTCCCCGAGCGTGGCGTACGCACGCACCGCATTCAGGAAGGGCGGCATCATGTTCCCGCCGGCTTCCGCCGACCGTCTCACCTCGTCCAGCGCCGCGGTCACGCGCGAAGCGTCGCGGCGCGCGCGTAGGGCTCGAACCCGCCGGACCTGCTCGTCCTCGGTCGCCTGGGTGATCTTCAGGATGTCCAGCGGGCGCTGCTCGTTCGCCTCCACGTACTCGTTGACTCCCACCTGGACGTATTTCTTCTCATCGAGCGCCTTCTGGAAGCGATACGCGGCGTGCCCGATCTCCTGCTGGAAGAAGCCCCGCTCGATCGCCGGGACGACGCCGCCGATCTCGTCGATGCGACGGAAGTACTCCTCGGCCTCGGCCTCCAGCTCATCGGTCAGCGCCTCCACGTACCAGCTTCCACCCAGCGGATCGGCCACGTCGGCGACGCCGGTCTCGTGCGCCAGCACCTGCTGGGTGCGCAGCGCTAGCTTCACCGCCGTCTCCGTGGGCAGCGCGAGCGTCTCGTCCATGGAGTTGGTATGCAGCGACTGCGTGCCGCCCAGTACGGCGGCCAGCGCCTGATACGCCGTGCGCACGATGTTGTTCTGCGGTTGCTGCGCGGTCAGCGAGCATCCCGCGGTCTGGGCGTGGGTCCGCAGCCGCCAGCTCGCCGGGTCCTTCGCGCCGTAGCGGTCGCGCATGCGCTTCGCATAGATGCGGCGGGCCGCCCGGAACTTGCAGATCTCCTCGAAGAAGTCGGAGTGCGAGTTGAAGAAGAAGGACAGCCGCGGGGCGAAGTCGTCGACCGCCAGCCCGCGTGCCATGGCCGCCTCCACGTAGGCGAATCCGTCCGCCAGGGTGAAGGCCAGCTCCTGGGCGGCGGTGGAGCCGGCCTCGCGGATGTGATAGCCACTGATGGACACGGCGTGCCACAGCGGCATCTCTCGCGCGGCGAACTCGATCGTGTCCACGACCAGGCTCATGGAGGGCCCGGGCGGGAACAGGTACTCCTTCTGCGCGATGTACTCCTTGAGGATGTCGTTCTGCAGCGTGCCGCGGAGCTTCGCCCGCGGGACTCCCTGCTTCTCCGCGGCGGCGATGTACATCGCCCAGATGACCGCGGCCGGCCCATTGATCGTCATGGACGTGGACACCTTGTCCAGCGGGATGCCGGCGAAGAGCGTCTCCATGTCCTCGAGGCTGGCGATGGCCACGCCACAGCGCCCCACCTCACCGAGGGAGAGCGGATCGTCCGAGTCGAGACCCATGAGCGTGGGCATGTCGAATGCCACGGAGAGCCCGGTCTGGCCGTGCTGAAGCAGATAATGGTAGCGCTCGTTCGTGTCCCGGGCCGACCCGAAGCCGGCGAACTGGCGCATCGTCCAGTACTTCCCGCGGTACATCGACGGGTACGGTCCGCGCGTGAACGGGAACTCCCCGGGGTATCCCAGCTTCGCGTCGTGCTCCGCCCAGGCCCGGTCATCCGCGGGATCCGGCCCGTAGAGGGGCTCGGAATCACGGCCGGAGAGAGTGACCCACTCCCGCTGCGTCGTCTCGCTCACGGCGCGCGCGTGCTCCGCGTCCTTGCGCGCTCGTTCGTCCCGGCTCATGCCTCCTCGACTCCTTCCGGCGCCTTCCGCGCGCCGCGCTCGCCGAGCCTCCGCGCGAGCTCCTCGGCGAGCTCGTACGGGTTCCGGTTCTCGTTCTCGGCCGCTTCGACCGCGTCTTCCAGCGCCGTCCGGCCCTCGCCTTCCCACAGGAGGCGGCGGAGGCGCCGCTCGGCCGCCACGCGGATCCGCTCGCGCAGGACGTGCCGGCGGCGGACGCGCCCTTCCCCGGTACGCTCCTGGTGCTCGCGGAAGGCGCGCACGCCCTGCAGGAGCTCGTTCATTCCGCGTCGCTCGGTCGCGACCGTCTCGAAGAGGGGCGGCCTCCAGGTGCCGAAGCTGGATCCACGCAGCGCGAGGCCGGCGCGGATCTCCCGCGCGGCGAGCCCCGCCCCGTCGCGGTCGGACTTGTTCAACGCGTACACGTCCCCGATCTCCATCAGTCCGGCCTTCATCGCCTGCACGTCGTCGCCCGACTCGGGCACCAGAACGACGATCGTGCAATCCGTGGAGGCCACCACGTCGAGCTCGATCTGTCCGACCCCGACGGTCTCCAGGAGAACGACGTCCATCCCGTACGCGTCGAACACGTCGGACACTTCCGACGCCGCCGCCGCCAGCCCCCCGATGTTCCCGCGGGTCGCCATGCTCCGGAAAAAGAAGCCCGGATCCGGCTCGCGCGTGCTCACCCGCACGCGGTCCCCGAGCAGGGCCCCCCCCGTGAAGGGGCTCGTCGGATCCACCGCGACCACTCCGACGCGGCGCCCCTCGGCGCGCAGGAGCTTGACGAGCGCGTCGATCAGCGTGCTCTTTCCGGCGCCGGGCGGCCCGGTGATGCCGATCCGCTCCGCCTTGCCCGTCGAGGCGTAGAGCTCCGCGAGGAACCCGTCCGCCCCGGGATCGGCGTTCTCGACGAGCGAGATCACCCGCGCCAACGTACGCCGGTCGCCCCGGGCCATGCCGTCGAGCAGTGCGGCGCGGGTGGTCCGGTCCACGCGGCTCAGTTCTCCGTTCCGGGACCGGCAGGCCCTCGGCAAAGGGTAGCGACCGACGGAACTCCTTGTCAATCTTCCGGTTCAGGCACCGGCGGGCGAGCCGCACGGGCTTCGCGGATCTCGCCGACGACTTCCTCCAGGACGTCCTCCGGCGAGAGCACGCCGAGCGTCCGGCCGTCCCGGTCTCGAACGAGACCCAGCCCCAGGCGCCGCCGGCGGAAGCCGGTGATCGCCCGGTCGAGGGAGTCGTGCGGCGCGAGCTGCAGCACCGCACGCCCGTATGGCGCCACCGGCGTCTCGGGCGGAACCCCGAGGATGTCCTTCGCCGCGACGAACCCCCGGACACGTCCGGCCGCATCCGAGAGACCGAGAATCGGGACGCGGGTCTCCCGGAAGCGCTCCTGCACCTCCCCCACGGTACCGCCCGCGGCGACGGTGTGGGCGGCGGGCAGCGGCTTCATCGCCTCGCCCACGCCCCGCCGCTGCAAGTCGAGGACCCGGCCGGCCATGCGGAAGGCGGCCTCGGCCCGCTCGGTCGACTCCGGCGCCTCGCTTCCCGCGCGCCCGTACAGGAAGAGCGTCTCCAGATCCTCCCGGCCGAACACGGGGCGCCGCTCCGCCGGGGGCACCCGGAAGAGGAACAGCAGTGTCTTCGTCGCTCCCGAGGTGACCAGGAGCACGGGGCGAAAGACGACGAGCGCGGCGCTCAGGAGTGCGGCGCTCGCACGCAGCAGCCGCGTCGGACGCGACCGGAACAGCGCCTTCGGGAGGATCTCGCAACCGACCAGCACGACCGGCGTCAGCGTGAGCGTGGCCACCAGCGGGCCGTGCGCCGGCCAGAAGTGTGCGGCCACGGCGGTCGTGAGCGACGCGGCGGCGATTCCGCACACGTTCGTGCCGACGAGCGCGCCCGCGACGGTTCCCGGCGTGTCGGCGAGGAGCCTCAGCGCAGCGCGCGCGTCGCGACGACCTTCCGAGGCCAGGCGCTCGAGCCGGGCCCGATTCGCGGAGACGATCGACGTCTCGACGCCGGAGAAGAACGCGTTGCCGGCGAGCAGAAGCAGAGCGATGAGAACGAGCCCCGCCGTGTCGGAACCGAATCCGCCGGCGGCCGGCGCGGCTGCTGCCGCCACGATCAGGAGGGACGCCTTCATCGCACGTCACCCGGCCGTGCCGCTTCGGGGAGCGTCGCGGCGATGGAGAGGATCTTGTTCGGTCCGACCTCGAGGATCTCCAGCTCCACCGAGTCGAAGCGGAACCGCTCGCCGGGCCCGGGGATGCGCCCGGTGCGCTCCAGCACGAGACCCGCCACCGTCTCGGCGTCCTCCGACTCCAGCTCCGTCCCGAACTCCTCGTTGAAGAAGCGGATTTCCATCCGGCCCGGAATCGCCACGCGACGCGGACCCAGGAGGCGGTACTGCACCTTGTGAAGATCGCTGCCCTCGATGATCTCGCCCGAGATCTCCTCCAGCAGGTCGGTCAGGGTGACCAGCCCGACCAGGTGACCGTGCTCGTCGACGACGAGCGCGATCCGATCCCCCGTTCCACGGAACTCGTCGAGCAGCTCGAGCGCCGGTTTGACTTCCGGAACGTACGAGATCGGCCGCACGAGCTCGGCCACCCGGGAGTCGGCCGGTGCGAGCAGCAGGTCCAGCGCGGTCACGAATCCGGACATCTCGTCCGGGCCGCCGGCGGACACGGGAACCTTGGAGTAGCCCGCGCCGCGCACTCGCTCGCGCGCCGCGGCGACGTCCATGTCCGCGGGAAGGGAGAGGATCTCGGTCCGCGGCGTCATCACGTCTTCCAGCGGCGAGTTGCCGAGCTCGATCACTCCGCGCACCAGGTCGCGCTCGTGCGTCTGCACCTCACCCTCCGCGTGCGCGAGGCGCAGCATGGCCTCCACCTCGGCGAGATCGACGCGCTCGTCCGGCCGCCGCTCGCGGCCCAGGACGAAGTCGGTGAACCGCAGCAGCGGCCAGCTGATCGGGATCATCAGCCGGCCCAGGGTGGCGAGCGGTCCGGCCACCGCCCGCGCGATCGGCTCCGCGTGATGGTACGCGACGGTCTTGGGAGCGATCTCCCCCACCACGAGGATCAGCAGGGTCATGACCGCGGTCGACACGAGCACGCCGGCCTGCGTGCTGTCCAGCAGGTCGATGGCGGCCTCCGCGCCCAGCGCCGACGCGAGGATGTTCGTGACCGCGTTCACGACGAGAATCGTCACGAGCGCCTCGCGCGGGCGGGTCATGATCCGCGCGACGGCCTGCTCTCCCGGGACCGCGCTCCGCGCCAGCTCCTTCAGGCGGGGCGGGGCGATGGAGTAGAGGGCGGTCTCCGCCGCGGAGATGAGTCCGGACAGACCGAGAAGGACGACCTGCGAGAGGATGAGCCCCACCACATCCATGCGCTTCCCCGACGGATGGCGGAGTCTATCGCTCACCGCGTGCGTGGCATAGGGTGGCCGCGCTCGCCTTGACAGTCCGAGAAGGCCGCTCCTAGAATGCCGCCCGCTTGGCCTCCGGGGGGACCATGCGTTCTCCGTTCGCGACCGTGCTCCTCCTCGCCGCCGCGCTCCTTCCCGCCTGTTCGCCGAACGACGTGGTCGAGGAACATCGCCGCCTCTCGTTGCGCCTGGAGCACCGGCCTCCGGAGAAGGCGCAGGCTGGCGAAGACTTGGAAATCCACGCGCTGATCACCAGCTCGCTGGAGGCGCCGAGGACCGAGGCCTGGGTCCGCCTGGTCGGTGATCCCGAGAACGAGAAGCGCATCGCGATGAAGATCGCGTCGTCGGGCGAGGCCGTCGCCCGAATTGCTGCGCATCCTCGTGGCGAGGAGATCCGCTACGTCATCGAGGCTCGTGACGCCGCCGGTCTGGTCGTCGCGCTGCCCAAGGGGATCGAGAAGGGCGAATCGTACCGAGTCCGCTTCGAAGGGAGCGGCTCGGCGCTTCTCGGAGCCATCTCTTTCCTCTCCGCCGTCAGCGGGCTGCTGCTCTACCTCGGGGCAGGAGCGGCCGGCGCGCAGGCGCTTCGCGGCCGCATGAGTGCGGGGCCGGCGGGGCTGCTCGGGGCGACCGGCGCGGCCGTCGTCACGCTGGGTCTGCTGGTCGTGGGCGGTATCCACGCCTGGCAGATCACCGGCCGCCCCTGGCCGTCGAGCCCCGTGCTCCTCGCTCTTTCCCGGGGGGACTTGGGCATCGTGACGCTCGGCTGGGTCCTGAACCTGTTCCTCGGACGCCGTGCGCTGCTCGACGAGGACGCCCAAGGCGGGCGGCGCGGCGAGCACCCTTTCGCGGTGGGCGCGGTCGCCGCCGCGGGTCTGACCGTCCTGCTGCTCGTGTTCTGAGTCCCGGCTTTCGGGGAACGGTGGGGCGGCAGAACCCGCTCCGTTCGCACGAGCGTCGTCGCGGCG
>JBQTGV010000089.1:0-5013 GCA_052390515.1 Candidatus Eiseniibacteriota bacterium | reverse complement strand
TCCCGACGGATGGTTGTGCACGAGGATGATGGCCGCGGCGGACGCCAGGATGGCCGGCCGGAACACTTCCCGCGGGTGCACGATCGTCGCCGAGAGGCTGCCACGGCTGACCGTCGTCACCCGGATGACGTCGTGCCGGGCATTGAGCAGCACGACGCGGAACACCTCGACGCGCCCCCGCGCCATCCCTGCGCACAGCGCGTACACGTCCTCGGACCGCTGGATCCGCCTCGCCGGCGCGTACTCCGCGTTCGACTCGGCGGCGTAGACCGCCGTCCGCCTCCCCGCCACGGTTCCCTCCGACGGCCGTCCGAGACCGCGCGGGGAGCGGCTGCCTCCACCCTACCCGCTGGCGTCATTCCGAAAAGCGACGTCGGCGCCCTTGACCCCGGACTTAGAGAAATGTAAGATTTCGGTGGAGAAGTTATGGAGAAGGAAACTCAGATCTCGGCTCTCGTCTCACGGGCTACGAAGGAGCTCCTCGAACGCTACGCCCGCGCCACGGGGGTGAAGAAGGGGTACCTCGTCGAGCAGGCCCTTCTCCATCACCTCCAAGCTCTTCAGGAACTCCCCGCGGACGTGATCGTTCACTCCAAGCTCACCGTAACCCGCAAGTCCGGACAGGTTATCCTCGAGCAGGTGGACAAGGGCACACCGACGGACGCGCTTCGCACGCTCATGCGCGATGGAGATTAGGGCGCTCCGCGAAGGAGACGACCGCTCCCGGTTCCGTTCCGGAGACCCTGATCTCGACCGCTTCCTGCACAAGTTCGCGGGACAGAACCAGTTCAAGCACTACGTCGGCGTCACGTACGTCGCCGTGGACGACCGAGGCATCCTCGGCTTCGCGACCGTCGCGCCCGGGCACCTGGAAATCGACGGACTGCCGGCCGCGAGCCGCAAGAAGCTCCCCCGCTACCCCCTGCCGGCGCTACGCTTGGCCCGGCTCGCCGTGGACCAGTCCGTCCAGGGGGCGGGCGTCGGCACCCGGCTGCTCCGCTTCGTCTTCGACCTCTCACTGCGCATGGCCGCGGACTACGGCTGTGTCGGGGTCGTCGTCGACGCGAAGCCTGCGGCGGTCGGCTTCTACGGCCGCTACGGATTCGTCGCCGTAGAGGCAGTAGAGGGGCAGTCGGACGCCCGCCCGCAACCAACCCCTATGTTCCTGTCGATTCGCGCCATCCAGAACGCCGGCCGCCCCCCTGCATAACCCTCCCCTTGCGCCGGGCCACCCCCCTGCCTAGGATCCGCCATCGTCGTATCCTTGACCCGCAATCCAGGGCTCGAGAGAAGGAGATCCCCCCATGTCCGCCACAGCCACCCCGTCGATGACGACGGGCACCACCGTGAACTCGTTCATGGCCGAGGTCATCGCCAAGAACCCGGCGCAGACCGAGTTCCATCAGGCCGTCCGGGAAGTCGCCGAGTCGATCTTCCCCTTCCTGGACAAGAACCCCCACTACAAGCAGGCCAAGATCCTGGAGCGGATCGTCGAGCCGGAGCGCGTCATCATCTTCCGCGTTCCCTGGCGGGACGACCGCGGCGAAGTGCGCGTGAACCGCGGCTACCGCGTCGAGTTCAACTCCGCCATCGGCCCGTACAAGGGCGGCCTGCGCTTCCACCCCACCGTGAACCTCGGCATCCTCAAGTTCTTGGGGTTCGAGCAGATCTTCAAGAACAGCCTGACCACGCTGCCCATGGGCGGCGGCAAGGGCGGCTCGGACTTCGATCCCAAGGGCAAGTCCGACGCGGAAGTGGAGACCTTCTGCCAGAGCTTCATGACCGAGCTGTGCCGGCACATCGGCGCGAATACCGACGTGCCCGCCGGCGACATCGGCGTCGGCGGCCGCGAGATCGGCTACATGTTCGGCCAGTACAAGCGCATCAAGAACGAGTTCACCGGCGTGCTGACCGGCAAGGGCATGAACTGGGGCGGCAGCAACATTCGCCCCGAGGCCACCGGTTACGGCTGCGTGTACTTCGCCGAGGAGATGCTAAAGGCGCGCGGAGACTCCATGAAGGGCAAGACCGTGGCGGTCTCCGGCTCCGGCAACGTCGCGCAGTACGCCGTCGAGAAGGTCAGCCAGCTCGGCGGCAAGGCGGTGACGCTCTCGGACTCCGGCGGGTCCATCCACGATCCGAACGGCATCGACCCCGAGAAGCTCGCCTGGCTGATGGACCTCAAGAACAAGCGCCGCGGCCGCATCAAGGAGTACGCCGACAAGTTCGGCGCGAAGTACATCGAAGGCCGCCGGCCGTGGGGCGTGAAGTGCGACGTCGCGCTGCCCTGCGCCACGCAGAACGAGGTCAACGCCGAGGAGGCGAAGGCTCTGGTGGCCAACGGCTGCAAGGTCGTCGCCGAAGGGGCGAACATGCCGACCGAGCCCGACGCGGTCCACGTCTTCCAGCTAGCCGGCGTGCTCTTCGGGCCGGGCAAGGCGGCGAACGCCGGCGGCGTGGCGACTTCAGGTCTGGAGATGTCGCAGAACAGCCTGCGCCTCTCCTGGACCCGCGAAGAGGTAGACACGCGCCTGCACGGCATCATGAAGAGCATCCACGAGACCTGCGTGAAGTACGGCAAGAAGGGCGACAAGGTCGACTACGTGGCCGGCGCGAACATCGGCGGCTTCGTGAAGGTCGCCGACGCGATGCTCGATCAGGGGTTGGTGTAAGGCGAACGTCACCGGAGTGGCCGACCGCCGCCGGCCGCTCAGTGCAGCAGCCGCTCCCGCACCGCGGCGGCGTCCGCGGGAATCGTCTCCGCCCGGCTCTCGCGTTCCAGGCAGGCCGCGAGGGCCGGCGGCAGCGGGATCTTCGCCCCGATCACCGGCTCCACCTCTTCGCGGAACTTCGCCGGATGCGCGGTGGCGAGGAGGATGCCGGGGCCGCGGTCGGCACCCGAGCCGGCCGTCGGACCGTTCCGCGCGCCACGCACCTCCCGCAGCCCGAGCCAGCCGACCGCGGTGTGCGGATCCATGACGTACCCGGTGCGGGCGTGCACCTCGCGAATGGCGCCGCGCGTGGCGTCGTCGTCGAACGCCGCGCCGCGGATCTCGCGCCGCAGCGCCGCTCCGTTCCCGCCGTACAGATCCAGGATCCGTACGAAGTTGCTGGGGTTGCCGACGTCCATCGCGTTGGAGATCGTCGCCACGGATGCGCGCGGCGTGAAGGTCCCGGTCGCCAGGTACTTCGGCACGACGTCGTTCGCGTTCGTCGCCGCGACGAACCCGGCGCACGGCATCCCCATCCGCTTGGCGATGACGCCCGCGCACAGATTGCCGAAGTTGCCGCTCGGCGTGCAGAACAGAGCGCGTGCTGCATCCGGGCCGAGCGCCGCCGCCGCATGCACGTAGTAAATCGTCTGCGGCAAGAGCCGCCCCACGCTGATCGAGTTCGCCGAGGTGAGCCGCACCTTGGCGCGGAGCCCCCCGTCGGCGAACGTCTGCTTGGCCATCCGCTGGCAGTCGTCGAACGTGCCCTCGACGGCCAGCGCGGTCACGTTGCCGCCGAGGGTCGTGAACTGCTTCTCCTGCAGCAGCGTCACCTTCCCCTTCGGGTAGAGCACGACGACGCGCGTCCCCCGCACGCGCCAGAACGCCTGCGCCACGGCGCTGCCCGTATCCCCCGACGTGGCGACGAGGATGGTGATGTCGCCGCCGGCGCCTCCGCCGGCCTTGCGCAGGTACCAGCTCATGAGCCGCGCCATCAAGCGCGCGCCGACGTCCTTGAACGCGTGCGTCGGCCCGTGGAAGAGCTCGAGCACGCGGACGCCGTCCTCGAGATCCACCAGCGGGATCGGGAAGTTCAGCGCATCGGCACAGATCGCGCGAAGATCGTCCCCCGGCATGTCGTCCAGGAACAGCCGCGTCACCTCGAACGCCGTCTCCGCCACCGTCAGGCCCACGGCGAAGACGGCCGGCGGCAGCTCGGGGATGCGCTCGGGGAGATACAGCCCACCGTCCGGCGCGAGCCCGTGGAACAGCGCCGTCTCGAAGTCCGCCGGCTCGCAGCGGCCGGCCGTGCTGCGCCAGCGCATCAGTCCAGCACCCGTGCGCCCGGAGCACCGACGCGGGACACCCAGGCGTCGGCGTCCGCCCGCCCTCCTCGCGCGTACTCCCTCTTCATGGCCGCCGCCGCCCGGTCGGCAGCCTCCCGCCCCCGGCACCACGCGAAGATGGACGGCCCCGAGCCGGAGAGACCGCAGGCGAAGGCGCCGGCCTTCAACGCGGCGGCACGCACCTCGGGGAAGCCGGGGACGAGCTTCGAGCGCACCGGTTCGGCGACGACGTCCGTCACCGCGCCGGCCAGCAGATCGAAGTCGGCCTTGAAGAGCCCGATGACGAGCGCGGCGACGTTGCCCCATTGAACAACGGCATCGCGCAGCGGGATCTGCTCCGGCAGCACGGCGCGCGCGCCGCGCGTCTCGACGAGGACGTGCGGGTGCAGCATCGCGCACTCGAGTCCGTCCGGCACGGGAATCGACGCGAACACGGCCTCCGCTCCGCTGCCGCGCACCAGCACGAACCCGCCGGCGAGGCACGGAGCGGCGTTGTCGGCGTGCGGGAAGCCGGCCGCCGCGCGCTCGCCCTCGACGGCGGCACGGAGCAGCCGCGTCGGCGAGAGCCGGCTGCCGAGCAGCGCATCCACGGCGACGACCGCGGCCACCGAGCTCGCCGCGCTCGACCCGAGCCCCGACGCGAGCGGCATTCCCTTGGCGAGCTCGAGCTCGACGCCGCGGTCCGCGCCCACGTCACGCAGGAGTCTCGCCGCCGCCACCGCCGCGGTGTTCCGTGCGTCCCGCGGCAACGCTCCGCCGTCGCCCGTCACCTTCGAGAGGCCGACCCCCGGCTCGTCCCGGAACCGCGCCGTCACGGTATCCCCCGGGCTTTCCAGCGCGTAGCCGAACACGTCGAAGCCGCAGGACACGTTCGCCACCGTGGCCGGCGCGAACGCGCGCACGCTCTCCCTCATCGCTCGCTCACCGGCACGTCCGTGCGCTTGAGGATGACCCCC
>JBQTGV010000088.1:0-2549 GCA_052390515.1 Candidatus Eiseniibacteriota bacterium | reverse complement strand
GCACGCCGAAGCGAAGGAACTAGCCGACGCCGACGACTCGTCCGTCCACGGGCAAGCACGCCATGTACACCTCGCTCGAGGTCACCGAGTCGTGCGTGCCCACTTCGAAGAGCAGTCCGACGTTCCGATCCAGCATCGCCTCGAGGCCGAGCGCGATGGACGTTCCGGTCCCGTGGAAGTACTCGGTCTGCTCGTGGACCGCGATCGTGGTTCCGTCCGACTCGATCGAGCGGTGCTCGAGCCGGAGAATGTCGTACGTCAGCTGTCCGGCGAGGAACGGAACGAGCCGCCCGTCGCTGACCGGGAAGCGGACACGGACGATCCCGCCGAACGGGATCAGGTCCGTGGAAGAACCGCTCGACTCGATGACGCCCTCGACCGGGAGCTCGAAGGGCGCGTCGATCGGCAGGACGCCGCCCTGGGCGTCTCGCCGGCGCAGCCAGTCCAGCGTGAAGCCGATCTGCACGAAGGGCGATGGCGTGGCGCCGGCCTCGGCTCCGAGGAAGAGCGACCCCAGACCCTCGTCCGGGACCGTCGCTGCGTCGAGGCCGTACCCGCCGGCCTTGAAGGCCGCGTATCCGCCCACCGGCCCACCCACGTGGCCGCGCCGCCACGGTTCCCGCGACGGGGGACAGCCGCGATCCCCGGCCTCCGCAGCGCCGGCCAGCGCGAGTCCCGCGCAGGCCGCCAGAGTCCACCTGATCCGTTTTCGAGGAAGCATGACCGTTCCTCCTTCCGCCGAGAAGAAGAGCAACGGTCGGGCCAGCGGGCCGTCGGACGCCGCAAGCCCTTGTCCTGCAGGAGGATCGACCCGCGAGCCACGCTCACCGGCCGGCGCGGGGCGTGTCCGCCGGACGCGCCGGCGTGTCGGGCGGCCCGAACGCGCTCAGCGAGCGAGCTTGCCCTCGCCGGTCATCTCGGCACGCGCCACGTGGTACGGGAACTCCCGCCCGGCGGAGGCCTCCACGGACTCCACGAGGTGCTGCCGGGCCGTCTCCGGGTCGTCCTTGCGCCGCGCCGCGTACGCCAGGAAGAAGTGCATATCGTTCTGGAAGTCCCTCACCGGCTGCACGGCCGTGCGGTAGTCCTTCTCCGAGATCGAGCCGGTGAGCAGCTCCGCGGACTTCACCGCGGCCTTGCCCGGCCCGCCAACGCGCGCGCCGACGTCGGCCGGGATCCGCTCCCAGGTGCGTGAGGCGAGGTCGCCCATGCCGAGCGACGCGAGCGCGACGCCTTCCCACAGGCGCGCGACGGCGTACTCGTCGGGGTCGGTCGGACCGACCGCGTCGAGCGCGGCGACCGCCTTGCGGACGTCGCCGGTGGCGAAGTGCACGCGGGCGATCCAGTTCGCGACCGAGCCAGTGCCCCAGCCTCCGGCACGATACGACGCTTCCGCGTCGAGCGACTCGAACGTGCGGAGCGCATCGGCGAAGCGCTCCTCCTCGAACGCTACGATTCCCTCCCAGAGCGCGACGTTGCGCTGCACCTCGGCGGAGCTGCCGAGCTCGCTGCGCGCGCGGGCGAGCGCGTCCTTCGCGTCGGCGAAGCGCTCCTCCGCCAGCGCGGCGCGAACGCGGTCGAGACGATCGGCCAGCGACTCCGCCTTCGGGGCGGGAGTCTTCTCCGGCGCGGCCGGCTTGGGCTTCGGCGCGTCGGCCGGTTTGGAGGGCGACGCCTTCGCGACGACCGGCGGCTCGGCCTTCTCGGCCGGAGCGGGCTCGGGCTTCTTCGCCGCCTCAGGCGTCTTCGCCGCACGCGCTCTCTCGAGACTCGCGAGGAAGGCCTGTTCCTCGGGAGTTCCCGGACGCACCTGGAACGCACGCTCGAGCGAGGCGATCGCTTCGGGCGTCTCTCCGTGGAGGGCCAGGCTCCTCGCCAGCGCGACGTGCGCGTCCGCGTTGGACGAGTCCAGCTCGATCGAGCGGCGCAGGTACGTCTCGGCTCTCGACTCGTTCCCGACCGCGAGACCGGCCAGGTACTGCTCGAAGGCTCCCTCGGGGTTCGCGCGGGCGAGCGCCTCGTACGTGCGCTCCGCATCCGCGTCGCGGCCGCCGGCGAGCATCCACTCGAGGCGGATCTGTTGCCAGGCGAGGTCTTCGGGATGGTCCTCGAGGTACGCTCCGAGCTTCTGGATCGCCGACTCCGCGCGACCGGACGCGTGCAGCGCCTCGGCCAGATCGGTCAGCCACACCGGCCGGTCGTCGCGCAGCTCGCACGCCTTCTCCAGGTGCTCGACGGCGAGCTGGGCGTCCCCGGCGAGCAGGGCCGCCTGCCCCGCGCCGCGGTGCGCGGACGCGTTGTCCGGCTCTTCGCCGGCGATGCGCTGGTAGGCGGCGAGCGCCTCTTTCGCCTTGCCCGAGTCGAGCAGGTCCTTCGCCTCCTGCATGGCGGAAGCGGGGGACTCGGCGGCGACTTCCGCCTCCGTCTTGTCCGGCTTCGCGAACTGGCCGGCGACGACCCAGAAGACGAGCCCGAGGATCGGCACCGCCAGGGCTGCCGCGACCGGCAGGATCCAGCGCGGGCGCCCGCCGCTCTGCCCTGCGGGCACG
>JBQTGV010000087.1:0-10881 GCA_052390515.1 Candidatus Eiseniibacteriota bacterium | reverse complement strand
ACCGCGATGGGGTACTCCGTGACGACGTTGACCCGATCGGGAACATCCAGCGTGATCACCTTCCCGGCGACGGTGCGCGCGTCGGTGGAGTAGACGAAGCCTCCGTCGACCTCGCCGAGGGCCACCTTGGCGAGGACGGCGCGGACGTTCGTCTCCTGGCTCACGACGTTGGCGGAGACGCGCCGCTGGAAGTCGTCTCCGTAGAGGCCGGCGCGGGTCATCTTGGAAAGTACCTGCGCCGTGTAGCGACCGACAGGCACGTTCGCGTCGGCCACGACGAGGCGCGTTCCCGGCCGCGCCAGATCCGCGAGCCTCTCTACCTTCGGATGCTCCACCGGCGTGACGACCACGAGCCGGTTCCTGGCGAAGACGACACTGCCGTCGACCACCAGCCCCCGACCTTCGAGCGCGTCCATGTGGACGCGGTCTGCCGACGCGAAGACGTCCGCGGGGGCGCCCTCTTCGATCTGCACGCGGAGGAGCTGGCTGCCGGCGAACTGGAACTCCACGTCGTCTCCCGGACTCCGACTGCGGAAGAGCGCGCCGATCTCCCCGAAGGCCTCGGTCAGGGACGAGGCCGCGAAGACGCGGACGGGCTCGGCCTGAACCGGGGTGAAGGAGAACGCGCACAGCACGAGGGCGGCCGCATAGCGAACGATGAGATTCATGTGAACAGCATGACCTCCGTGGCCTTGATGACCGCGACCGCCTCCTGGCCCCTCTTGAGCCCGAGGCGTTTCACCGAACTCCGCGTCACGACGGAGACGATCTCCTGGCCGTCGCCGAGCCGGAGCACCACCTCCGACAGCAGGCCATCCGAGGCGATGGAGACGACGACGCCGCGGAGCTGATTCCGCGCCGTCAGTCCGGAGAGCTCCTTCAACTCCTCGCGGGACAGGGTGCGCGGTGCGGTCTTGCGCGCCGGCTCGGCGTAGCGGCGGATCTCCTGGACCTGCTTCGGCGTGAAGACCCGCCACCCGCGCCGGTTCCTCCCCGGGCTCGGGATCTTCCCGGAGCGCTCCCAGTGGTACAGGGTCTTCGAGGAGATGCCGAGGAGGTCGCAGATCTCGGTGCTGGTGAGAGATCTGGCCACGCCCGCCCTCCGTGCTCGAATCCGTGGACACCCCGCCGCGGCCGGTCCTTCGCCAGCGACGTCGGCAGAGTCGCACGGGTGACCTGGAAGTATCAAGAAGTTCCTGGTTCCACGAGGCGGCGGCCGCCCGTCCCCCGGCAGCAGGCCGCTCCCCGCGGCAGCCGGTTTGCCAAGCTCGCCGCGCCGGTGCTTTCATGCCACGTATGACTTCGGATCCCCTGCTCCGCCTCCGACCCGAGTTCCCGAGCCTCGAGAACTGCTGCTGGCTCGTGACCCACTCGCTCGGGGCGATGCCTCGTGGCGCGGAGGCCGACCTCGCCGAGTACGCCCGCGAGTGGCGCGAGGACGGCGTTACCGCGTGGGACCGTACCTGGTGGCGGCTGCCCTGCGCCGCCGGCGACGAGCTCGCCCCGCTGCTCGGCGCACCGCCGGGGACCGTCGTGTTCCAGCCCTCCGCCACGTTCGCCGGCGCCATCTTCCTGTCCACGCAGAGCTTCGCCCCGCCGCGGGACACCCTCGTCACCACCGCGCTCGACTTCCCTTCGCTCCTCTATCTGTACCGCGGAATGCGCGAACGCGGGGTGCGGGTGGTGGAGGTGCCCTCGGACGACGGGATCGCCATCGATACCGAGCGTCTTCTCGCCGCCATCGACGAGCGCACGCGCGTCGTCGCCCTCTCCCCCGTGCGGGTCCGCAGCGGCTTCGTGCAGGATGCGGCGCGCGTCGCCCGGCGCGCGCGGGAGGTCGGCGCCTGCGTCGTGCTGGACCTCTACCAGTCCGCCGGCTGCCTGCCGATCGAACTGGAGCGGCTCGGCGTGGACGCGGCCTTCGGCGGCTGCCTCAAGTGGCTGTGCGGCGGCCCCGGGAACGCGTTCCTCTACGTCCGCCGCGACCGCATCGAGCAGCTCCGTCCGTCGCTCACCGGATGGCCGGCGCACGAGGAGCCTTTCGCGTTCGACGCGGGCGAGTTCCGCCCGGCGCAGGGGATCGAGCGCTTCCTGTGCGGAACGCCCGGCGTCTCCTCCATCCGGGCGGCGCTGGCCGGAGTCCGCGTCCTGAAGGCAGCCGGCCTCGACGAGATCCGCGCCAAGAGCCTGCGCCTCACCGCGCGGATCCTGGAGCGCGCGGACGCGGAGGGCTGGCGGCTCAACACGCCGCGGGATCCGGCCCTGCGCGGAGGAACCGCCGTCATCGACCCGCCGGATTCGGGACGCATCGCCGCGGAGCTGATCCGCCGAGGCGTCCTGGTCGATCATCGCCCCGGTGCCGGCATCCGCGTCGGCCCGCACTTCTACAACACCGAAGGCGAAGTGGACCACGCGCTGGACGAGATCGCGCGGCTCGTGCGGGAGCGATCGACAGTCTGACCCCGGCAACCGAAGCTAGCAACGTCGCTCGAACCACCAGAACGCGCAGATCACCAGCGCGTGAGTGATCCGCCCGTCGGCGATCGCGTTCGGGATCTCCGCGAGAGGCAGGGTCTCGACCTCGATGTCCTCGCCCGGGTCGAGCTCCGGGGCTTCCACGCGCCGGCAGTCCCGAACAAGGTAGGTGTCGCAGCGATTGCTGAGGATGGCGGGGTTCGGCTCCACAGTGCCGAGCAGACGCGGCGCACCTCCGGCGTAGCCCGTTTCCTCCCGCAGCTCCCGCGCGGCGGCCGCCGCCGGATCTTCGCCCGCGTCGACCACGCCGCCGGGGATCTCCAGGGTCACGGTGCGCGTCCCGTGGCGATACTGGCGGACGAGCACGACCTCGCCGGGGGGAGTGAGCGCCACGACGTTCACCCAGTCCGACGTCTCCACCACGGAGAACGGACGCGTCCCGCCGGTGCGCGGCGAGCGCGCGAGATAGCGGCGAATGCGGAAGGGGCCGAAATCCGAGATCTCCTCCGGCCCTTCGGGATCCCAGGAACGCATCAGGTTCGGGCCATCGGCTTCGCTCTCCGCCGGTCACGCCGTTCGCGCCCACTTTGCCATCGATGAGGTCGGCTCGGCGACGATAGACTGCCGGCCGTGAGCATTCGGCAGTCCTCGACCGAGCCGGCAGTCACCGCCGCGACGCTGTGCGCCTTCGCCATGGTCGCGCACCAGGTGGCAGGGAAGGCCACGCGGGACGCCCTCTTCCTCTCGACGTTCGACATCACCCTGCTCCCCCGCATGGTGATGGGCTCGGCCCTCTTCACCATCGCCGCCGTGCTCGCTTCGACGCGCCTGCTGCCCGCGCTCGGCCCCTCCCGGCTCGTCCCGGCGGGGTTCGCCGTGAGCGCGCTCGCCCTGGTTGGGATCCGTTTTCTAGCCGACGACGCTCGCCCGACCGCGGCGGTCCTGCTCTACCTGCACGTGACCGTCTTCGGCGCTGTCTCCATCTCCTGGTTCTGGTCGCTGGTGAGCGAGCGCTTCGATCCGCGGACCGCGCGGAAGCGCATCGGCCGGATCGCCGGGGGCGCGACGCTCGGCGGGCTGTGCGGAGGCATCGTCGTCGGGCGGATCGCGCCGACGATCGGCGCTCCCGCGGTGATCCTGCTCCTCGCCGGACTGCACCTGGCCTGCGCGGCCGTCGCGGCATTCCTGGCGGGCCCCGAGCGATCCCGGGAGGGCGACGGCGAGCAGGAGCACGCCGGCGGCGCGGCCATCCTCTCCCGCATGCCGTACCTGCGCCATCTCGCCTGGCTCGTGCTGGCCGCGGCGATCGGCACGGGCCTGCTCGACTACGTGTTCAAGGTGCGCGCGCGCTCGTCGTTCGCCGACTCCGAGAGCCTGCTCCGCTTCTTCGCGCTGTACTACACCGGCGTCGCGGCGCTCACGTTCGTGCTGCAGTCCACCCTGACCCGGCGGCTGCTCGGCACCGTGGGCCTCGCCAAGACCGCCTCCGCGCATCCACTCGTGATCCTGGCCGGTGGAGCCGCGGCCGCTTTCGCCCCCGGGCTGCCGGTCGCCGCCGGAGCGCGCGGCGCGGAGGCCGCCGTGCGCAGCTCGCTCTTCCGCTCGAGCTACGAGCTCTTCTTCGCCCCGCTCTCGCCGTCGGAGAAGCGCGCGTCCAAGACGCTGATCGACGTCGGCTTCGACCGGCTGGGCGACGCCGTCGGTGCTGCGTGCGTCCAGGTGGCGCTCGCGCTGGGGCTGCTGGGCGGGGATCCGGGACGGCTGGGAGCGTTCGCCGCGGCCCTCGGTGTGACCGGGCTCCTCGTCACCCGCCGTCTCGAGCGCGGCCACGTCGCCGCGCTGGAGCGCAACCTGGTGCGCCGCGGAGGCGAGCAGGCCGACGTCACCGCGGTCATCGAGGCGATGCCCGACGTGGATCTCACCACCACCCTGCCGCGCATCGACATCGAGCCGGCGCAGCCGTCCCCGGCTGCGTCGACCGCACTCGCCGCGCCGCGGGCGTCGGTGTCCGACCTGCACTCCAACGACTCCGGGCGGGTCCGCTCCGCGCTTCGTTCCCAGGAGACGCTCGCGCCGCAGTCCCTACCGCGGGTCATCGAGCTCCTCGCCTGGGACGAGGTCGCGCCGGAAGCGGCGGCGAAGCTCCGCTCCGCGGGAGACGCGGCCGTCGACTCGCTGGTCGCGGCACTGCTGGATCCGGAGACGGAGTTCGCCGTACGGCGGCGGATCCCGCGCGTGCTCGTCACCGCTCCCTCCGAGCGGACCATGCGCGGGCTCCTGGGCGGTCTCTTCGATCAGCGCTTCGAGGTTCGCTACCAGTGCGGTGCGGCGCTGGCGCGGCTGCGCGAGCGTCGGCCCGACCTGGCCGTGGACGCCGCCACCGTGCTGCAGGCGGTGAAGCGCGAGGCCCGCGTGGAGCGGAGGGTGTGGGAGAGCCACCGCCTGCTCGACGCCGAGGGCGAACGGCTGGAGTCCCCGTTCGTCGACGATGTCATCCGCGAGCGGTCGCACCGCGGCCTCGCGCACGTGTTCGCGCTGCTGTCGCTGGTGTTGCCCGCCGGGCCGCTGAAGATCGCATACCGCGGCCTGCACACCGACGACGCGCACCTGCGCGGCACGGCGCTCGAGTACCTGGAGAGCGTGCTCTCCGAGGACATCCGCGAGAGCCTGTGGCCCTTCCTGGACGACGCGCGTCCGAAGCGGACGCCGCGGCGCGCCGACGAGGCTCTGGACTCCCTGCTGCAGTCTCACGAGTCCATCCAGGCGCGGCTCGAGGAGCTTCGCCGCCGCCCCGACGCGACGTGACACCGATCAGTTCCGGCGCCGGCGCGCCTCCACGCGGTCCGGCTCGATCCGGCGCACGCGATAGCCCATCAGATGGAAGAGCTGCGGTACGAGGAAGCGCGCGATGCGCGTATCGACCAACAGCGTGTCGGCGAGCTCGGGGTGTCTCCGCACGCCGGGCAGGAACGGGGCGACGAGGGAGACGCCGAACCGGCGCAGCACGCCGGACACGACGAGCCAGAGGGGACTGACCGCGCGGGACAGGAAGAACCCGTCGCTGCCGAGACCCTGATAGAGCGGCAGGAAGAGCACGTAGTCTCCCGGCGAACGGACCGGACCGTGCCGGTCTCGGGCCAGCTCCTCGCCCTTGCGGACCGGCTGGAAGTTGCGATAGCCGGGGCGCATCACGAACTCGTCGCCGGGGCGGATCTCGTGGCGGTGCAGGATCTCGAGGAGCCGGGGCACGCCCTGTCGCGTCGAGGCGATCAGGCGGCGGTGCTGCTCGAAGTCCCGAACCTGCTCCCGCGCGAGCGACTTCGCGTGCACCAGCGCCAGCCAGATGGCCGCCTCGTGATGGTCGACGGAGCGAGGGTCCTCGTTCTGGCCGCCCTCGACCGCCAGCGACGTGTGCCCGAGCCCGGTCACGTACTCCATCAAGGTGCCGACCAGCTGCTCCTCGAGGCCGAGGATCACGGGCGTCGGGAACCTCCGCCCGAACCGCCGGTTGTGCAGCGTGTCGCCGAGCACGACAAAGGGTGCCGTGCGCGAGGACGCGCTGTGCAGGTCGACGACCGTGACGGGGCCCTTCGCCGCGTGGAACGCATCCTCGAGGTGCTGCAGCAGCTCGCGGAGCTCCCGGTCTTCGGGCACGGCTCCGTCCCCCGCGGCGACCGCGCGCACCCGCGCCACCTCGGCTCTCGACCACATGCGGTTGAGGTCGCGGTCCAGGTAGCGGCGCCCGGCGGCGAGCGCCTGCAGGTTTCCGGAGAGACCGAGCACGACGCCGCGCGGGACGATGGCGTGCTCCTCGAGCCGGGCGAAGACCCGCTCGAGCGCCAGCACTCCGCTCGGCTCGTTGCCGTGCACGCCGGCCACGAAGACGACCGTCGGTCCGGTCGAACCATCCCCGGCCCGTCCGAGGACGCGCCGGGGATGCCGGGTGACCGGCTCGGTCGAGGTCCTCGTCACGATCAAGCCGGGTCACTCCCGGCGCCGAGCTTCGCGTCGAGGAGATCCCCGGCGACGCGAAGGAAATCCCGCTCCGAGACGATGCCCACGAGGCGGCCGTCGACGACGACCGGGAGGCACGCGACCTTGCGGGCCCGCATCAGCCGGATGGCGTCGAGCGTGGTGGTGCGCGGCGAGCAGGTGACCACGTCCCGGGTCATCACGTCCTTGACCGGAACGGGGTTCTCGCGGTGGTGGGGCAGGTCCCGGGCGAGCAGGCGCAGCAGCGTCCGGTAGGACACGATGCCCACCAGCCGCCCCGCGTCGTCCTCCACCGGCACGTGGCGCACGTGCTTCCAATCCATCACGTTGGCGACCAGGTCGATCACCTCGTTCTCGTGCACGGTGAAGAGCTCCGTGGTCATGTACTGCTCGACGCGGTGGTTGAAGCCGCGCCACTCCTGGGCCTCGTGCAGCCCCGCGGGCTCCCACTCATGCACCGGCCTGCCCTCCTTCTGGCGCGCCACGAGCCCTTGCACCAGGGCCCCGACCCTCTCGGTGAGCTTCGCCGAGCCTTCCTGCCCCATCCGGGTCAGGGAGTCCAGCTGCCAGGCCGCGCCGGTTCGACCGCTGCGGACCCGCCGCTCCACCGCGTCAAGGTATCGCGATGCATCCTGCTCGTCGATGCCCGAACCGAGCAGTCCCTCGCGCGCGATCGGCAGCAGGCGCTGCACGATGAGCTTCTTCGCCGGCACGGTCACGCCGTTCCACTCGAACTGCGCGTCGAGCCCCTGCCGCGCCGCCGCCAGGAAGTTGTTCTTGGCGTTGTCGAAGCTCATGACCCGGCGGATGTCGGCGACGTTTCCTGCCACGCCCGAGACCAGCCCGAACCAGAAAGCCGCGTTCGCCACTTCGTCGAAGACGGTGGGCCCGGCCGGCAGCGCCCGGTTCTCGATGCGCAGGTTCGGCCGCCCGTCGATCACGCCGTAGCACGGGCGGTTCCACCGGTACACGGTGCTGTTGTGCAGCTGCAGCGCCTGCAGCCGCGGGACGCCGCCGCGGTCCAGCACGTCGATGGGGTCCTCCTCGATGTCGATCCCCAGAACGACGCGGAACCGGGCGATGTCTTCGCGGAAGATCTCCAGGATGGAATCCTCCACCCACTTCTCTCCGAAGCTCACCCTCGCGCTGCGGTCCAGCACGTGGTCGCCGGTGGGACGCGTGTCCACGGCCTGCTGGAACAGGGCGATGCGGGTCTCCTTCCACAGGCGGCGCCCGAAGAGCAGGGGCGAATTGACCGCGGCCGCGAGCACCGGTGCCGTCACCGCCTGGGCGATGTTGTACAGCCTGGCGAACTCGTGCGAGTCGACCTGGAAGTGGAACTGACAGCTCGTGTTGCACGCCTCCATCATCACGTTGTCGTGCTTGAGGATCACCTCGTCCGTGCCGGTGAGCCGCAGCTCGAACTCGCCGCCGCGAAGACGGCGCAGCGCCGCGTTCAGGGCCAGGAAGCGTGGACGCGGGATCATGTTCTCGAGGTCGAGGTCGGTCTTGCGCAGCGTCGGCAGGATCCCGGCCATCACCACCTCGCAGCCGAAGCGGGCCGCAGCCTCCCGCGCGAGCGCCAAGCGCTCGTTCAGGCCCTGCTCCATGCGGGAGAGGCACGCTCCGCCGAACTTCTCCGGGGGCAGGTTGAACTCCAGGTTGAACGTGCCAAGCTCGGGAGTGAAGTCGCGGTGGTTCAGGAGCTCGAGGACGGGCTCGGCCACGGGTGCCGGACGTGAGCTCGCGTCGACGAGGCAGAGCTCCTGCTCCGCGCCGATGCGTCGCACTCCGGACTCGATCTGCCCCGCTTCGATCATGCGCTCCAGCGCCAGGACGTCGCTGAGCAGGTGCCGCATGAACATGCGGAGCCGGGTCGGGTCGGAGAACGAATCGAGGGTGTGGTCACCCATCGAGAACCTTCGGGTGGCGAGAGGTCGCCGTGCGGCCGGCGGTGACGCTCCCTCGTTTGACCAAAGTATCAAATCGGAGGGGCGCGGGGAATCGGCACGGCCCCTCGGGGCGCTGCGGGGGCTGCGCGGTGCCGGGCCCGAAAGGGCCGGTGGGTGGAGGGAGCCCTTGAAGGGCCTTCGCGCCGGGCGGTACGATGCCGTGGTGAGTGCCCTGGTGGTCATCGCGAGCACGCTCCGGTCCGCACGGGTGCACCGGCCGCGGCCGAAGGCCGCCCCGGGTGTTGCCGCGCGGCGGCCCCGCCGGGACGTCGCTCGGGAGACGGCCGGCCTGCGACCGCGGCAGGAACGTGGTCTCCCTGCATGACCGACCCCGCGCCACGCTCGACCCCGAGAGCGCTCTTCCTCGGCATGGCTGCCGTCGGCTTGGGCCTGCTCGCCCCGGTGCTGCTCGCCGAGGTCGTCCTGCGGTTCCTGCCGGTCAACGACGGCCTTCGCGCCGCCCCGGTGAACGAGGCGAGCCCGGTCTTCCGCTTCGCGCCCAACCGGAGGATCACGTGGTCTCGCGACTGGAACTTCGCCATGGTCAACCGGACGCGCATCAACAATGCCGGCTACGTCAACGACCAGGACTACGACGCGGCCGATCCACGACCGCTCTGCGCCATCATCGGGGACTCCTATGTGGAGGCTTCGATGGTGCCCTTCCCGGAGACGATCAGCGGACGAGTGGCCCAGGCCTTCGCGCCCGAAGTGCGCGTCTACAGCTTCGCCGCTTCGGGCGCGCCGCTCAGCCAGTACCTGATTTGGGCGCGCGAGGCGCGTGAGCGCTTCCAGGCGCAGAGGCTGGCCATCGTCGTAGTCGGCAACGACTGGGACGAGAGCCTCGCCGAGTACAAGGTCGAGCCGGGCTTCCACCACTACGTGAACGCGCCCGACGGCTCCTTGATGCTGCGCCGCTTCGACTATGCGCCGCGCCGCTGGCGGGAGCTGGTGCGCACGACCGCGCTGGGACGCTACCTGTTCTTCAACCTGCAGGTTCAGCAGCGCCTGCCCAGGATGCTGGGCTCGCGACCGGACGTCGCCATGCCGGTGGGAGCCCGCCGCGACGCCGGCAACTCCGCATCGTTCTCCGATCCGAAGCGGCTCGAACGCTCCCAGGCAGCAGTCCAGGCATTCCTGCGCGATCTCCAGGCGTTCGCCGACTGGGCGCCGGACGAGGTGGTGTTCGTGCTCGACGGCGTGCGTTACCCGGAAGACGCCGCGGCCGCGCCCGGCAGCTACTTCGTCCGGATGCGGGCGATCTTCGCCGCCGAAGCGCGGGCGGCGGGCTTCGAGGTGGTGGATATGGACGAGTACTTCTTCGAGAAGTTCCGGGCCGACGGAGAGCGATTCGAATTCCCGAACGACCCGCACTGGAACGGTCACGGCCATGCCACGGCCGCCGACGCGCTGGCGCGGTCCGCTACGCTATCGCGCTGGAGAGGGGGGAACTGAGGTCCCGCCGCCGGCGCAACGGCCTCATCGGATACGGACGGCCTTGGTGGTGAGGGTTTCCCCCATGGCGGTGAGGCGAAGGAAGTACACCCCGTTGGCCACCGATCTCCCGCCCGAGTCCTTGCCGTCCCAGGACACCCGATGGCTCCCGGTCTCACGCCGCTCGTCCAGGAGCAGCCGCACCCGCCGGCCCTTCACATCCAGCACCTCCAGGAAAACCGTCGAGGGCCGCGGAAGCGCGAACTCCGCCATCGTCCCCCCACCGAACGGATTCGGGCGCCCCACCGAGAGCGACAGACGGTCCACCCGGCCCGCGGGAACGAACGCGCCCGTCCCTCCCCACTCCACCGCCACCGTCGATCCGCTCCCCGACAGACCCACCAGCGTCAGCAGCCCGTTCTGGTACGTCGTCGACGTGAACCCGCCCCCGCTCACCGAGGTCGGCGCTCCCAGCGTTCCGGTGTCGATCTCCAGCGTGCCCAGACCCGCCGCCTCCTCGTCACCCTGGACGGTCAGGATGCTCGGAGCACCCTCCGTGTAGCTCATCCCCGTCAGCGTGAACTCGTCCGCTCGAACCACCTTCGCCTGGCCCAGCACAGCCGCCACCCGCGGTCCCTTCACTCCCAGCGAAGGAACCTCCGTCACGAACGCCAGCCAGTTCGAGTACGCCGTCGCCGTCCCCTGATCGTCCACTTCCACCCGAACGAAGCTCGGCACCGTCGTGTCCACCGTCACGGTGTCCGTGAACGTCGTCCCCGACCACGTCCCCGAAAACATCTCGTCCCGCAGGTAGTTCGGATCGATGTACTCCACCGGTGGATCGTCCCGGATCTCCCCCTGAAGGAAACGCACCGTCGAGGTCGACGGCAGACCGTCGATCTCCACGATCACCTGGTGGCTGGAACGATCGGTCAGAACCACACGACCCATGGGAAAACCTTCCGGAGTCCACAGGTCCAGAGTCCCGTCCGGATCGAACACGTACGGATCCCCGAAGAACGCCCGC
>JBQTGV010000086.1:0-46643 GCA_052390515.1 Candidatus Eiseniibacteriota bacterium | reverse complement strand
CGGGGCGGAAGGCATCGGGCTCTGCCGCACGGAGCACATGTTCTTCGGCGAAGGGCGTATCGGTCCGATGCGGGAGATGATCCTGGCCGAGGATGGGGAGAGCCGGCGCACCGCGCTGCAGAAGCTCTTGCCCATGCAGCGCGCGGACTTCGCCGGGATCTTCCGCGCCATGCAGGGCCGCCCGGTGACGGTGCGCACACTGGATCCGCCGCTGCACGAGTTCCTCCCCCACGGCGCCGCCGAGGTAGCGGAAGTGGCGCGCTCGCTGGGGAAGAAGCCGGCGACGATCGTGCGCCGGGTGGAGGAGCTGCGCGAGGCCAACCCCATGCTCGGGCACCGCGGATGCCGGCTGGGGATCACCTTCCCGGAGATCACCGAGATGCAGGTCCGCGCGTTGCTGCACGCGGCCTGCGACGTGCGGGCGGAGGGCACCCCGGTGCACCCCGAGATCATGATCCCGCTCGTGGGCCACACCGCCGAGCTGCGCGAGCAGGTGGCCGTCGTGCGCCGCGTCGCCGAGGAAGTGTTCAAGGAGCGGAAAACGCGCGTGCCGTATCTCGTCGGCACGATGATCGAGTTGCCTCGGGCCGCGCTGACGGCGGAGCGCATCGCCGAGCACGCCGAGTTCTTCAGCTTCGGCACGAACGACCTCACCCAGACGACCTACGGGATCAGCCGGGACGACGCCGGGTCGTTCCTGCCTCACTACCTCGAGAACGAGATCCTGGACGCGGACCCCTTCGCGACGCTGGACATCGAGGGCGTGGGAGCGCTGGTGCGCATCGGCACGGAGCGCGGGCGAAGCGCACGGCCACGGCTCAAGGTCGGCATCTGCGGAGAGCACGGCGGCGACCCGGCGACGGTGGGTTTCTGCCACGAGATCGGGTTCGACTACGTGAGCTGCTCACCGTTCCGAGTGCCGGTGGCTCGGCTCGCCGCGGCGCACGCCGCGCTTTCCGGAAAGGCGGCGCCGGTCAACCGCCGTCGTCGGTGAGCCCGTACTCCTTGAGCCGCCGGTACAGCGTGCGCTCGCTCATGCCCAGTGCCTGCGCGGCGAGCCGGCGGTTCCCGCGGGACTCGCGCAGCGCGCGCTCGACTGTCCGCCGTTCGAGCTCCTTCAGTGCGAGACCGCCGGAGTCGGCCTCCTCGACGCGGACCGGTCCGGTGGGATAGATGGGGACGGCTCCCGCGCCTGCGGGGTACGGAATCCCGCCTCCCGTCCCCGCGCGGCCGGAGAGGATCAGCTCGCGGAGCGCGGCCACTTCCGCGCGGAGCGCCAGCAACGACTGGATGACGAACTCCCGCTCGGCCACGCTCCGGTCCGCGGGGAGCGCGGGCAGCAGGCGCGATCCGTGCGGGCGGGTCACGAACGACGGGAGGTCGGAGGCGCGGACCTGCGTCTCCGGGCGAAGCGCCACGAACCCGTCCACGAGGTTGCGGAGCTCGCGGACGTTGCCCGGCCACTCGTACGCGACGAGCGCCTCGATGGCGTCCTTGGCGAATCCGGGGAACGTAACGCCGTGCTTCTTCGCCGCCGAGGCCGCGAAGGCTCGCGCCAGCACGGGGATCTCGTCCATGCGCTCGCGCAGCGGCGGGACTTCCAGCGACACGACCTTGATGCGGTAGAAGAGGTCGCGGCGGAACTTGCCCTCGCGCACCATTTCCTCGAGATCCCGGTTCGTGGCCGCGACGACGCGGACGTCCACGGCGAGCTTCTGCGATCCTCCGACGCGCAGGAACTGCTCCTCCTCGAGGACGCGCAGCAGGTTCACCTGCGACGCGAGCGGCATCTCGCCGATCTCGTCGAGGAAGAGCGTGCCGCCGTCGGCGAGCTCGAAGCGTCCGACACGCCGGGCGTCGGCGCCGGTGAACGCGCCACGCTCGTGACCGAACAGCTCGGACTCGAGCAAAGTCTCGGGAAGCGCCCCCACGTTCACGGCGACGAAGGGCCCGTTGCGGCGCTCGGAAGCGTGGTGGACCGCCTGCGCGAGGAGCTCCTTCCCGGTGCCGCTCTCTCCGGTGATGAGCGCGGTGACCTTGAGCGGCGCGATGCGAAGCACGCGCTCGAAGAGCTCGAGCATGGTGGGGTTGCGTACGACGATGCCGAGGTCGTCGATGAGACGCCGGCGATCGCGGAGGCGGTCGAGCTTGCCGAGCAGCCGGTCCCGATCGACCGGCGGCTCGAAGACCTCGTCCGCGCCCTCGGCCAGGAGAGAGGCCCGCTCCTCCCTCCCGCCGCTCCCCGCCATGACGACGAACTCGGCGCGCGTCCCCGCGCTGCGCGCACGCAGCAACAGGTTGTCCGCAGGACCGTCGCGCAGCACCGCGGGGAGGAGGACGGCGATGATCGTGTCGTCCTCTTGGAGGGCCCGGAAAGCTTCGGCGCCCGACTCGACGGTACGGACCGTCCAGCCCCGCCGGGTGGCCTCGCGCTCGACTCGATCCCAGTCAGGGAACGGGCCGACGAGGAGGCACCGCGTTTCTGCCATTTCGGCCTCCGTCTCCTGTGTCGGAATCCACGATCATAGTGTCCGCGCGGGGTTTGCACGTCAAGTTGGCAGGCCCGAGCGAGGCGCAGGGACTTGACACGGGATCACCGGATCCGCATACTGCTGCGTTCGATTGCCGGAAACTACTCGTAGGGAAAGGCAGGCTCAGCGGGGATGCCCCTCGTCAAGGTCAAGGAGAACGAGTCGATCGACAAGGCCATCCGGCGCTTCAAGAAGAAGTGCGAGAAGGAAGGGATCATCCAGGACATCAAGAAGAGTTCACGGTATTTGAAACCTTCCGAAAGAAAGCGTAAGAAGCAGCTCAAAGCGGCCAAGCGGCGCCGGTCCGGCAAGGGATAGGGAGCGGGAACTTTGAGGACTCTGGAAGCCCGAAGCACGAATCTGGATTCGAGGCGGCCCTTCGCGAGGGTCGCCGCCGTCACGTTTCGCGGTGTGGGGAGAGACATGATGGAGGAGGAGACGGTGATGATTCGGGACGAGGAATCGGCAGTCCTGCAGAAAGACCGTGCGAACAGCACGTACGAACTCCTCCTCAAGAGAGCGGTCGAGGAGGGGCGCATCGGCGGACCCAACCGTTGCCGGGTCTGCGGGATGCGCTACAAGACCGAAGCCGATGCCCTCGCCTGCTGCGAGAAGGTGCTCCAGCACAATCGCCTCTGATGATCGCGCGGAGAACGAAATGCCGAAGATGAAGTCCAACCGCAGCGCCGCGAAGCGCTTCCGCAAGACCGCGAGCGGCAAGATCCGCCACAAGCGGGGCTTCAAGAACCACATCCTGACGAAAAAGTCCTCGAAGCGGATCCGCCAGCTGCGGAAGTCCGGCCTCCTCGAGACCGGGGACGAGCAGCGAGTGAAGACGATGCTCCCCTACCTCTAGCCGAGGAGGGCACTCCCCGGGTCCGGCCTTTCGACGGCCCGGGCAAGGCAGCGGGCAGCCCCCTTGATCCTCGAGGGAGCGCTCCCTATGATGGCGGGACTCGCTTCGTGCCGCTCCCCCCTCGCAGCCGGGCGGGCTCAGCGGGATCTCTCTGGGTACGGCTCCGCTCGCGGAGGGCACTCCGAGCGTGTTTCGCTTCTCGCGCGGCAGCGTGACATCACTTGTCCAGGCGATACCGATCGTCGCCCTCGTGCTGCTCGCGGCGGAGGCCGGCGCGGTCCCCGTGATCTCCGCGACGTCGCCGGTCGATCAAACCGTCGGCGTTCCGCTCGCGTCGAACATCACCGTGAGCTTCTCCGGCCCGATCAATGCGTCCACGATCAACGCTGACAATCTCCTCGTGACGACCAACCTGCGCGGCAAGCTGACGGGATCGCTCGCTTGGAGCGCCGCCGCAAGACGGCTCACCTTCGATCCCGCCCAGAGCTTCCTCCCCGGTGAGCGCGTCTTGGTGACCGTGACGAAGGGCGTCAAGGACCTGGCGGGGATGTCGCTCCCGAACGGACACCACTTCCAGTTCGCCGCGTGGACCGCTCCCATGCCGGACGGAAGCTTCACGACCTCCCCGACGAGCTGGCCCATCGGCTCGATCGCCCTGTCCTGCACCGTCGGCGACCTCGACGGGGATGCCCTTCCCGAAGCGGTGTTCGCCAACGTCGTCCCCGATTCGCTGACCGTGCTCAGCTCGGACGGATCCGGCACGCTCTTCCCGTTCGCGAGCCTGGCGACGCACCCACTCCCCCGCCACAGCATCCTGGCCGACGTGGACGAGGACGGTCTGCCGGACATCGTCTGCGCGGGAGCCGGCGACACCCTCGACGTATTCCGCAACCTCGGCACCGGCGCGTTCGTCTTGACCGCGTTCCCGGTCACGAACGGAACCACGCCCTACGGCGCGTTCGGCGCCGATCTGGACGCGGACGGCGACACCGACGTGGCCTTGGCGAACTTCAACGGCCACAGCGTGAGCGTGCTCGAGAACCAGGGCGACGGGACCTTCGCGGCGTGCGTGGAGTACTCCGCGGGCACGCTCGCCGACAGCCCGAGGTTCGTGGACGGCGCCGACTTCGACGGCGACGGGGACGTCGACCTCGCCTGCTGCAATGGCTACTCGCACGACGTGAGCGTCTTCCTCAACGACGGGAACGCTGCCTTCGACGTGCAGGAGCCGCTCCTTCCGGTCGGGCAGAGCCCGAACTTCGTCGACGCCCGCGACTACGACGGTGACGGGCTCGTCGACCTCGTCACCATCAACTCGCTGAGCGAGGACCTGAGCTTCCTTCGCGGAAACGGAGACGGCACGTTCCAGCCGGTCGTCGGATACGGGATCGCCTCCTCCTTCCCGTTCGGGATCCACTCCGTGGACGTGGATGGCGACGGCGACCTGGACGCGGTCGTGCCGGTGCGGGGAGCGAACGGCTGGCTGGTCATGGACAACGACGGCGCGGGCAGCTTCACCGCCGGGCCGCTGCACTCCGGCGGGATTCAGTGCCACTCCATCGGGGCCGCCGACTGGGACCTCGACGGAGACATCGACGTGGTGGCGGGCTTCGCGGTCACCAAGGTGGCATTCTTCTACGAGCAGGTACCGACACCCCGGGTCGTTTCCACCGCTCCCTCGAGCAACTGGACCGGCACGCCCGTGGACAACGACGTGACGATCTTCTTCAGCACCGACCTGGACCCGGCGTCGGTGAGCTCCGCGGCCTTCGAGGTCCAGGGAGCGCAGTCCGGGCCGCACACGGCCACGGCCGTCTGGAACGGGTCGCAGAAGGCCGTCGTCCTGACGCCGGATGACCCGTTCGTCCCCGGGGAGATCGTCAGCGTGGTCTCGAACGGATCGGGACTGCTTCAGTCGACCGACGGTGTCGCGCACCCGGGCCACGTCTTCGAGTTCATGACCGAGGGTGCGCAGGCCCCGATCGCGTTCGTGGCGCAGAGCTTCCCGCTGCCCGGTGTCGACCCGGTCGCGGTCGAGGCCGCGGATCTGGACGGCGACCACGCGAGCGACCTCATCGTGGCGAACTACCTGTCCGCCGACGTCACTCTCCTGCTCACAGCGGGCGATGGGCTCCCGATCACGCAGGCGACGCTCGCGGCGCAGACCGGGCCGCTCGCGCTGTGCGCAGCCGATCTCGACGGCAACGGCCACGTGGACGTCGCCGTGGCGAACGCGGTGAGCATGTCCGTGTCGATCCAGTTGAACTCCGGCGGCGCGAGCTTCTCGGCGGGCACGCCGCTCTCGACCGGTGGTGCGCCTTTCGCGCTCCGCTCCGGGGACTTCGATCGGGACGGAGACATCGACCTGGCCGTGGCCGAGGTCGGCCCGCACGGCCTCCGCGTGTTCTGGAACGATGGCTCGGGCGCTTTTCCCGCTTCGAGCCCGATTCCGGTGGGCGGTTCGCCGGTGGATCTGGCGGTCGCCGATCTGGACCTCGACGGGGATCTGGACATCGTCGCAGTGGATGCGGCGAACAGTCGGATGGAAGCACTCCACTACCAGTCGGGAAGCGGCTTCGCGTCCGTCGGGTCTTTCGGTACGGGCGGCGTTCCCGTCGCGACGTTCCCTTGGGACACGGACGGCGACGGCTGGGTGGACTTGGTGAGCTCCGATTGGGTCGGCGGCGGCGTGTCGGTGCTGCAGAGCCTGGGCGACGGAGCGCACTTCGCCCCCGCGGTCACGCTTCCGGCCGGGGCCCAGCCTCACGGCCTGTGGGGCGGGGACGTGACCGGGGACGGCCGGCTGGATCTCGTGACCGCGAACAGCGGCGGATCCACGGTGACCGTCTTCGCGGGCCAGGGTGGCGGACTCTTCGACGCGGGCACGACGCTGCCGGCGGGGTCGATGCCCTACGGCGTCGTCGGCGGCGACTGGAACGGGGACGGGGTGCTGGACGTCGCCGCGGTGAACCGCGCCAGCGGCGACCTGACCTTGTTTCTGAACGGGGTGACGACCTCGGCTCAGGCCTCCACGCCGGCCCCGGCGCGCTGCGGGCTCCTCGCCGCCTCGCCCAACCCCTCGAGGGGTCAGGTGGCGGTCGAGTTCGCCCTGGCCGGGCGGTCGGACGTGGCCCTCCTGGTCTATGACCTCCGGGGGCGGGCCGTGGCCACCCTGCTCGAGGGCGGCCTGTCCGCCGGGGTCCACCGCGTGGATTGGGACGGCCGGGACCGCCTCGGGGCGCCGGTGGCCGCGGGCGTCTACTTCGTCCGATTGAATGCCGAGGGTCAGGTCTGGAACCGCAAGCTCCTGAGACTCCGCTAGCTGGGCATTCTCGGCGGTGTGCCGGAGCCGCGGGCCGCACTTGTCAGACAGCTAGATTCGGGCAGCATGTACGGCGACGACTCCCCGCGGGAGCTCCGTTCGCGCGCTTCCGGAGTTTTCTTCTCCGGACGCGAAGAATTCATCGAAAGCATTGATTCGTGGGGCTTCGCCCTGTTAAGCTGCACGCAGTCGATGGGGGCCGATTCACCTCTCGTAAGGCCGGCATCGACGGGACTCGAGTCCGTTGGAAATGCACGTTGTTGCTAGGAGGCAGAACCGGAACCTAGGCTACTACCGGTATCGACTCGGCGATCGCTGAGTGGTGTTGCTTCCGACAAACGTCGTTCGCGAGGTAATGCAGCATGAAGAAAGTTACTACGCTCTTGGCCGTGGCTGCTCTCGCCGTGGCCACCAACGCGTTCGCGCAGGCGAGTCAGATCCTGCACGTGTCGGGTCACTCGTTCGAGACCGGCGGGTTCCCGCCGTCGAACGCCGGTGACCAGCTGCAGGCAGTCGGTGATCTGAACGACATCGACGTCCCGCTCGTGTGGGACACTGCGAACTACTCGTACACGTTCCACGTCCGCCAGCTCGTTTCGGTGGGCGAGGTGAACATCTCCGGCACGCGTGTCGTCGGGTACACGGGCGGCCTCTTCACCATCTACGTGGACTGGCTCCCCTCGAACGGGAACTACGGGGTCAATCCGCCGAACGGAACGTCGCCCTCGACGTTCTCCGACGGGATCTCCACGTACCTGGACGGGTTCTTCTCCGACTTCACGCTGACCTACAACAACATCACGCAGTCGGGCAGCTTCACGGGCACGCTCAACTTCACGGGCGGCGACGTGTATCCGCTGCTTTCCGCGACGAACGGCTGGACGTTCGGCGCGAACCTTGCCGGCGTCTCGCCGACGGGGTATGACCTGCAGATGAACGGCGACGTGTTCCTGACGGTCGTCGGAGTCGAAGAGAGTACCTGGGGCGGCATCAAGGCCCTGTACCAGTAATCTCACGCTGACCTGGAGAGGAGACATCTCAGATGAAGAAGTCTGCAGTCCTCGGCGTCGGCGTGGTGGCTCTGCTGGTGGTGCCGCTCGCTGCGTCCGCGGTCGTACTCGAGGGTAGCTTCTCTGGAGCCGCCAAGCACAACGGCGCTCCGGGCATCTACACCGTCGGGCACACGTACACCGCGTACATGACGCTGGATACGACCCAGATCAACCCGTGGTACCCGTGGAACGCCGCGAGGGAATACACCGCGGTGCTCACGGCGACGATCCAGTCCTACATCGGTGGCATGGCGCAGATCGTCACCTGGAATCCGGGGACGGTCTCGGTCTACGAAGACAATCCCGGTGGCGGCGGCACGGCCGCGAACACGGCCAACGTGGCGACCTACACGGACGGAACGCTGGTGCTTTCCGGCGCGGTGCAGAACATGGTCGGCCAGCGCATCAACGTCTTCGGGCTTCCCTGGGGCATCACCGGCGTCGTCGTCTTCAGCGGCGGCGCGGGCCTGGCCAGCCTGGATTCCCAGTGCAGCGGCGGTCTGGTGATGAACGACTTCATCAACTACCAGATCGGTACGGCACCGGCGGGCTACAAGGAGTTCTACGACGCGCTGTGGAACTGCCCGGATAACACGGGCACGGAAGAGCATACCTGGGGTCGCGTCAAGGCGCTCTACCAGTAGTCCGACGAGAGGGACCTGGTAGCCGACGACCCCGAACGATTTCGCGAACGGCACTCGGGGCGGGGGGAGACTCCCGCCCCGATGTCTTTTCCGAGGGCCGCGCGCAGACCACCGATCGAGTGCGAGTCCGGCCTTCCCTCCCCCCGCCCGGTCACAAGAGAAGGAGGAGGCCGACCTCCGGCGCCCAGTCGGTCGCTTTCGAGGTGAGGCCGACCGCGCTGTTGAGCTTGAGCGTGACTCTCGTCGACAGCCGGCACTGGACTTCCGGAATGAGCTCGATCTCGTCCTGCGTGCCCTCCACCGCGCAGAAGACCCGCCACCGCTCCGAGAGCGACCGGAGACACTCGATCGCGGCCTCGCCGAGCTCCGCCGCCCCTTCGGCACTGTCATACTCGACGGCGGCGCGAACGGTCATCGTTCCCCACGGGAAGCCGCGAATCAACCCCGAGCCGAGCTTGAACTCCCAGTCGGTGGTCCCGATAAGCGAGCCTTCCTCCTGCGTCGGAAAGACGGTCTCGAAGTAGCTGAAGAACTCGGGCCCGTGCGGCGTCTCCCGGATCCACCGCCAGCGCATCTGCCCCTCCACGTCTCCGAGCCCGGACTCCTCGATGCGATCGGCGGTGCCGGAGAGGTCCGTCGGATCGCGTTCGAGCGAGGCCTGGATCACCGCGGCCTCGAGCTCCAGCGCGAGCCGCTCCGAAACGCCCCAGGCAAGGAAGAGCAGCTCCTCGGTGGCGTGGTACTCGCCGCGGAAATCTCGGTCGAGCGTTCCCCCCAGTTCGTTCGGCGCGTACTCGTGGTCCCGGTCCCGGTAGTACTCGAAGAACGGATACACCACGAGCTCACCCGGCTCGATGTACGTTCCGAACTGGGAGAGGGGAATGCCGGTCCCGCGATCACGGGCGATGGGGCGGGACATCTCCGGCGCCGCCCAGCCGGCGGCGGGCAGCATCGAGGCGAACAGGACGGCTGCGACGTGACGCATTCTCGGACGCTCCTTCACCAGAGGCTGGTGGGCACGATGAGAATCGCAGCGAAGCATGAGAGGAGCATGAGAGCGCTGCTCGGAACACTTCTCGCGCGACCGTCGAGCACGGTAGCATCGATGGACACGCCCCTGGAGCCAAAGCCGTGAGAGTGCTCGTCGTCGAGGACTACGATCCGCTCCGCAAGTCGATCGTTCGCGGGCTGGAGGGCGCCGGCTACGCCGTCGACGCCACCCGCAGCGGATCGGAGGGCCTGGCCTTCGCCTCGGCGGGGGATTACGACGTCATCGTGCTCGACGTCATGCTGCCCGACCTGGACGGGTTGACCGTGCTGGCGAAGGCGCGCGAGCGCGGCTGCCGGGCTCCGATCCTCATCCTCACCGCGAAGGACAGGCTGGACGACAAGGTGCGCGGTCTCGACCGGGGCGCCGACGACTACCTGGTGAAGCCCTTCGCCTTCGAGGAGCTGCTGGCGCGCATCCGCGCTCTCGTCCGGCGGAGGTACGGCACCGGCACCGCCCTCGTCCGCATCGGCGAGCTGGAGATCGACACCGCGGGCCGCACGGTGCGGGCGGGCGGTGTCGCGGTGAGCATGACCGCGCGAGAGTACTCGATCCTGGAAGTGCTCGCGCTGCGCGCCGGACAGATCGTGACCCGTGACGAGATCGCCGAGCACATCTACGACTGGGCCCGCGACGTCGGCAGCAACGTGGTGGACGTGTACGTCGGGTACATCCGCAGGAAGCTCCGCCAAGCGGGATTGCCTCCCGTTCTTCGGACCCATCGCGGACTCGGGTATTCCCTCGAGGCCTCGGAATGAGAGCGTCGATCCGGCGGCAGGTCGCTCTCTCGACCCTCGTGTCGACGGTCGGTCTCCTCCTCGCGATGGGGGTGATCGTCGTGCTCGGCCTGCGGCTCGTGCTCGTGCGGCAGTTGGACCGGGCCCTTCGCGAGGAAGGCAGGCTCGTGCAAGCGATGGTGGAAGTCGACGAGGAGGGGATCCAGCTCGACTTCGAAGGGCTGGAGTCGGGGGCGAGCGCGGGCAGCAGCCTCTTCCTCGAAGTGTGGGACGCGGACGGAACCGTGCTGCATCGTTCGGCGAGTCTCGCGGGCCGCGACCTGCCGGAGGTCCCCGCCGGCGAGGACGAGCCGCGGTTCACCTGGGTCGAGCTGGAGCCGCCGGGACGCGTTCGCTGCATCTCGTTGTCCTTCTCGCCGCGCGTGGACTCCGGGGCGGAGGAGCAGGCGGAAGGCGAGCCGGAGGACGACGAAGGCGAAGAGGCCGGCGGCGGCCGCATGCCCGCAGCCGAGGCGGGCGGCACCCCGACTCCGTCCGCGGAAGACGCGGCGGCCTCCATCGGCATCGCGCTCGCGCGATCCGACGAGGCGGTGGCCGAGGTGCTCTCCGGCGTGTCCATGCTCCTGGCCGCCACCGGCCTGGTACTCGGCGCCGGCGCCGTGGCGCTCTCCCTCGGCGTGGCGCGGCGCGGTCTTCGCCCGCTCCGTGAGTTCGCGGCGCGGATCGCCCAGCTCGACGACCGTTCCCTGTCTTCGCGCCTCGACGTCGGAGAGGCGCCGGAGGAAGTTGCGCCGGTCGGTGAGCGGCTCAACGAGCTGCTCGATCGCGTGGAGCAGGCGCTCGAGCGCGAGCGAGCCTTCAGCGCGGACGTCGCGCACGAGTTACGGACTCCGCTCGCCGGCCTCCGCGCGACCATCGACGTCGCCTTGCGCGGAACGGAAGGCGCGGGTGACCAGCGCGAGGCGCTCGTGGACATGCTCGAGGCGACGCAGCGGCTGCAGGCTCTGGTCGATCGGCTGCTCTGGCTCGTGCGTCTCGACGCCGGCACGGTGGCGATCGAGGCCCGTCCGACGGACCTTGCCGCGCTCTTGCGCGAGACATGGAATCCGCTTCGCGGGGAGGCTGACGCTCGCCGGCTTCGAGTGCAGTGGAATGTGCCGGAGGAGCTGTGGGTCGTCACCGACCCGATGCTCGCCGGAATCGCCATGCGCAACGTGCTGGAGAACGCGGTGGCGTATGCCGACGAGTGCGGTCGCGTGGAAGTGCGCATCGCGCGGAACGGGGGGCACGCGACGGTGCAGGTCGAGAACAGCGGCAGCCTGGTCCGGCAGGAGGATGTGCCGGGGCTTCTGCGGCGGTTCGCCCGCGGGGATCAGGCGCGAACACCGGTCGGCTCGCGATGCGGACTCGGTCTCGCGCTGGTCGACCGGATCGCCGGCGTCCTCGGCCATGGGGTGGAGATCCGCAGCCATCCCGGCGGGTCGTTCGAGGTCACCATCTCGATGGCGGGCGCCGGCTGACGGGCTCGCGGCCCCGATCACCTCGCCTCGAGCCTGCCGCCCCGGACGGTAGCACCCACGACGATCGCTGCGCTCACCAGTACCAGATTCTTGATGATGTACTGACCTTCGATCGTCGGCGCGTACGGGAAGACGTGGAAGGTCTCGGACGGGAAGAGGACGAGCGGGAGCATCGTGCCGGGCATCTGCACGAAGAGCAGCCCGAGCGTGAGGCGAAGGAAGCGGCCGGTCAGCAGGCCCAGACCGATCGCGGTCTCCCACGCGGCCAGCAGCGGAAGCGCCGACGCCGGCCCGATCAGACCGAAGCTCGCGCGCTCGATGGTGCGCCCCGCGAGCGCTTCGGCCGGGCTCCAGCCGGGAACGAACTTGATGACGCCGAACCACAGGAACACGATGCCCAGGGCGATCCGGGTCAGCGCCACGCCATGGCGTGCCATCCACTCCGTGATCCGCGCATCGGCGGTCACGAACCAACCTGCGGTACGACGTCGGTCGCGTGCGGTCATCATCGCTGCCATCCTACGCTGCGGCCCCGGGAGCGACCACGGCCACGCGGCGCCCCGAGGAGGGAGCCCGGGCCAGGCCTCGACCTCGCGCCTGGAGCGCACGTTCCGAACCGACCACTACCCACGCGGGCGGCCGCTTGACCGGGACCGCATCGGCCCGCATTGTGCGCCCCCATGCGGCTTCCGAACCTGCTGGCCACGCCCCGGAGACGCCTGTTCGCCTTCTTCCTCCTGTACATGGCGGAGGGCATCCCCAACGGCTTCACCGGCACCGCCGTCGCCACGCAGATGCGGCGCGGAGGCCTGGACCCCGCCGCGATCGGCGCGTTCATCGGCGCGCTGTACCTGCCCTGGGCGCTCAAGTGGACGGTCGGGCCGGTCGTCGACGTGATCTCCAGCGACCGGTGGGGCCGTCGGCGTCTGTGGATCCTGCTGACCCAGTCGGCGATGGTCGTGACCCTGCTGTGCGCCGCCCCGGTCGACTACGCCGGCAATCTGGGTCTCTTCACCACGATTCTGCTCGTTCTCAACATCTTCAGCGCCACCCAGGACGTGGCCATCGATGCGCTGGCGGTCAACGTGCTGACCGAACACGAACGGGGTCTGGCCAACGGACTGATGTTCGGCGGCGCCTACCTCGGCGGCGCGGTGGGCGGCGCCGGCGTTCTGTTCCTGACCCCGCACGTCGGCTTCCAGACCACGTTCTTCTTCGTCGCCGCGGTCATCGCCGTCATCACGCTGGTCGTCGCCGTGCCGATGCGCGAGTTGCCCGGGCCGCCGCGGCCGCCCGTGATCGGCTCGCGGCTGGCGGCTGTCGGCCGTGACATCGCCGCCTTCGCCCACGATGCCTTTCGCGCCTTCATCGGGACGCGCGCCGCGCTGCTGGCAGTCGGTGTCGCGATGCTGCCGATCGGCGCGTACGCGCTGGGGCTGGCGCTGCAGTCCAACCTCGCCGTGGAGCTCGGGCTGGACGACACCCGCATCGGATGGCTGAGCCTCTGGTCGACGATTCTCTCCTCGGTGTTCTGCGTCGTCGGTGGATGGTTGTCCGACAAGCTCGGCCGGCGAAGGATGCTCTCGCTCTTCGTGGCGGGAATGTGCGTCATGACCGCCGTGCTGGCGTTCGGCATGAAGAGCCACGGGTGGATCATGCCGGTGGATCCGACTCTCCCGGACCGCCCACAACCGCCCGAGGCCCTCGTCAGCCTGTTCTGGACCGTGGTCCTGATCTACTCCGCCTTCAACGGTCTCATGTACGGAACGAGCACCGCGCTGTTCATGGACGTCACCACGCCGCGCGTGGCGGCCACTCAGTTCACGGCGTACATGGCGATGGGGAACCTGGCCATCTCGTACAGCGCGAACTGGCAGGGACACGCCGCGGAGCGCTGGGGGTACCCGGTGACGCTCGGTCTGGACGCCGTGCTCGGGCTCGCCTGCCTCGCGTTCCTGCCCTTCATGGCTCTCCGCAAGAAGAGCGCGGCACCCCACAAAGTGAACGCCCGGGGGGCGTGAACCCCCCGGGCGCCTCGAACGATCCTGCTTCGGCTTCTCAGTCGAACAGGAAGGTCAGGGAGACCGCCAGGTTCCTGAAGAAGTCGACGTCCCAGATCTCGCGGTCGTCGTCACCGGTGAAGGACGGACTCGGGTCGTCCGGCTGTGCGTGCGAATCGAAGAACCCGTTGATGTTGAACTGAGCCGTCTCGCCGATGAGCCACTCCAGACCGTACCAGTACGTGGTCTGGTTGTACTCGTCCTTGTCCGTCACCGTGTCCGTGCCGCTGTTCTGCACGCCGGTGCTGTACAGCGTGACGTCGTTGGCGCTGTTCGCGTAGTCGGTGAACACGGTCACCACCTGCCCGTCCGTGTCGGCCGGAGCGGTGCGGTTGAGCTCGCGGTTCATGTACGCGATCTTGTGCTGCACGCCCATCTGCCACTTCATCTTCTTGGTGATGTTGAGTTGAGCACCGACCGGGAGACGCACGTCCGTCTCCTGCGTCTCGTCCTGGTAATCGGCGACCTCGGTCGCGGTGATCAGCGTCTGCTCTTCGTTGTACGCCCCGCCTCCCGAGCCGGGAAGGCCGGAGGTCTCGAGCTCGTTGCCGCCCAGCGTCCCGAAACCGTCGTCGAACCGGAACTGGACCTGGTTCAGCGTCAACGTCTCCTGGTACTCCTGGTTCCAGGTGGAGCGGCTCAGGATGACCCCCGCGCCCATCTCGACGCGGTTGGAGAGAGCGCGCCACCACTTCGCGCCGGCCTCGAGCACCGTGTTGGTGGCGTCGCCGTTCCAGGCCGTCGTGCTCGTCGCGTCGATCAGCGTGTTGGTCGCCTGCTGGTCACCCGTGCCCGCGACCGCGTCGTTCCACCAGAACGTGTTGCCCTGGCGGGAGGCCATGACGATCGTGGCGTCGATGTCCACCGGGCGATAGTTCACGCCGGCCCACACGCGGGAGTCGCCACCCCACGCCGGACGGTCGAGTTCGAGCTTCGCGCCGAAGCCGATGCCGGTGCGCTCGTCGTCGACGGACTCGGTCGCGAACGAGAAGCCGCGGTACCAGTAGTAGTCCTCGAAGTAGTCACCGAGGTAGAAGTTGCCCGTGAACCAGGACGTGTTCGTCTGATCCGCATCCAGGGCGCCGATCGTGTTCGGGTTGAACCCGGTCGGCGTGGTGACTACCGTCGAGGTCGTGGTCTGGAAGATGTCCGGCGTGGCGCCCGACATCCGCCAGGGAAGGTCGCTGCTCTTGCCGCGGCTGCCGAGTCCGGGCGTGCTGAGATTGGTCGACGGGTTCGTCATGTTGATCCCGGCGATGTCCAGGCGGCTGTTCAGGGACCATCCGCCCGGATGCCAATCGGCGGAAAGGCTCACGCCGGCCTCGCGCATCTTGAACGCGTCCTCCATGGAGGCGGAGTACGACGTCAGCGTGCGGCTGGTCTCCACCAGCGGGCCGTTGTCCGCGATCTTCTGACGATTGACCACTTCGTTCGTTCCCTCGGCGTTGCGCTCGATCTTGTCGCTGCGCCAGAAGAGCCGGCCACCGACGGACCAGTCCGTCCCGGCGATCTCACGGGCCGCGCCCAGATCGAATGCCGCGGCCGAGCGGTCGTCGAACCGGATCAGATCCGTACGCCGCTCGACCGTCTGGTCGACGTCGCCGTCGCCGGCCCCGCCGACCGCTTCGCCCACGCCGTTGTCGAACTCCTGCAGGATGGTGCCGTTGAACTCGGCGTCATTGAAGTTGATCGTCGCGCTGGAGCCCGCGTTGTTCCCGTCCAGGTCCCCGTCCTCCAGGTCCTCGAACATCGCCTTGTGGCCGCTGCGCTGATAGACGAGGGAGAACGTGTACTCGGACTCCTGGTCGTACTTGCCGATCCATCCGCCCAGGTAGCTGCCGGCGTCGAACGTGTCCGGCGCACCCGAGCCTACGCCGGGCATCGAGCCCTCGGCGGTGAAGTCGGCCACCCGATCCCAGCTGTAACTGATCAGGTTGTCACCGACCGTCGCCGGATCGGAGAGATTCGAGAAGTTCGTGAAGACGCGGGTCCCATCGACTTCGAGGAGACGGGTCGCGTCGCTGATGAGGTCGACATCGTCATGGAAGATGCCGGCCGTCGCCTGGCTTCGGAACGACTGAAGGTCGAACTGCAGCAGGTTGCGGTAGGCGATGGTCTGGGCCTGGGTCTCCCCAGCCACCATCCCGGTCGCCAGCGCCGCCACCGCGAACAGTGACCGCTTCGATCTAGTCAAGTTTGCCCTCCAGGTGATCCCCGGGGAGACCTCGACGGATCCTTGGGTCGAGGAACCCCGCCAGGAGTTCAGGATCGACGCGCCCGGGATGCACTCGCCGCATCGAACGCGGGATACCGAGAGGCCCGAGCCTGCCACGGAGGGGGCAAATTTGCCCGCCGCAGCGTGAATCGGAGCGTGGATACCACGGGTCGCCAGAACTGTCCACCTTCTAGCTGAATCCGCCGAACCCCCCGTGATAGGCCGAAAACGCAAGCCCCGAGGCAGTCTACCGAGGAGCCGGGACCCCCGGGGCGGAGCCTGCTCGTCCGACCGGAGGCGTCCCCTGAGCCCGGCCTGGGAAGGACGACGGGCGGCGATGGTGGCGCCGATCCGAACGGGCCAGGAGCCCCTTGACCGGTCGGAAGTTGTTGTTTAGCTTGAAGTTCCGTTGGTCGGACTTTCCGGGAGAGGACCGTGGGGCGAAGAAGGGGACGGGCGGCGCTCGCCGCCCTGGTGGCGTTGACCCTCCCGGCGGCCGGGCCGGGCCGGGCCGCGGCGGGCCCACTCGAAGAGGCCCTCCGCCGCCTCCAGGCCGATGACGTGCTCGTGGCGGATGCGGCGGTGGAGGAGCTCGTATCCCTCGGCGGGCCCGCCGCCCGGGCGCTCCTTCCCCTGCTGGAGGACCCTCGGCGGGACGTGCGCGCCGGCGCCATCCGGGGCCTCGGCCTCCTCCGCGAGCCCGCCGCCGCCGGCGCCCTGCGCGAGGACCTCGGGCGCTCCCTCGACGACCCGGCGCCCGACACCTTCGACGATCGCTACTTCCGCATCCTCGCCGTGCAGGCGCTCGGCCGGATCGGTGACGGAGGCTCGGCGGACCTGCTTCGCGCGGTCGCCTCCCGCGGCGACGCCCACGAGCGGGCGCACGCCGGGATCTCGCTCTTTCTCTTGGGCGAGGATCCGGGGTACGATGTCGTCCGCGAATGCTTGGCCGACACGGCGACCGCCATTCGCAACGTCGCCGTACAAGGGCTCGGTGATTCGCAGGATCCGAGGGCTCGCACGCTCGTTCTGTCCATGACGAGCGATCCGTCGTGGGTGGTGCGGGATTCCGCGTTCCGGGCGCTCCGGCGGTGGCCCGTGGACCCGGAGATCGGCGAGGCGATCGAGCGAGGCGCCGCCGACCCGTCCTGGTTCGTGCGAGAGACGGTCGCCGAGGTAGGGCGGGGGCATCCCGCCCCGGAAACCGAGAGGGGAGAACGATGAGGATGTCGAACGTCCGAACGGCCTTCGCCGCGGCCCTGGCCCTCGTGAGCGTCAACGCACCGGGGTCCAGCGCCCAGGAGGAGGACGTCCAGACCAAGATCCGCACTTCGATCGAGACGATGATCCAGGCGATCGAAGAGGGCAACGACCCGATGCGGAACCGGATGTTCTTCGAGCTGCGCATCATCGGCAGCGAGTCCGTCCCGCCCCTCGTCGACCTCATGAAGGACCAGCGGGTGAAGGTCCGCGAGTACGCCATCCACACGGTGAGCTACATCGACGATCCCCGCTGGATCGATCCGGTGATCGGTATCCTTCAGAACGATCCGGAAGCGTCGACCCGCGCGATGGCCTGCCGGGCGCTGGCCCGCACGCAGGACACACCGGTCCTGGAGTCGGCGGGGCGGAAGGCGATCCCCGTACTTCTCGACAAGCTCAAGAACGACGAGGAGGCCGTGCAGATGGACGCCGCCTTCGCGCTCGGCTGGTTCGGGGATCCCCAGGCGCGCGGGGCCCTGGAGGAGGCTGCGAAGTCGTCCTCCGAGCTGGTGAGCTTCTTCGCCAAGGGCGCCCTCGAGGACATCGACCACGCGGAGAAGATGAAGGCGAAGGGCCAGAAGTAGCGGTTTCCGTCGGGTTTCGCAAAAGGAAGTAAATCCCGGGGCTCCCCGGAGCGGATCCGGCACACCCGGGGCGAATCCGGGTTCAAGGACACACGGCATCCGGGCCGATCCAGGTAGGACCCGTTCGCGGAGGATCCCAGCCGATGGCAGCTCCCAGGAGACCCACGGGCCGCACCCTCGTCCTCGCACTCCTCGGCCTCGCGCTGGTCGGGGGAGCCTCGGCGACGTCGGCGTCCAAAGGCACCGTCTACGAGAACATCAAGACCTACAACCGCATCCTCGCGAACGTGTACGACAAGTACGTCGAGGAAGTGGATTCCCAGGATCTCATCTACTCGTCCATCGAAGGGATGATGGGCGCGCTGGACCCGCACTCCGCGTTCCTGGAGAAGACGGAGTACGAGGACCTGATGCTCGACACTCAGGGCAAGTACGGCGGCATCGGGATCTCCATCGACATCCGCGACGAGTGGCTCACCGTCGTCTCCCCCATCGAGGGCACGCCCGCGTTCAAGCTGGGCATCCGCGCCGGGGATCGCATCGTGAAGATCGAGGGCGAGTCCACGAAGGGCATCACCACCACGGAGGCGGCCAACAAGCTTCGCGGCCGCCAGGGCACCACCGTGCACATCACCATCCAGCGCAAGGGCGAGACGGTGCCCCTGGAGCTGGACATCGAGCGCGACGTCATCGAATTGAAGTCGGTCCCGTACGCCGCCGTCGTCCGTGACGGAGTGGGGTACGTGCGCCTTTCGCGCTTCGCCGAGGACTCGGGCCAGGAAGTGCAGAACGCAATCGGGCGGCTCGTCGCCGAGGGCGCGAAAGGTATCGTCTTCGATCTGCGCTGGAACCACGGCGGCCTCCTCACGCAGGCCGTGTCCATCTCGGAGCAGTTCCTGGATCGCGGCAAGCTGATCGTCTACACGCAGGGCCGCGCCGAGGCGGATCGCGTCGAGTACCACGCGACGTCCAAGCCGACGCTGCCCGCGGAGATCCCGGTCGTGGTGCTCGTCAACGGTTCCTCGGCGAGCGCCGCGGAGATCGTCGCGGGCGCGGTGCAGGACGACGGCCGCGCAGTCATCCTGGGAGAGCTCACCTACGGCAAGGGCTTGGTGCAGACGCTCATTCCGCTGGACTCGGAGACCAATCTGAAGCTCACCACGGCGAAGTGGTACACGCCGGCCGGCCGCTGCATCCAGAAGCCGTGGAAGGAAGACGAGGCGGCGCTGGACGACGCGTTGCTCGACGAGACGGCGCTCGATCCGGGCGCGGCGGAGATCCCGGCCACCGAGGACGCCTCGATCGCCGGCGGCATCCAGCCGGACGTCGTGTTCGAGCCGGAGCTCGGCACTCGCTACGGTTTCGAGCTGGTGCGCCAGAACCACTTCTTCCGCTTCGCCGTGAACTACGCGGCCGACCACCAGATCGCCCGCGACTTCCGCGCCACGGATGCCGTACTCGAGGAGTTCCGCGCGTACCTCGCGCAGGAGAAGTTCGACTACGAGACGCCCGCGGAAGTGGAAATCGGCCGGCTGCGCGAGCTCGGCAAGGAAGAGGGATTCACCGCCGCGACGCTGGCGGCCGTCGACGCGCTGGAGGCCCGCGTGGACGAGGAGAAGGCCGGGGACTTCGAGAGGAACCGGGACTACATCCGCTTCGGAATCGAGCGCGAGATCCTCTCCAACGTGCACGGCACCGAGGCCATGTACGAGGTGAGCCTGCGCAACGACGATCAGTTCCAGGCGGCCGTCGACCTGATCCTGGACCGGCCCGCGTACCTCGCGGCGCTGGAAGGCAAGGCGCCGGTCAAGTCGGTGGCGCGCGGCACGAAGGCCGGCGAGGCCGTCGTCGCCGAAGGAGATCCCGACTTCCAGTAGGAGCGCCTTGCTCCACGTCTACGTCGACGCGGACGCGTGTCCCGTGAAGGAGGAGATCTACCGCGTGGCGAAGCGGTACGATCTCCCCGTCACGCTGGTGTCGAACCGAACGATGCGCATTCCCTCCGGGGACGATGTGAACCTCGTGGTGGTCGGCGACGGGCAGCTCGACGCCGCGGACGCCTGGATCGTCGAGCACGTCGGTCCGGGGGACATCGTGATCACGGCGGACATCCCCTTGGCGTCGCGCTGCCTGGGGAAGCAGGCGCGCGTGCTCGGTCCCCGCGGCCAGGACTTCACGGAAGACGGCATCGGGGACGCGGTCGCGACCCGAGATCTGCTCTCCATCCTTCGGGAGGGCGGCGCCTCGACGGGCGGGCCGCCGCCCTTCGGAAACCGCGACCGCTCGCGCTTCCTGCACCGACTCGACGAGATCATCCAGACGGCGCGGCGGCAATCGCCGCCGGCGTGACCCACTTCGAATCCGGAGGATGCCGTGGCTCGAACGCTCTCCACCATGCTGACTCTCGGCACCGAGCTGCCGAGCTTCGCCCTGAAGGACGTGGTGACCGGGAAGACGGTGACGGCGGCCGGCGTCGCCGGCGCGAAGGGCACGCTGGTCATGTTCATCTGCAACCACTGCCCGTTCGTGAAGCACGTGCTGGCCGAGATCGGCCGCATGGGCGCGGACGCGGCGGCGCGCGGCATCGGCGTCGCGGCCGTCAACGCGAACGACATCGTGGCCTACCCCGACGACGCGCCGGACAAGATGAAGGAGCTCGCCGTCCGCGAGCGCTGGAAGTTCCCGTACCTGTTCGACGAGACGCAGGCCGTCGCGAAGGCGTTCCAGGCCGCCTGCACGCCGGACTTCTTCCTCTTCGACGCCGGCGGCGCGCTCGTCTACCGCGGGCAGCTCGACGGGAGCCGGCCCGGGAACGACGTCCCGGTCACCGGCGAGGACCTGCGTGCGGCGGTCGCGGCGCTGGCCGCCGGCCGGCCCGTGCCCCAGGAGCAGCGGCCCAGCATCGGCTGCAACATCAAGTGGAAGCCGGGAAACGAGCCGGAGTGGTTCGGGTGACCGGCACGGCCGGTCCCGACTTGCCGGGGACCCCGCTCCCCGCCTAGAATCCGCCCCCCGAGTCGGCAACCGACCGCTGCAGCGCGCCGGCGGCAGCCCGCCCGGCCCGGAACCCACCCCCGCGGGGATGGTTTCACCAACCGAGCTTTCGGAACCACCACCGCATCCTCGGGAGGGAAGTCCCCATGGCCGTCCAGGAGGTGTCGCGGCCCGTGCTGACCCAGGACATCGAGACCCTGAACGAGCGCATCCGCCAGGAGAGCGCCTTCGTCGACGGAATCCTGGCCGAGATGGGCAAGGTCATCGTCGGCCAGAGGGCGATGACCGAGCGCCTGCTGATCGCCCTGCTCGCCGACGGCCATGTGCTGCTCGAGGGCGTTCCGGGCCTGGCGAAGACGCTCACCGTCTCCACCCTCGCGCAGCTCACCGACGCGAAGTTCCAGCGCATCCAGTTCACGCCGGATCTGCTGCCCGCCGACCTCATCGGCACGCTGATCTACGACCAGCGCACCGGCGAGTTCCGCCCGCGCAAGGGCCCCGTCTTCGCCAACCTGATCCTCGCCGACGAGATCAACCGCGCGCCGGCCAAGGTGCAGTCGGCGCTGCTCGAGGCCATGCAGGAGCGGCAGGTGACCATCGGTGACGCGACCTATCCGCTCGACGAGCCGTTTCTGGTGATGGCCACGCAGAATCCGATCGAGCAGGAAGGGACCTATCCGCTGCCCGAGGCGCAGGTCGACCGCTTCATGCTGAAGGTGATCGTGACCTACCCGGACGCCACCGAAGAGCTGGAGATCCTCCGCCGGCGCACCGGCCGCGCCATCGAAACGCCGCGCCGGGTGATCACGCCGCAGGCACTGCTGCGCGCGCGCCAGGTCGTGCGCGACGTCTACGTCGACGAGAAGGTGGAGCGCTACGTGGTGAGCCTGGTGAGCGCAACGCGGGATCCGGCGAAGGCCGGGCTCTCCGACCTGGCCGATCTGATCCAGTACGGCGCGTCTCCCCGCGCGACGATCTTCCTGATCCTGGCCGGCAAGGCGCACGCCTTCCTGCGCCGCCGCGGCTACGTCACGCCGGACGACGTGCGCGCGCTGGGCATGGACGTGCTCCGCCACCGCGTCATCCTCACCTACGAGGCCGAGGCCGAGAACATCAGCTCCGAAGAAGTGGTGCGCCGCATCTTCGACGCGGTCGAGGTTCCTTAAGGCGCGGGCGTGCACGCATGATCCCCAAGGAGATCCTCCAGGCCGTCAAGGCCATCGAGATCCGCACCCGGCTCGTCGTCTCCAACGTGTTCGCCGGCGAGTTCGGCAGCGTCTTCAAGGGACGCGGCATGGAGTTCGCGGAGGTCCGCGAGTACCTCCCCGGCGACGACGTGCGCACCATCGACTGGAACGTGACCGCGCGAACCGGCACGCCCCACGTCAAGAAGTTCGTCGAGGAGCGGGACCAGACCGTGATGTTCCTGGTCGACGCTTCGCACTCCCAGGACTTCGGCACGGTGCGCCGCATGAAGGGCGAGATCGCGGCGGAAATCGCCGCGGTGCTGGCGTTCTCCGCGATCAAGAACAACGACAAGGTCGGGGCGATCATCTTCACCGACAAGATCGAGCTGTTCATCCCGCCGAAGAAGGGCAAGAAGCACGTACTGCGCGTGATCCGGGAGATGCTGTACTTCAAGCCGGAAGCCCGCGGCACGGACGTCGGCGGGGCGCTGGAGTACCTCTCCCGGGTGCTGCGCAGGAAGGCCGTCGTCTTCCTGATCTCGGACTTCATTGTCGCGGACTACTCGCGGCCGCTGCGCGTGGCCAACCGGCGGCACGACCTCGTGGCCATCACGTTCACGGATCCGCGGGAGGACGAGCTGCCGGCCGTCGGGCTCCTGCACCTCGTCGACGCCGAGACCGGGGAGGAGCGGCTGGTGGACACGTCCAGCGCGTCGGTCCGCGCAGCCTTCCGCGAGCGCCGCCGCCGCGCTCGTGAGGAGCGCGTCCGGCTCTTCCGAAAGTATCGCGTGGACTGCATCGACGTGCGCACCGATCAGTCGTACCTCGAGCCGCTGATCGCGTTCTTCCGCCGCCGGGAGCGGGAGCTCGCAGCATGACCGGCGGGCTGCTCGTCCTGCTGCTGGCCGCCGCGCCGGTGATGCGCGCCGCGGTGGACACGACCGCGACGACCGTCGGCGGGACGCTCGACCTGACCCTGAGCGTGGACGCGGAAGAAGACTGGGTCGTCGCGCCGCCGGCCCGTGAGCTGGATCTGAAGCCCTTCCGGCTGCGCGCGGTGGAGCCGCTGCCGGCGGCCGAGGGAACGGGGTGGAAGCTCCGCATCGTCGCGCTGGAGGCGGGCGAGGTGGCTATCCCCGCGGTGACTCTCGAGGCGCGCGGACCGGACGGCGAGATCTCGGACGTGGCAAGCGAGCCGGTCCCGGTGAGCGTGGCGTCGAACCTCGAGCCTTCGGAGGCGAGGCCAGCGGGCGAGGGCGGCGCGACGCAGGGCGAGGACGCGCCCCCCGCGGAGGCCGCCGAGCCGGAGCCGGCCGCCCTGAAGCCCGCGCTCGATGCGCCGCGGAACTGGGCTCCGCTGATCATCGCGGCGGTGGCGGCCGTGGTGGCCACGGCGCTCGGGTTCTGGATCCTGCGCAAGCTCCGCCGCCGGCGCGCGCTGCCGACCGCCGTGCCGCAGATCCCGAAGACGCCGCTTCGCCCCGCCTGGGAGACCGCACTCGAGGAGCTGGACCGCATCGCCGCGGCCGACTACGTCGGCCAGGGGATGCTCGACCGCCAGTACGTGGAAGTGACCGAGGCGCTACGCCGGTACCTGGAGGAGCGCTACGGCGTGCCGGCCCTCGAGTCCACGACCGCCGATCTCGGCGAGCTGCTGCAGCGCACGCCGATCCGCACGGAGAACTCGGTGCGGATCCTCTCGCTGCTGCGGGAGGCGGACCTCGTGAAGTTCGCCAAGGCCCGCCCCGAGGCGGGGGCCGCGCGCGCCACGGAGGGCCGCGCCCGCGACGTCGTGCTCGCCACCGTGCCCAAGGTCGAGGCCGCGGAGGCCGCCGCATGACCTTCCGCGACCCGTGGCTGCTGCTCGCGCTCGTGCCCGTGCTGGTCGCCGGCGCATGGATCCTCCGGCGAGGCCTCGCGCACCGGCCGGGCGCGCGCTATCCCACGCTCGAGCCGTTCGCCGGCGCGTCCTTCGCCGCGCGCCTGCGTTCGCTCCTGCCCGTGGCGCGCATCGCCGCGCTCGCGCTCCTGGTCGTCGCCTTCGCCCGGCCGCAGCTCGTCGAGAAGGAGGAGGAGATCCTCACCGAAGGGATCGACATCATGCTGGCGCTGGACATCTCCGGCTCCATGCAGGCCGAGGACTTCAAGCCGCAGAACCGTCTCGTCGTCGCCAAGCAGGTGATCGCCGAGTTCCTGAACCTGATCCGCAACGACCGCGTCGGGCTCGTGGTCTTCGCCGGGCAGTCGTTCACGCAGTGCCCGCTGACGCTGGACTACGACGTGCTGAGAACGCTGCTCGAGCGGGTGGAAGTCGGGATGATCGAGGACGGGACCGCCGTCGGAACCGCGCTCGTCAATAGCGTCAACCGGCTCAAGGACTCCGCGGCGAAGAGCAAGGTGGTCATCCTGCTGACCGACGGCGAAAACAACGCCGGCAAGATCGACCCGGAGACGGCCGCGAAGGTAGCGCAGGCGCTCGCCGTCCGCGTCTACACGATCGGAGTGGGCAAGCAGGGCGGCGCTCCGATCCCCGTGCAGCACCCGGTCTACGGCAAGATCTACGCGCGCAACCCCGACGGTTCGCTGCTGCTGACCAAGATCGACGAGGCCTCGCTGAAGGCCATCGCCGACGTCACCGGCGGCCGGTACTTCCGCGCCACGGACGAGGAGGCACTGGCGAAGATCTACGCCGAGATCCTGGAGCTCGAGCGGACGCGCTTCCAGGTGAAGCAGTTCGAGCGGGTCGAGGAGCGGTACCGTCTCGCCGCCGTCCCCGCGGTCCTCCTGCTCCTGCTCGAAGTGGCGCTCGCCGGCACGAGACTCCGGGTGCTGCCATGAGATTCGAGCGGCCCGAGCTGCTGCATCTCGTCTGGCCGGCGCTCGTGCTCGTGCCGCTGTTCGCCGTCTGGGCGCTGCGCTCGGCGGACCGCGCGCGTCGGCTCCTCGCGGCCGAAGAGCTGCTCCCCAAGCTGGCGGCCGGCTGGAGCCCGGCGCGACGCAAGCTCAAGCTCGTCCTGCAGGGATCGGCGCTGCTGCTGCTCCTGTTCGCGCTCGCCGGGCCGCGGGTCGGCAGCCGGGAGATCACCGTGAAGCGGCGCGGCGCGGACCTGCTCTTCGTGCTGGACGTCTCCAACTCGATGCTCGCGCAGGACATCCGCCCGTCGCGGCTGGCCAAAGCGAAGCGCCAGGTCTCGGCGCTCTTCGACCGGCTGGACGGCGACCGCGTGGGCATCGTCGCGTTCGCCGGGGACGCGTTCCTGCAGTGCCCGCTGACGCTGGACTACGGTGCGGCGCGGATGTTCCTCGACGTGCTCGACCAGAACGCGGTGACGACAGGGGGCACCGACGTCGGCGGCGCCATTCGCACGGCGCTCGACGCGTTCCCCCAGGGCGAAGCGAAACACCAGGCGATCATCTTGGTGACCGACGGCGAGGATCACCCCGGCGATGCTGTCGCCGCGGCGGAGGAAGCCGGGCGGCTGGGCGTGCGCATCTACGCCGTCGGCATCGGCTCGGAGCAGGGCGAGCCCATCCCCCAGGAACAGGGCGGCGGCTTCCGCAAGGACCGGCGCGGCGAGGTCGTCATGACCGCGCTCGACACGGAGACGCTGGAGCGCGTGGCGCTGGCCTCCAACGGCGAGTTCCACCGCGCGACGACCGGGGAGCTCGAGCTGGATCGGATCTACGAGAGCCTCGCCAGTCTGGAGGAGAAGGAGCTCGCCTCCCGCTCATTCACGCAGTGGGAGGAGAGGTTCCAGTACCCGCTCGGCGCGGCGCTGCTTCTGCTGCTGATCGACTTCTGCCTGCCGGACGGCGTGCGCCGCCGCAAGGAGTGGGAGGGGCGGTTCGCATGAGAGAATCGCCGCCCCGGCGAAGTGTCCTCATCGTGCTCGCCGCGGTCCTCCCCTTCCTGGTCGGGTGGAGCTTCTTCGATCCGTTCCACGAGCACGTGGAGAAGGGAAACCGCAAGGCGAAGGAGAAAGCGGCGGCCGAGGAAGCGCTCGGCCACTACGGCGAGGCGGCGCGCGTCAGTCCGGGAAGCGCGATCCCCGACTTCAACCGCGGGATCGTTCTCTCGCAGGAAGGACGGGTCGAGGAGGCGCGCGACGCCTTCCTCGGGGCCGCGGCCGCGGAGGACTCGCCGCTGGCGGCCGACGCGCTCTACAATCTCGGCAACACGCTGCTCGAAGCCGAGCAGTTCGAGCCCGCCGTCGAGGCCTACCTGCAGAGCCTGGATCTCGATCCCGCCGATGCCGACGCTCGCCGGAACCTGGAGATCGCGCTGAGGCGTCTGCAGCAGCAGCAGCAGCAGCAGCAACAGGAGGAGCAGCAGGAGGACGAGGAAGGGGAGCAGGGGCAGCAGCAAGAGCAGCAACAGGATCAGGAGCAGTCCGATCAGGAGGAGACTCCGTCGGATCAGGGCGAGCAGGAAGAGCAGCCGCAGGAACAGCAGCAGGAGCTCGGCCGCATGACCCGGGAGGACGCGGAGCGCCTGCTCAACGCCATCCAGTCCGACGAGTTGAAGGTCCTGCAGCAGCTTCAGGACGAAGAGGAGCAGGACGAGGGTGACGGCAATGACTGGTAGCGCCCGAGTGTCGGGCTTCGGGCCCGGAGCCGTCCAGCTGGCGGCCGCGTTGGCCGCCACGCCGGCCGCGGCCCTGCTGGCAGCCGTGCTCGCCGCCGCACCGGCCGTGGCGCTCGAGGTGAGCTTGTCCGCGTCGCGGGATGCGGTCTCGGTCGGCGAACAGTTCACGGTGCAGGTGGATGTGCGCCACGACGGCATGGGCTCGGTGCCCCGCCCGGAGCTGCCGGCGGTGGAGAACCTGCGCGCGGTCAGCCGGTACGACTCGCAGGGGTTCCAGTACGTGAACGGCCGTGCCACGTCCAGCGTCACGGCGCAGTACGTGCTGATCGCCGACGCGGAAGGCACGTACACGATCGGTCCGGTGACGGTGACGCGCGGCGACGAGCAGGCCACGAGCAACACCGTGCAGGTTCGAGTCGAGCCGGCCGGCTCCACCGCGAACACGCCGCGCAGGCTCGGCGACGACGAGGAAGGGAGCGACGGCGGCACCGACCTCATCGTGCTCGGCCGCATCGACGACGACACGCCCTGGGTGAACCAGCAGATCTCGTACTCGTTCACGTTCCTACGGCGTGTCCGGGTGCTGGAGGGCACCCGCTACGAGCGGCCGGCGTGGACCGGCTTCTGGGCCGAGGAGCTGGACGTGACGCAGCCGGAGGAAGTGACGTTCGAGGGGCGCCGCTACATCGCCGAGCGCGTGCGCACCGCTCTCTTCCCGACCGCGCCAGGCCGCTACGAGATCGGTCCGGCGACGCTGCGCGCCACCGTCGAGGACCGCGCGCGCAGCCGAGCCCGGGACCCATTCGACATCTTCGGCAACGATCCCTTCGGGATGCTTCGCTCCGGCCGCGAAGTCGTGCTGCGGACCCAACCGATCGTCATCGACGTACAGGCGCTCCCCGCCGAGGGCAAGCCCCAGGACTTCTCCGGCGCCGTCGGCAAGTTCCAGCTCTCCGCGAAGGTCGACCGCACCAGCGTGAAGGCCGGCGAAGCGGTCACGCTCGAGATCACGCTGTCCGGCGAGGGCAACGTGAAGGTGGTTCCCGCGCCGGACGTGTCCGTGCTCCACGACTTCAAGATGTACGAGTCGTCGTCGAAGGAGTCCGCCGAGGTCCGATCCGGAACGATCCACGGGACCAAGACGTGGGAGTACGTCCTCGTGCCCTCGACCGGCGGCGACGTGCAGATCCCGCCGGTGCGGCTGTCCGTCTTCGATCCGCAGGCGGGCCGCTACGTCACGGTCGCGTCCGAGCCCATCCCGCTCCGGGTGGAGGCCTCGGACCTCGACGAGGCGCTGGCCCGCGGCGACGACCCCACGGTCGCGAAGGAGCGGGTTCGTCTTCGCCAGCGAGACATCCGCTACGTGAAGCCGGCGCCGTCGTCGTTCCGTCGCGAGCGCGGCGGTCCGTTCTCGACGCCGGCGTTCCTGCTGGTGCACGCCGTGCCCGTGCTCGCGCTCGCCGGGTCGGCGGTCATGCGCCGCCACCGCGATCGGCTCAGAAGCGACGTGCGCTGGGCGAGGCGGCGCGGCGCCGGGAAGCTGGCCGCCAAGCGGCTCGACGCCGCCAAGGTCTCGCTCGGCGGAGCGGATCTCACGCCGTTCTTCGCGGAGCTGTCGGCCTCGCTCCGCGGCTACGTGGCCGACCGCCTGCATCTCGCGGCCGCGAACCTGGACGAGGGCGAAGTTCGCCGCGGGCTTCTCGGGCACGGAATCGAGGAGGACGAGGTCGCGGCGCTCTTCACCATGCTCGAGTCCTGCGACTCGGCGCGCTTCTCCCCCCTCGGCAGCGACGCGGCCGGCGCGGGCGCCCTGCTCGAGCGCGCCCAGGCCTGGATTGGCGCGATGGAGCGGCGATGATCGCGGCGAGGAGAGCGGCTCTCGCGGGTGCGACGATCCTCGCGCTGCTCGGCGCGGCCTTGCCGACCGCGGCGAAGGACGAGGCCGCGCGCGCCGCCTTCGACAGCGGCATGCGTCTCTACGAATCCGGTGACTACGAAGGCGCCGCGGCCGCGTTCGGTGAGGTGGTGGCGTCCGGGATCGAGGATCCCGCGGTGGAGTACAACCTGGCGAACGCATGGTTCAAGGCCGGCCGCCTCGGTCCCGCGGTCTATCACTACCGGCGCGCGCACTCGCTGGCGCCGAGGGACGAGGACATCCGCGCGAACCTGGACTACGCGCGCTTCCTCGCGTTGGACCGCGTCGAGGAGGACGCGAAGACGGACCGCCCGGTGGAGGGATGGCTGGACCGCGTCACGCCGGGCGAAGCGGCGCTCGTGCCCATGGCGCTGTGGGTGCTGGCCGGGATCGCCGGGTGCGCGTGGCGGCTCGGCGCGCGCGGATCGGGTGCGTGGCGCAGGTCCTTCGTGACGCTGCTCTCGTTGTGGGTGCTCGGGCTCGCCGGCGCGTGGACGATCGAGCGGCGCGCAGGGCGGGTGGACGAGGCCGTGGTGCTGGCCCGCGAGTCCACCGTGCGCAACGGACCGGGTGCGTCGTTCGAGACCGCCTTCGTGCTGCACGAGGGCGCGGAAGTCGTCGTGGAAGGCGAGCGCGGCGAGTGGACGGAGATCTCCCTGCCCGGAGACCTCCGCGGATGGATCCCCGGGGACGCTGTAGCGCGGCTGTGAGAGAGACGACCGGCGGGGGGGAGACCCGCGCCGGCCCCGCACTCAGAACGAGAACTGCGTCCGCAACACGCCGACCCACTCGTCCTCGCTGTCGCCCCGGACCGGATTGTCCGTCCAGGCGTCGTCGTGCATGGTGGCCGAGATCTGGACGTGCTCGTTCATGTTCCAGATCAGCCCCGCGCTCCAGTCGGCGGCGAGGTCCTTGTCGTCTTCGGTCGTGTTGTCCGTCACCCCCGCGACGGTCTCGGCCGTTTCGCCCTCGAACGCGCCGAACTGGTAATTGACTCCGGAGGCCAGCGAGAACTTGCTGAAGATGGGGACATCGACCGCGAACGAGCACGACGGATTCACCGTGATGGTCTCGTCGATGATGATGGAGTCGAAGCCGGAGACCTGCATGGACTCGAACTTGTCGGTGTGGCGCACTACTCCGAGAGTGGCGGCCACCGTGCCACCGCCGCCGATCGGCCGGGTTCCGCCCACGGCGACGTTGAGTGCGGTCTCCTCGGCATCCAGCGTCGGCACCGGCGTGGTGATGGCCGGGTCCTGGTAGTACGTGAAGTCGCTGGTGACCTGCGCGTACCCCACGGTGACGATCGGCCTCCAGCCCCACAGGCTCGAGCTGAAGTGGAGGAAGGCCGCGCCCCCGTAGGAGCTGTTGTCCCCCGAGCCGGAAAGCGTGGTCACCCCGAACTCGTCCTGCTCGCCCATGGCGTAGCTGAAGCTGACCTCCAATTTGTCGATCGGAGGAACGCCAGGCGTCCAGCCCACCGAGCCGGTGAGGTTGAAGTAGCCGGTCTCACGGCCGCTGGTCGTCGGCGTGCCGGTCGCCGGAGTGATCGTCCCCTTCCACTCGTACTTGCCCATGGAGAAGAACGCGCCGGCGTCGAGCTGGGGGTTGACGTGTACGGCCGCCCCCAGCTGCATCTTCTCGTCCGGAGTGCCGCTGGTGGCCAGGCCGCGGGTCTGGTGCCCCAGGGCGAAGCTGCCCTCCGAGAGGGCCGCACCCGGGCCACGCACGCTCTGCACCACGAACCCCGCGGTCGGGTTGTACCCGCGCGGGTCGTTCGCGGCGAAGAACAGCGAGAAGCGCTCGCCCGCGCCGAAGGACAGCAGGCCGGAGACGTCCAGCGAGTTCTCGGCTTCATCGCCGAACGTGCGCGAGACGCTCGGGGACACCGACGGAACGTGCGTGCCGAGGGCGAAGTCCTTGTCCTCGATCGCGCGATGGGGGAACGCCAGGAGGTCGGTGACATCGCGCATGAAGAGATTGCCTTCCCACGAGTCGGGCTGCGACGCGCCCACCGGCACGGCTGCGGCGAGGAGCGCGGCTGCGCTCGGGAGGACGAGGAAGCTGCGGATTCGCACGGTATACCTCCGCCCGGGGCAGGAAACCGGGATGCGGGAATCGCGCGTGCCGGGAAGGCGCGCGCCGGGCGGATTCTAGGGTGGGGCCCCCGCCTGTCAAGCGCGTCACCGGCTCGGCGGCCGGGTCAGCTCCTGGAAGCGCGGGTCGTCGGCGCGCGGCTTCAGGTCGGGATCGTCCGCGGCGCGCGGGCCGAGCGCGGGATCGCGCTTCACCGCCTCGGCGAGCATGTCGATGGCGTCGTTCGCGCGGCCTGCACGGCTCAGGTAGCAGGCGAGGTGGTAGTGCGGCTCGCCGGTCGCGTCGTCCAGGCGCACCGCTTCTTCGCCCGCGGCGATCGCGGCGGCGAAGTCGCCGGCCTCCACGTGCCGGTACCCTTCGAGGATCAGCGCCTGGATCTTCCACAGGTCGAAGATGCGGCGCAGCTCGCGGATCGGATCCGCATGATCGTCGACGCGCAGGTCGCAGTAGACGTCGTCGAAGCCGCCGTAGCCGGCGCCGGCCTTCGCGATCAGAATGGCGGCGGACTGCATGCCACGGGAGTCGCCGCCGGCGTCCTGGCCGGCTTCGATCGCGCGCATCAGCTTCTCGCCGAGCATTCCCGGAGTCTCGCGGAAGGCGGCGGCCATCGCTGCGACGACCGGCTCACCGGCGAGGATGTTGCCCTGGGCGGTGAAGTGCTCGCCGGTCACGTGGCCGGCCCACGCCTGACACTCCGTGCCGGTGTGCGCCGCGGCGCGTCCCTGCGCGTCCACGATGCCGACCTGTCGGCTCTCGCGGCCGGTGTCCCCCTCGAGCAGCGCCGCCAGCGCCTCCTCCGGGAGCATGCCCTTCGAGAGCAGTTCCAGACCTCTCGGGCCGAACGTCGTGTTGGCGAAAGCCTGCGTGGCCACGGCACCGACCCCACCCTTCGCCCAGGGCACGACGGCGCCCACGGCGAAGAACTTCGACTGCACGGCGACGCCGATCTCGCCGGTGGCGGGGTCGTATCCGACGATCGAGAACGTCGCGACCGGTTCGTCCGCGCGCGCGACGGACGGCGCCATCGGCAGCGCCACGGCCATCGGCAGCGTCACGGCCGCCGCCAGCGCCACGGCCGCCGCCAGCGCCGTTCGCGTCATCGTTCCGAGAGCTCCCATCTTCGCCCCTCCTGTTGGGCGCATGGTATCCTGCGCGCCCCCTGACCCGCAGCATCTTCCGGAAGGGACGCCCATGCACGTTCTTCTCGTCGCCGCCGTCTTCGCCGCCGCCGCGGAGACGGCATTCCCGACCGCCGATCTCCTGCCCAAGAGCGAGACCGGCATGACGCGCTTCCTGGAGGAGCACCCGACCTACGACGGGCGCGGAGTCGTGGTCGCCATCTTCGATACCGGGGTCGACCCCGGCGCGCCCGGCCTGCAGGTGACCACCGACGGCAAGCCGAAGATCGTCGATCTGGTCGACGGCTCGGGATCGGGCGACGTCTCCACGAGGACCGTGCGCCGCGCGGACGGCGGCGAGCTCGTCGGCCCCTCCGGGCGAACGCTCGACGTCGGCGCGCTGTCCTGCCCCTCGGGCGACTTCCATCTCGGCGTCAAGCCGGCCTTCGAGCTGTGGCCCGTCGGCCTCGTCACGCGCATGAAGGAGCGCCGGAAGGAGCAGCTCGACGAGGCGCACGGTCCGCTTCTCGCGGAGGCGCGGCGCGCGCTGGACGCGTTCGACGACGAGCATCCGGAGCCGACCGAGTCCGAGCGCATGACGCGCGAGGAGCTGGCCGCGCGCGTGGACGTGCTGCGCACTCTCGCCGGGAAGGCCCAGGATCCTGGCCCTGTGTACGACTGCGTCGTCTTCCACGACGGCGAGCACTGGCGCGCGGTGATCGACACCGACGAGGACGGAGACCTCGCCGACGAGAAGGCGATGGCGAACTACCGCGTGGCCAGGGAGTGGGCGACGTTCGACGAGGAGAGCCTGCTCAACTACGCGGTGAACATCTACGCGGACGGCAACCTGCTCTCGATCGTCACCGACTGCGGGTCGCACGGGACGCACGTCGCCGGGATCGTGGCCGCCCACCATCCCGAGAACCGCGCGCTCGACGGCATGGCGCCGGGAGCGCAGCTCGTCTGCGTGAAGATCGGGGACACGAGGCTCGGCGCCTCCTCCACCAACACCGGCCCGGTGCGCGGCCTCATCACCGCGCTGGCCGACAGCTGCGCGCTCATCAACATGAGCTTCGGCGGGTCGACGCCCTCGCCCGACGAGGGCCACATGATCGAGCTCTACCAGGAGATCGTGAACGAGCACGGCGTCGTGTTCGTGCTCTCCGCCGGCAACAACGGCCCGGCGCTCTCCACCGTGGGCAGCGCCGGCGGCACCTCGTCGCACCTGATGGGGATCGGCGCGTACCTCTCGGGCTCCATGATGACGGCGCAGTACTCGATCCGGGAGAAGCTCCCCGACACGCACTACACGTGGTCGTCGCGGGGGCCGACGGCCGACGGGGATCTCGGCGTCGCGCTGAGCGCCCCCGGCGGGGCGTTCTCGCCGGTGCCGAACTGGGAGCTGAAGCCGACCTCGCTGCTCAACGGGACGTCCATGGCGGCGCCGAGCGTGTGCGGCGGGATCGCCTGTCTGCTTTCCGGCGCGAAGGCCGAGGGACTCGCCACCTCGCCGCACGACATCCGCCGAGCGCTGGAGAGCACCGCGGAGCAGCCGGAGGGATTCGATCCGTGGACGCTCGGCCGGGGGCTCGCCCGGTTCGACCGGGCCTGGGAGGCGCTGCGCGCCCACCGGCCGCACGCGCCGCACGGCGTCCGCTTCGAGGTGAACGTTCCGGCGCGGGACGGCGCTCGCGGCGTCCACCTGCGCGAGCCGGAGGAGTCGTCGCGGGCGCACGATCTCCTGGTCGAGGTCGCCGCGGTCTTCGCCGACGCCGACAGCAACCGCGCGCGCATCTCCTTCGAGCGGCACCTTCGGCTGGAGTCGAGCGCTCCGTGGGTCGACGCGCCGGGGATGTTCGTGGTCGTGCCGGGCACCCGCTCGTTCAAGATCAAGGTGGACCCGCGCAGCCTCCCGCCCGGCGTGCACTTCGCCGAAGTGCGCGGCACCGACACGGGCGATCCCGGGCGCGGTCCGCTGTTCCGCGTGCCCGTCACCGTGATCCGCTCGGAGAAGGTGCCGGACGCGGATCCCTCGTGGCAGAAGACCCTCGCGTTCGAGCCGGGACAGATCCGTCGCTTCTTCTTCGCCGTTCCTGACGGCGCGACGTGGGCCGACCTCGTGATCCGAACGGAGAACCCGGAGACGCCGCGGCAGATCGTGGCGCACGCCGTACAGCTCGTTCCCGGATCGAGCTACGCGGAGTGGAACACGGAGGAGACGCAGTGGCTCGACCAGGGCGGGAGGTACGTGAAGAGCTTCGCCGTGGCCGGCGGCCGCACGCTCGAGCTGTGTCTCGCTCAGAACTGGTCCAACCTCGGACCCGGCGAGGCTGACTTCGAGCTCACTTTCCACGGACTCGTGCCGGACGAGGCGCGCGTCGACGTGGACGGCGGCACCGAGCTCAGCCGCCCGCTGCTCGTCCGGGCGTCGCTCCGTCCGGAGACCCTCGCGCCGAAAGCCGAGGCGAAGGTGCTGCGCAAGACGCTGCTGCCCGAGGAGGCGGAAGTGCGCGCGCTGGACGGCTCCCGCGACCTGCTTCCGCAGGGACGCCAGGTGTGGGAGGCGCTGCTCACGTACGAGTTCGAGCTCGACGACGACGCGAAGGTTCGCCCGCGCGCCGCCGTGCTCGAGTCCGACGAGATCTGGCAGTCGTGGCAATCGATGCTCTGGCAGATCCACGACGAGGGGAAGCGTCTCGCCGCGAACGGACCGAAGGACGCTCCGGTGTCCCTCGGGAAGGGGAAGTACACGCTTCGCTTCCACGTGCGCAGCACCGACGAGGCCGCGCTGCGGGGACTGCGCAACATGCCGCTCGCGCTGGACCGCACGCTGGATGACGCGGTCGCGCTGCGGGTGCTGAACGATCCGGACGGCGCGCTCGAGGGCGGGCACGACGTCGGCGAGACGAAGCTCGCGCGGGGACAGACGGCGGCGATGTGGATCGCCCCGCCGCCGGCGAAAAGCATCCCGAAGGGAGCCGCACCCGGGGACCTGCTGGTCGGCACGCTGCGCTTCGGTCCAGAGGGCAGTGAAGCCGCCGCCGCGGGCGACCGCCCCTCCGGCTGGCCGCTGACCGTTCGACTCGCGTCGGCCCGGGTCGAGGACGAGTCGACGGAGGCGGACGGGGTGCCCGAGGCGGTCGAGGCGAGCACGGCGGACGAGCTCGCCGAGGAGCTGCTCCAGGTCGAGGTCGATCACCTCGCGAAGCTCCGCAAGGACGGCCGCGACGAGGACTTCGAGGCGCAGTCGCGAGTCCTGCTGAAGGAGCGCGGGCGCACGCTGCCTCTGCTCGTGGAGCGCATGCGCTACCTCGCGGAGAAGGAAGAGCCGGACGCGAAGGCCGTGGTGAAGGCGTGCGACGAGGTGGTGGACGCAGCCGCGGGCGCGGACCTCGCGGAGCTGCTGGGCGAGCGCGCCGATCCGGAGAACGAGGAGGCGAAGGCGGCACGCGAGGGCGCGGAGAAGCGCCGGGACGCGCTGGTCGAGGCGCTCCGCCGCAAGGTCGAGGCGCTGGTCGGGAACGCCGGAGCGGACGCGGAGATCGCGGCGGCGTACGCGGAAGTGGCGCGCTGGACCGACCCCGCGAAGGGCGAGGCCGCCGTCGTGGCGGTGGAGCACGAGCGGAGACGCGGGCGCCCGGCCAAGGCGCTGGAAGTGCTGAACGCGCGCATCGACGAGGCGGCTCCGGATCGGACGCTCTTCGAACAGCGGCTGCGGCTGCTGGAGACGCTCGGCTGGACGAGCTGGGTGGAGCGGGAGAAGCGCCTGCTCGTCGTCCGCTTCCCGGAGAGCTACCCGCCGTTCTGAGGCGAGGCCGGCGCGGTCTGCGCGGCTTGCGCCGCCACCCGCTTCGCGCGGGCCTCGTACCGCGCGGCGGCCGCCTCGTCGCCGAGCAGCCGCAGCACCTCCGCCAGACGCGAGGCCGTGTCGGCCACGTGCACGTCCTCCGGACCGAGAACCTTCTCCTCGACGGCCATGGCGCGCTCGAGCAGCGGCACGGCGGCGGCGTAGTCGCCCGTGACCGCGTTCAGGTAGGCGAGATTGTTGAGGCTCTGCGCCACAGCGAAGTGCTCGGGACCGAATGACTTCTCGCGGATGGACAGCGCGCGCTCGAAGAGCGGCCGCGCCCCGTCGTTGTCTCCGAGATCCATGAGACACGCCGCGAGGTTGTTGAGATTCATGGAGACGTCGGGGTGCTCGGGCCCGAAGGCCTTCTCGGTGATGGCCAGCGCCTGCTCGTAGAGGACCTTCGCGCCGGCGAAGTCCTCTGCCTTCTGCCGCAGGATGGCGAGGCTGGTCAGAGAGTTGGCGACGTCGGGATGCTCTTCGCCCAGCGCCTTCCGCTCGATAGCCAGCGCCCGCTCGTGCACGGCGCGCGCGGTCTCCAAGTCTCCGGTGTCGCCCAGCAGCGTGGCGTAGTTGCTCAGCGTCGCCGCCAGGTGGGTGTGCTCCGGCCCGAGGGCCTTCTCCTGGATGGCGCTGGCGCGTTCGTAGAGCGGCCGGGCGCCGGCGTAATCGCGCATCATGTAGAGGAGGCCCGCGAGGTCGTTCAGCGTCTTGGCCACGTCGGGGTGATCCGGGCCGAGCGTCTTCTCACGGACGGCCAGCGCCCTCTCGAAGAGAGCGCGTGCCTCGGCGCGGTCGCCGGTGGTGCGCTGCAGCAGTCCGAGGTCGTTCAACGTCCGCGCGAACTCGGGGTGCTCGGGGCCGAGCCTCTTCTCTCGAATCGCCAGGGCCGCCTCCAGGCACCGCTTCGACGAGGCATAGTCGGCCGTCTCGAGATCGAGGTTGCCGAGCAGGTGCAGGGTCTCGGCGACGAGCAGCTCGTTCTCGGCCAGCGCGCGCTCGCCCCGTATGGAGAGCGCTTCCTGGAGCAGCGGCCGCGCCTCGTCGAAGTGGCCGAGCTGCAGGTACGCGCCTCCCATCGCGGCCATGAGCCTCGAGCGAACCAGCGGCTTGCCCCCGAACTGCCGGTCGATGTTCGTGGCGGCCTCGTCGAGGATCTCCCGCACGGTGACCTCGCGGCCTCGCTTGGCCGGGTCGACCGCCGAGAGCATGTTCGACAGGAACGCGGTCACCGCCTCCGACTCTTCCAGCGCGCGCTCGGCCACGAGGCGCTGTCGCGTCGACTCCACCGTGGCGAAGACCAGGCTCGCCAGGACGACGGCGGAGACGAGCAGCGCCGCTCGGTGGCGCTTGACGAACTTGCCGACACGGTAGGCCGTGCTCGGAGGGCCGGCGAGCACCGGCTCGTCGTTCAGGTAGCGGGCGATGTCCTGCGCGAGCGCGGCGGCCGACTCGTATCGCCGGGTCCGGTCCTTCTCCATCGCGCGCATGGTGATCCAGTCGAGCTCGCGCCGCAGTTGGTGCTCGAGCTGCGCCGGCTCCATCCGCCGCTGCAGCGCCACGGCACCTGCCTTCTCCCCGAGGGAGCTGACCCGCGTGCTCGGCTTCGGCGGATCCACCTCCCGGATCACCCGGTGCAGCGCGTCCCAGCCGCCCTCCAGCAGGGCCTTCGTGTCGAAGGGGAGCTCCCCGACGAGAAGCTCGTAGAGCAGCACGCCGAGCGAGTAGACGTCGGTCGTGGTGTCGATGTTGAGCCCGGTCATCTCGGCCTGCTCCGGGCTCATGTATGCGGGCGTCCCGATGAGCCGGCCCTGCTCGGTGAACACGGTCTTCTCGGTCAGCTTGCGGTCCAGGGCCTTCGCCACCCCGAAGTCGATGACCTTCGGCACGGGCACGCCGTCGAGGAGCATGACGAGCACGTTGGAGGGCTTGATGTCGCGGTGGATGATGGCCTTCTGGTGGGCGTGGTGGATGGCCTGGCAGACCGGGACGAAGAGGTCGAGCCGCTCCTTCATCGAGAGGCGGTGTCGGTCGCAGTAGTCGGTGATGGGCACGCCCGGCACGTGCTCCATGACGAAATAGGGGCGGCCTTCCGCGGTCGTCCCCGCCTCGAGCACGCGGGCGATGTTCGGGTGGCTCATCATCGCCAAGGCCTGCCGCTCCGACTCGAAGCGCGCGATGACTTCCTTCGTGTCGAGCCCGAGCTTGATGACCTTGACCGCCACGCGCCGGCGGACGGGGTGTTCCTGATCGGCGAGGTAGACGACACCCATGCCGCCGGAGCCGAGCTCTTCCAGGATCCGGTACGGCCCGATTCGTTCCGGCATGCCGGCGGCGACCGACCTGCCCACCGTCGGACCCTCGGTCAAGGGCGGGCTCCCTCGCCCGCACGATGCTCGCGGATCACCTCGGCCGGTACGAGCGCCAGACCGGCGAAGAGCAGCAGGGGGACGATGACGGCGTCGTCGAGCTGTCCGAGCACCGGGATGAAGTCCGGGATCAGGTCGATGGGCGAGAGGAAGTACGCGACGCAGCAACCCAGCAGGATGCGGGACGCCCACGGCGTGCGCGGGTCGCGGAGCACGAGCCCGGCGATGCGCACTTCGCGGGCGACCCTCTCGAGGAGCTTCCTCAACGGAGCAGCGTGATCTTGCCGGAGCGCGAACCTCCCGCGCCCTCCAGCGTGAGGAAGTAGACGCCCGCGGCCACCGGCTGCCCGCTCTCGTCTCTCCCGTCCCAGGCCGCGGTGGCGGTTCCTGCATCCCGCCGGCCGTCGACCAGCGTGCGGACCCGGCGTCCCGCGGCGTCGTGCACGGTGAGCTGCACCTCGCCGGGCCGGTCGAGCGCGAACTCGATGGTGGTGCGGTCGCGGAAGGGATTGGGCTGGCCGGCACCGAGACGGAGCAGCGGACCTTCGCTTTCGCCCCCCGCGATCGGCGCGGCGGTGATCTGTGGCTCGGGCAGCCCCACTTCCCAGATGCCGTTGCCGAAGGTGGCCGCGCGCATGGTGCGGGTCGGGCCGTGCACCACCAAGTCGAGGATCATGGCGATGGGCATGCCCGAGTTGAAGTCCTGCCACGACGCGCCGCCGTCCGTCGACTGATAGGTGCCGAGGTCCGTTCCCACGTAGACGTGGCCGGGATGGTCCTCGTCCAGCGCGACGCACTGCATGGGGATGTCGGGCAGGTTCGCCGAGCGATCCGTCCAGGTGGCGCCGGCGTCGCTGGACTCCCAGACGTGGCCGGTACCATAGCCGGAGAACGTGGCCCAGATGCGGTCCGCGTCGTTCCGGTCGTAGTGGAAGTCCGTGGGGTAGCGCACGGGGAGCTGGCCGGCCGCCACCGTGTTCCAGTTCGCGCCGCCGTCCGTCGTCCAGCGCACCTCCATCGTCGGGCTCGTCCCGGAGTTGCCCGTGCCTGCGATCACCCGGTCTGCATCGGTCGGTGAGACTCCGATCGTCGCCACCTGCGTGCCGTTCCAGTTCGAGTCGCCGTCGGGATAGAACCAGGAGTTCCCGCCGTTCGTGGTCTTCTCCACGGCGAGCATCCCGCCGTAGATCACGTTCGGGGCGGACTCCGCCAGCACGAACGGCGCGATGAAGTTCGCGGATCCGGATGAAAGGGAGTGGATCTCGTTCCAGCTGGCGCCGCCGTCCGTCGTCTTGTGCATGTTCAAGTAGACGTACTCCTCGTACATCGTCTGCTCGTCCGTCGGGTCGATGGCGCACCAGCCGCCGTCGCCGCCGAACGTCTTGTCCCAGGACGGGCTGCCGGTGTAGAGCAGCGTGCCGTTGTCCTGGAGCCCGCCGAGCGCCAGCGGGAACGTCGGCGCGTCGGCGAACCCGGCGTAGAACTGCGTGGTCTGCAGTCCGCCGTTCTTTCCGTCCCAGTTCTGCCCGCCATCGGTCGACTTGAAGACGCCGCCGTCGCAGCCGATGTAGACCGTCTGCGGATTCCCCGGCTCGAACGTGATGGCGTGCTGGTCGGCGTGCACGTAGTCGGATGGGCCCTCGTCGCCGCCGTTGGGGATCACTCCGCCGTATCCTGCCCACCAGAACGCCACCTGGGACAGGTTCGAGCCGCCGTTGGTCGTGCGGTAGACGTCGAGCCCGGCGGCGATCACCAGGTTGTTGTCCGTGGGCGAAACCGCGACGACGTTGTCGTACCAGGCCTGGCCGCCGGTGAAGTTGGTGGAATTCACGCTCGTCCAGGTGGTGCCGCCGTTCGTCGTGCGGTAGAGGCCGACGATGTTGTGGCCCGTCGCGCTGGCCACGCCGGCGTAGAGCGTCTGCCCGTTGGCTGAGATGGTCAGGGAGGTCCGGCCGAAGTCGGTCGCGGGGAGGCCGCCGCCGAGCAGCGTCCAGCTCGTGCCTCCGTTCGTCGTCTTGTAGATGCCGGCGATCCCGTCGGGCGGCACACCGATCTGACCGTGCGACACGTAGACGACGTTCGCGTTCGTCGGGTCCACTACCACGTCCATGGCCATGAGCTCGGCGTGGGACAGCGTCCAGTTGGCTCCGGCGTCGGTCGTCTTGTAGAGCCCCTCGCTCGTGGCGGCCCAGACGACGTTCGTGCCGAGGGGGCCGGCCTTCATGGCGAGGACCGCGCGGGTCTGGTCGAACGTCCAGGTGAGGCCGGTCGTGTTCCAGGTGACGCCGCCGTCGGTGGATTTGAGCACGCCGAGGCCGTAGCTGGCCCGGGCGCCCGGCGTGCCGACCAGCGGGCGTACGTAGCGGCTGATCTCGCCGGTGCCGATGTACATCACGTCGGGATCCGCGGGATCGAGCACGATGGCGCTCACCGAGAGCGAAGGAAACCCGGTCTCGACGCGCGTCCACGCGTTCGCCCCTTCGCCCCCGGTGGTCGAGAGCCACAGTCCCCCGCTCGCCGCACCCGCCCAGACGCGGCTCACGTCGGTGGGGTCGACGGCCACGGCGAGCATCCGCCCGCCGACGTTGTCGGGTCCGAGGGAAGACCAGGTGGCCGAGCGCAGCAGGTCGTCCGGCGCGGGGAGGTTCGTCTGCTTGTGGGTCCAGGCCTTCCAGTACGCGTCCTTCGGGATCAGCTCGTTCGGGTACGCGCGCTGGGAGTACCACCACTCGAACATCTCCCACGCGTGGCCTTCGCTCTTCTTCTCCTCCTCCGAGATGGAGTCGGGGTCGTACAGGAAGCGCGGGGCCGCCGGGGCCGGGTCCTCCGGGGGGTCGGGGCGAAGCAGGAACGCCGCGGCCACGACGACCGGGGCGAGGAAGGCGGCGTGACGGGCTCGCATGGGCGTTCTCCACAGGCTGGAAAGCGGCGATCGTCGGCGAAGGGCGATCGCGGGCGATGATGGGGGCGCGCTGTCTTGAGCTTACGCCCGCCCTCGCCACCGAGGCAACTCGACCCACAAGGAGACGCCACTGCGTCAGGCGGCGGGTGCGTGCTCCCGCTCGGAGGGCGCGTCGGCCCGGCGCGTGTTCCGCGCCAGGCGTGCCGTGATCAGCGCGAGCGCCAGGAAGGGAATACCGAGCGCGGCGATCTCGCGGAAGGCCGGGAGGCTCAGGCCCCACACCGCGACGAAGAGGCCGACGAACAGGGCGACGACGGTGAGCCCGGACCACAGACCGCGAGCGGACCTCAGCAGGCCGGTCGAGACGCTCTGGTAGCGGGCGCTCTGTTGCAGCGCGGCGACGATCGCGCGCACCTGCTCTTCGCAGCGATCCGGACAGGCGAGCCCGCCCTCGAGCTCGACGGCGCAGCTCCGGCACAGGCCCTTGAGGCAGGAGCGGCACGAGCCGACCGCCGGCGCGCCCGCGTGGTAGAAGCACTCCATGAGAGCTGTTCGGCGGCCCGGCGCCGGGTCTTTAGGTGGCCGCCGCGGTGCCCGGGCGGGTCTCGCTTCCGGTGCCGCCTCGGCCCGCGCCGGCGTTCCCGATCCGGGAACCGGCGCGATGGCATGAGGTTGCGGCCAGGCGGCGGGTGGGCCGACCGGTTTCCGCCGCCCGCGCGAGGCGGCGCCGGTCGCGGCGAGCCACGGGCCGTGCCCCCCGAACACGACTCTCCGCGCCGAGTCATCGCGTTGTGGTACAGTTCCAGGAGATTACTGCGCCCCCGCCCCCCGCGTCGTTCGACCGACGGGCATGCGCTGATGGCTCCCCCCGGAGCGTCCTCGATGAATCGATTCTGGCAGTTCATTGCGTCTCTGTGCTTTGTGTTGCCGTCCGTGAGCGTTGCCGTCACCACGCAGCAGTTCGAGAGCGCCCACGTCCACCCGATCGAGCTTTCCCCCGACGGGACGAGGCTGTTCGTCGTCCACACCGCCGATCACGAGCTGGCCGTCTTCGATCTCACCGGTCCTGTGCCCGTCCGAATCGGCAAGGTGGCCGTGGGCTACGAGCCCGTCACCGTGCGCGCGCGCAACAACGACGAAGTGTGGGTCATCGGCCACGTCTCGGACGCCGTCAACATCATCGACGTGAACACGATGAGCATCGTGCGCACGCTGCTTCCCGGGGACGAGCCGACCGACGTGCAGTTCGTGGAATCGCAGAACCGCGCGTTCGTCTGCGTGTCGCAGGATGACAAGATCGCGGTCTACGACCTGACCGACCTGACGCTGCCGCCCACGAACATCGCGCTGAATCACAGCGAGCCGCGGTCGCTGGCTCTCTCGCCCGACGGCTCGACGGTGTACGTGGCGGCGCTGGACAGCCAGAACAAGACGACGATCGTCTCCTGGCAGCGCGTCCTGAACTTCGGCGCCAGGCCGGCGCCGAACCCGCCGATGGATCCGCTGCTCGGCCCCGAGCCCGCAGTAGGACTGATCGTGAGACACGACGGCACGTCCTGGAAGGACGAGCTCGGGCAGACGTGGGGCGTCCCGTACACGCTGCTCGACCACGACGTCATCCCGATCAACACGTCCACGCTGTCCGTCGGCACCGCGTACAAGGGCGTGGGAACGAACCTGTTCAACATCCTGGTGCACCCGGTGACGGGCACGCTCTACGTGACCAACCTGGAAGCGTCGAACGAGATCCGTTTCGAGCCGAACCTCGTGGGCAAGTTCTCCAAGAACCGCGTCACGACGATCGTGCCGGGCACGGGAGTCGTCACGCCGATCCACCTCAACCCGCACATCAATTATGCCGCGCCCGGTGATCCGGTGGAGCGTTCCTTGAGCCTGGCTCTCCCGCTGGACATGGACGTCTCGTCGAACGGCGCGGAGATATACGTCGCGGCGCTGGGTTCCGACAAGGTGGGCGTCCTGGACGCCGCGGGGAACGTCACGCGGAGGATCCCGGTCGGAGGCGGGCCCACGGGCGTTGTGCTGGACGAGCAACGCAACCGGCTCTACGTCGTGAACCGCTTCGACAGCAACATCTCGGTCGTGGATCTCTCCGACGACTCGTCGTTCACGCTCGGCCTCGGGTTCGATCCGACCTCCACGGCGATCCTGAGCGGGCGGCCGCTCTTGTACGATGCCGAGGGAATGTCCGCGCACGGCGACCTGGCGTGCGCGAGCTGCCACCTCTTCGGCGACAACGACGGAATCGCGTGGGAGCTGGGAAGTCCGGTGGGCGCGTTCACGCCTCCTCCTCCGCAGGGGGGCGGGGCGCTCAACGGCTGGCATCCCATCAAGGGCCCGATGGTGACGCAGACGCTCAAGGGCGTCGCCAACAGCGCCCCGTTCCACTGGCGAGGGGACTTCGCGACGTTCTCGGACTTCAGCGGCGCGTTCACCGACGTGCAGGGAAGGGCGGGCGAGCCCACGCCGGGGCAGATGAGCAACCTGCAGAGCTTCGTGACCAGCATGCTGACCTCGCCCAGCCCCATGCGGAACCTGGACAACTCGTTCCCGGCGGTGAGCTTCAACGGCGGCAACGCGCAGAACGGGTTCAATCTGTTCCAGACCGGTGCGCTCTTCGCCCAGATCGGCGTGACCGATTGCGTGGACTGCCACTTCCTGCCCACCGGCAAGCGCGGCACGATCATCACGCCGGTCAACGTCGAGGGGAACCAGGACATGGTCATCCCCCACCTCAGGAACCTGCACGAGAAGACGCGCTACACGCCGGAGGCGGGCACGACCGTCCGCGGCTTCGGCTTCCTGCACGACGGCGCCTTCGCGGATCTGTTCTCGTACTTCACGGACTTCCCGGTCTTCACGTTCAACACGGACGCCGAGCGGATCGACGTGGAGGCGTTCATGCACGCGTTCGGCTCCGGCACGACGCATCCCGCGGTCGGCGCGCAGTTCACGATGGACGGTACGAACGGTCAGGCGCGCGTGGACTCGTTGGTGCAGCTGGCCGCCCAGAATCGGATCGGGTTGATCGCCAAGGGCCGCGACGGCAACGGCGAGAACCGAGGGTGGGTGCGGAATCCCGGTAACTGGGCGCCGGACCGGGCCACGGAGCCGCCGCTGTCCCTGACCCAGCTCGTGGCCGGTGCCGGTCCGGGGACGGAGATCACGTTCACGGCGGTTCTCCTCGGCGAGCAGGTCCGCCTGGGCATCGATCGCGACGAGGACGGCTTCCGGGACCGCGACGAGCTCGACGTGGGCGCGGATCCGGACGACCCCAACTCGACGCCGCTCGACTTCGTCGGCGCGCCGTTCTTCGCCGGTGGGGCTGCCGACCGGCTCTGGTTGAGCGGCGCCAACCCGGCGCGGAGCGAGAGCCGTCTGGCCTACCAGATGTCGCGGACCGGGCCGGTGCAGCTGCGGGTCTTCGACGTGATGGGCCGCTGCGTGCGGACGCTGATCAGCAGCCCGAGCGAGCAGGCCGGTCGGTTCGAGCGGACCTGGGATCTGCTCGATTCCCGCGGGCGGCGCGTGTCGTCGGGCACGTACTTCGTGCGCCTGACGACGGACGCGGGAAGCACCGGCCAGCGCGTGGTGGTGCTGCGGTAGCAGGGCGATGCCGCGCCGCGCCGGTGGTGCCGCGGCAGCAGGGCGACGCCGCGCCGCCAGGTGAACGTGGCGGTGGGGCGAAGATTGCTCAATCGTTGAACAAACCCGGTTCCACGGGGGGCTCCGGTCCCCCGTTTTCGCTTCGCGGCGAAGTGCGGTGTCTCCGCCGGCTGCGGACGGGGCGCCCCGAGGCCGGCCGTCGCTCAAAGCGCCGAGCCAACACGCCGTTATCCGGAGTGTCTCCCCCTCGGTAGCTCGCCCTTACGCCGGCGTCGCCTTGCCCTTAAGATCGGCGCGGGCGAGATCCGCTGCATGAGGAGCCGCAGCCATGTGGAGAGGCATCGTTCGGGCCGGGGTGATCGCGTTCCTCGTGGCCGCCTGCAGCAGCTCCATCGATCCGGCCGACACTGACGGAAACGGGGACGGCGCGTCCGACGACGACGACGACCCCGATCCGGTCGTCAAAACGTGCCCCGTCGCGGTCCGCAGCGCCTCGACCATCCGTGTCCTCAGTGGTCCGCAACCCTGCAATGACGGCCCCAACTGGGCCGGCTGGAATTGCGTGACCCTGGAGTCCACGGCGAACATCAACGGCGCGGTCTACCCGCTCGAAGTCCGCTGGAATCTCGTCGGCCAGACCGTGCGCGGTTCCTTCACCTGGCTCACCGGCGCCGCCAGCGACACGTTCTTCCGCGACGGACAAAACCTCGCGATCCAGGCTCAGGATCAACTGGCCGCGCAGGACCAGGTGCGAAGCATCGAGACGAGGTTCGTCGGCGGGCGGGGAGCATCACCACGCAACGGCGACGTGAACCTCTCCGTGGTGTACGTCGACATGTACCACTGGCTGGTCGCCAACGGCATCGCCGAAGGAGTCCTGGGATACTTCGGCAGCAGCGCCGGGGCGGCCACCGGCGCTGCCGCGGTGGCGAACCACAAGCTGCACGAACTGCTGGACGGCATCGTGTACGGCGCGGGACCGACGTTCATCGTGCTCGACACGGTCTGCACGTCGAGCACCGACGTGGTCCTGCGGAGGGGGTTGGATGACCGCACCTGGTTCGACCTGACCGGCCAGAGACCGTGCGAGCAGATGCGTCCGGACCTGGCCGACCCGTCGTTCGACTGCATGTCGATCCTCGGGAGCGAGGCGGACCTCGACTACCCGAACACGATCGTCTCGGTCCTCCTGGGGGACCAGGACCCGGACCTGGGGTTCATCGAGCCGCAGGCGCGGCTCTACGTGAGCATGATCACCGCTCAGCAGACCTCCGTGGACGTCCTCCCGGCCACCCCGCACAACGTCCTCAAGACGACCGCCGGCCTGGCCAAGGTGCTCGAGAAGATCCGGGCGATCGTCGACGCGGGCTAATCCGGCCCCGAGATCCCGGAACCGACCCCTCGGCGCCACGCCGCCGCACGACGGGCTATTCTCCCTAGCCTAGCGCTCAGTCATGGCCCGGCCATCTGAAGCGCACGCCGGATTCGGGGGAATCCGCCATCACGCCTGGCTCTGTCTGTTACAATCTCAGCTTTCCTCTCGGAATCCCCCCGCCCAGGAGCATCCGATGCGCAGGGTCCTCCGCATGCCGGTCTTGGGACTTCTTCTGGCGGTCCCTGCCGCAGCGATCACCGTCGACCAGTTCGAAAGCGGTCACGTTCACCCCGTCGAGATCTCGCCCGACGGAACGAAGCTCTTCGTCGTCCACACCGCCGGCAACGAGCTCGCGGTCTTCGATCTGACCGGCACCGCCGGTCCGGTCCGGATCGGGAAGGTGGCGGTCGGCTACGAGCCGGTGACCGTGCGCGCACGCAGCAACAACGAGGCGTGGGTGGTCTGCCACATCTCGGACGCGGTGAACGTGGTCGACGTGAGCCAGATGACCGTGGTCCGGACGATCCGCACCGGGGACGAGCCCACCGACGTCGCGTTCGTCGAGGCGCAGAACCGCGCGTTCGTGTGCCTCTCGCAGCTGGACACGATCGCCGCGTACGACCTGACCAACCTGACGTTGCCGCCCACCGACATTCCGCTCCTGCACAGCGACCCCCGGTCGCGGGCGCTTTCTACGGACGGCGCGAAGCTCTACGTCGCCGCGCACGACAACCCGAACCAGACGTCGGTCGTGGGCGGGGAGGGCGTGCTGGCGGGCGGCGGGGCGCCACCCCC
>JBQTGV010000085.1:0-6378 GCA_052390515.1 Candidatus Eiseniibacteriota bacterium | reverse complement strand
GGCCATCTGATCATTTCTTTCGAGACGGAACACTAGCGCGGGGCCGTCCACGCGTCGAGGTACTTGAGGCCGCTGGCGGTCTCGAACACGACGATCGTCTCCTTCGCGCGCAGCTCCCCGGCTTCGAGGAGGCGGCGCGTCCCGGCGAGCGCGGCGGCACCCTCGGGGCAAGGAAGGATGCCTTCCGTCGTGGCCAGCGCGCGCGCGGCGTCGCGGATCTCGTCCTCGGTGACGGCCACGGCTCCTCCGCCGGTCGCGCGGAGCGCCGCGAGGATCTCGCGGTGGGCGAAGGGGGAGGGGACGCGCAGCCCCGCGGCGATCGTCTCGCCGGCCTCGACCGCCGGGGCTTCCGTGCTTCCCGCCTCGAACGCGCGGACGACAGGCGCGCAGCGCTCGCTCTGCACGGCGTAGAGACGCGGCGCTTCGCCCGCGCTCCAGGCGAGCTCGCGCATCTCGCGGAAGGCGCGCGCCATGGCGACGACTCCGGTGCCGCCGCCGCACGGGTAGACGATGGCGTCCGGAAGCCGGCCGAGATCCTCGCGCAGCTCGTAGGCCATCGTCTTCTTGCCCTCGACCCGCCCCGGTTCCCGGAACGTGGCGACGTCGTGGCGCCCCGAGCTGCGTGCGTCCTCGCGCGCGGCCCGCCCGGCGTCGGCGATGGAGCCGTCGTGAAGCGTGAGGCCGGCGCCGCGAAGGCGGATCTCCGCCAGGATCTCGCGCGGCGTGTTCTTCGGGGAGTGGACCCTCGCGTCGAGTCCGGCTCGTGCGGCATAGGCCGCCGCGGAAGCTCCCGCGTTTCCCGCCGTGGGCAGCACGATCGCCTCGACACCCCACGCCACCGCGAGCGAGATCGCCACGGTCATGCCGCGATCCTTGAAGGATCCGGTGGGGTTCGCCGCTTCGATCTTGAGGTGCAAGCGCTCCGCTCCGCAGCGGCGGCCGAAGCGTGCGATCTCCAGCAGCGGCGTGCCGCCCTCACCAAGCGTGACGGGGCGTGCCCCGGGCGGTAGCGGCAGGACGGCGGCGTAACGCCACACGCCTCTCGCGCCGCCGCCTCCCGGCGCGGGCAACGCGCTGCGCGCGGCGGCGAAGTCGTAACGGGCGAAGAGCGGACCCGCGCAGCAAGGGGAAACCCCGATGCGCGGTTCGGGCGGAGCGGGCGCGCCGCACCGGGCGCAGTCGAAACCGAGGAACGCGCCGCCCATCGCCGCATCTTCCCATCGAGGGAGTGTGAAGGCAACGCCGCCGCGATGTGAATCCGGTACCCGGCCGGCGACCGGCGGGTGCGAAGCACGTACCCGCCCGGGTACCGGGGGAAGGTGCCGTTTCGCGGGATGCGAGCCGGCCGATGCGCGGAAACGCCATCCGCGCCTCGCCGATCCTCGTAGTCCTTGGCGTCGAACGGTGCGCGGGCGGCGTCTTCTGACTGGCATGCCCCATGCGATGACTTCGGGCGCGAGCGGATCGGGAGCGCGAGGGAGTCGGCGAAAGCATCGCGACGAAGGCAGCTGACTGGCCGACCTCCCTCGCGCCTCTCTCGATCCGCAGGTCTCCGCCCGTCCTGGAGGAGATCCGTCTCGCGCGGCTTGGTCTCCTGCGATGCCCGTGATTCGCGGGCGCCGGCTTGACGGGGTTCAAGACAGACTCCGGTGACTTGGCGCACGGCATCAATGCGGGGGACCGTCTCTCGGGGGGCCTCACGGCCCCCCGATCCATTTCGGCCCGGGCTCGCGGCGGTGCCTCGGCGGCCCAGGGAACCCCTTCGATTGACAGCGCCGGCCCCGATCGGATAGGACAGGCTAGGACGTGCGGAACCGCCCGCGTCGGGCAGTTCGCTGGACCTGCGGGGAGGTCGAGTTGGAGACGACGGAAGCTCTGGGGATGATCGAGACGCGCGGCTTCGCCGCCCTGGTGGAAGCCGCGGACGCGATGGTCAAGGCGGCGCGCGTGCGACTGGTGGGCTACGAGAAGATCGGCGGAGGCTACGTGACCGCGATCGTGCGCGGTGACGTCGCCGCGGTGAAGGCCGCGACCGACGCCGGCAGCGCCGCGGCGAACAAGGTCGGCGAGCTCGTCACGGTGCACGTGATTCCGCGTCCGCATTCGAACGTGGAAGAAGCCATGCCCATCATCGGGAGGACCGCCGAGCCCGTGCGGTCGTGATCTCCGGGAGAGTCTCGTGACGCTGGGCCGGGTCGTGGGCACGGTGGTGGCCACGCGCAAGGAAGAGCGGCTCGACGGCTTCAAGCTGCAGATCGTGGAGAGCGTCGGTCTGGACCTGCGTCCGACCGGGGCGTTCACCGTGGCGGTGGACGTCGTCGGTGCCGGCCCGGGGGAGATCGTGCTCACCGCGGCGGGAAGCTCCGCGCGGCTGACGGCGAGGACCCAGGACAAGCCGGTGGACGCCGTGATCATGGCGATCGTGGATGCCGTCGAGGCCGGCGGCCGCATCCGGTACGACAAGTCGAAGTCGGAAGCGCTCTGAGCCGGAGAGGAGCCGCGTGACGCTGGACACCCGCCGGATCGACTCCATCGTCGAGCGGGTCCTGAAGCGCCTGGAACAGGACAGCGCGGCCCGCACGCCGGCGAAGGACGGTTCGCCCGGACGAGCCCGCACCCGACCGGGCGGCGGCTCCCGCGGCCCGGTGTTCGACGGCGTTGACGAAGCCGCCGCCGCGGCGCGGCGCGCCTTCCAGGATCTGCGCGAGATCCCCCTGGAGACCCGCGATGCGATGATCGCGGCGATCCGTTGCACCGTGGAGGACCACGTCGAGGAGATGTCCCGGCTCGCGGTCGAGGAGACCGGTCTGGGGCGCGTCGAGGACAAGATCCAGAAGAACCTCCTGGTGGGGCGGAAGACGCCGGGAACGGAGATCCTCACCTCGGCCGCACGCTCCGGCGATCACGGTCTCACCCTGGAAGAGCGCGCCCCCTTCGGAGTCATCCTCTCGGTCACGCCCTCGACGAACCCGTCCGAGACGGTGGTCAACAACGGGATCGGCATGCTGGCCGGAGGGAATGCGACGGTCTTCGCCCCGCATCCCGGAGCGCGCGAGATCTCGCGGCGGATGATCGTGTGGATGGACGAGGCGGTGCGCTCCGCAGGCGGTCCGCCGAACGTGTTCACCACGATCGCGGAGCCGTCCATCGAGGCGACGCAGGCGCTCATGCGCCACGAGATGGTGCGCCTCATCGTCGTCACCGGCGGGGGAGCGGTGGTCAAGGAGGCGATGAGCGTGGGGAAGCGCGCCATCACCGCGGGCCCCGGCAATCCTCCGGTCGTCGTGGACACGACCGCTGACCTGGACCGCGCGGCGCGCGGCATTTACTTCGGAGCGTCGTTCGACAACAACATCGTGTGCACCGACGAGAAGGAAGTGATCGCGGTCGATCGCGTGGCGAAGGAGCTGGTCGGGAAGCTCGTCCAGCAGGGAGCCTACCTGCTGGAGGGTCGCGAGCTGGACGCGGTGCGCCGCACGATCCTCGCGGAGGACCGCGGGCCGCGGCGCAAGAGCCCGCAGAACCGGGAGCTGATCGGCAAGAACGCCGGCGTCATCCTGGAAGCGGCCGGCGTGAACGGCCCGCGGGACACGCGCCTGCTCATCGCCGAGGTGGACGAGGGACATCCCTTCCTGTGGACCGAACTGATGATGCCGGTGATCGGAATCTGCCGCGCGCGCGACGTCGACACGGCGATCGACCTCGCCAGGGAGATGGAGAGCGGCTGCTTCCATACCGCGTCCATGTATTCGCGCAACGTGGAGAAGCTGTCGCGCATGGCTCGGGTCTGCGATTGCTCCATCTTCGTGAAGAACGGTCCCAACTACAACGGACTCGGGCACGGCGGCGAAGGGCATACGAGCTTCACCATCGCCAGCCCCACCGGCGAGGGCATGACGACGGCGAGAAGCTTCACCCGGCCGCGCCGCTGCACGCTCGTCGACTCCTTCCGGATCGTCTGATCTCCGTGCGAGCCGGGGAAGGGGCGGCGACGTGAAGCTCCCGGGCGACGCGCTCGGTCTGCTCGAGACGCATTCGATCGCCGCCGGGGTGCGCGCGGCCGACGAGGTGCTGAAGGCCGCGACCGTCCACCTGATCGAGGCCTGCCCGATCTCGTCCGGCAAATTCCTGGTGGTGTTCTCCGGCGGTGTGGCCGAGGTGGAGGCGTCGCTCGGCGCGGGGCGGGCGGTGGCGGGGGACACGCTGGCCGACGAGCTGCTGCTCGCGCGGGTGCACCCGGACGTGGCTCCGGCGATCGGCCGTCCGGAAGGGGACGTGAAGGTGGGCGCCGCGCTCGGCATCGTGGAGACGACCACGGTGGCCTCCGCGATCATCGGGGCGGACGCGGCGGCGAAGGCGGCGGACGTGAGCCTCCTGGAGATCGCGCCGGGACGCGGAATCGGCGGGAAGGGCTTCTTCACGATGACGGGTACCGTGGGCGCGGTGCAGGCGGGAGTGGAAGCGGCCCGCGTGCTCGTGGACCGCCGCGGAACGCACGTTCGCACCGAGATCCTGACCGGACCGGAGGAGCGCCTGGCGCGCCACGTCGCGCGTACGCTGCTGCGCACGCCGCGCGGCCTCGCCGGGGAGGACGGGTGAACTTCGCGCGCGTGATCGGCACCGTCTGGGCGACGGCCAAGGATCCGACGCTGCACGGGATCCCGCTGCGCGTCATCCAGCCGCTGGACGAGGCCGGCGGCGAGGTCGGCGAGCCGCTCGTCGCGGCGGCGGCGGTCTCGGTGCGGGAGGGCGATCGCGTGTTCTTCGTGCGCGCGCGGGAGGCGGCGAAGGCGTTCCCCGGCAAGTTCGCCCCGCTGGACGCGGCGATCCTGGGGCTCGTCGACGGATCGGAGGTGGACGAGCCGTGAAGATCGCCCGCGTGATCGGACGCGTGTGGGCCACGGCGAAGGACGCGCACCTCGCGGGCCGCAAGATCCTCATCGTGCGCGCGCTCGACGAACACGGCGAGGCGAAGGGCGAGACCTACCTGGCCGTGGACTCGGTGGCCGCCGGCTTCGGCGAACGCGTGCTGGTGCTGGACGAGGGCAACTCCGCTGGACAGGTGCTCTCGCTCGATCAACCGCCGATCCGCACGGTGGTGGTGGGCATCGTCGACGAGATCCGGAGCTACTCGTGAGAGCGCTGCACGAGATCAAGCAGGACATCGTCGACGTCTGCCGCAAGATCGACGCGCGGGCCTACGTCGGCGGACGTGACGGCAACATCTCGGTGCGCGTCTCCGACCGGTCGATCGTCATCACCCCGTCCGGCGTGCGCAAGGGCGACGTCGGCGTGGAGGATCTGATCCTGATCGATCGCGCCGGACGCCGCATCGAGGGACGCGGCCACCCGTCCACCGAGACCGGCATGCACCTGCGCATCTACGATCTTCGCCCCGACGTGCGCGCCGTCGTGCACGCGCATCCGCCGGTCGCGACCGGATTCGCCGCCGCGGGCGTCGCGCTCTCCGAGTGCGTGCTGCCGGAGGTGATCGTGGGGCTGGGACAGGTGCCGCTGACGCGCTACGCCACTCCGGGGACGCCGGCGCTGCAGGAGTCGCTCGACCCGGTGATCGCGCGGCACGACGCGTTCCTGCTGGAGAACCACGGGGCGGTCACCGTGGGGCCGGACGTGCGCATCGCCCACCAGGCGATGGAGACGGTCGAGCACTCCGCCCGCATCCTGCTGGTGGCGAGGCTTCTCGGCGGAGCGCAGCAGCTCGATCCATCGCAGGTGCGCGAGTTGATCGAGGCGCGGGGTCGTTACGGCGTGCGCGAGGGGCTGGCGGGCTGCGCCGTCGGCGAGCCCGAGGAGGCGATCGACGAGGACGCGCTCGTCGAGCGGGTCACCCGTCGCATCCGGGAAGGGCTGGAGCGGAGCGGCTGAGCGGGCTCTACGCCGCGGCCTTCTTGCGGTTCATGGCCAGCGCGAGGCGGCTCTTCTTGCGGTCCGCGCGGGACTTGGGAATGACGCCCTTCTTGGCGGCACGATCCAGTTCGGACACGGCCTCGCGGAAGGCCTGATCCAGATCCTCGCCTTCGGCCGCGTGGAACTTCTTCGTGCTGGTCTTGAGGACGCTCCTCACCGCACGGTTGTACGGGTTCTGCTTCTTGTTCTGGCGGATGCGCTTCTCGGCGGACTTGTGCTGCGGCAAGGCTCGGGCCCCCGGTTCTCGGAATTCTCTGGAATTCGACCGCGGGATTCTACGGATCAGGGGAGGCGCGGTCAAGGGACCGTCGAGGGTCGGTAGTTGGGTCCGTTCGGAGCTTGTGCAGGCGGGTCGAGTCGATGGCCTGCCCGGGCTCAGACAGTCCTCGCGACGCGGCGCCCCGAGGACGGGGCCCGCGCGAGTTCCGCAGCGGGTGCGCAGGCCACGCG